>JBDTDI010000277.1:0-11069 GCA_039923155.1 Mycobacteriaceae bacterium | reverse complement strand
CTCACGCGGCGGGCCAGTCGCCACCACTTTTCCGCCCTCGTCGCCCGCACCCGGCCCGATGTCCAGCACCCAATCTGACCCCGCCACTACGCGCATATCGTGCTCCACCACGATGACGGTGTTGCCGGCGGCTACCAGGCCTTCGAGCTGGAGCATGAGCTTCTCAATATCGGAGGGGTGGAGGCCGGTGGTGGGCTCGTCGAGGACGTAGAGGGTGCGGCCGCGGGGGACCCGCTGCAGCTCGGTGGCGAGCTTGATGCGCTGGGCCTCGCCGCCGGAGAGCTCGGTGGCGGGCTGGCCCAGGCGCAGGTAGCCCAGGCCCACCTGCTGCAGTGCGTCCAGCGAGCGTGCGGCGGCAGGCAGCGCCGCCAGCACCTCGACGCCCGCGTCGACGGTGAGACCCAGCACCTGGCCCACGTCGAGACCGTTCCAGGTGACCTGGAGGGTCTCGGGGTTGAACCGGGCACCGTGGCACACCGGGCACGGTCCGTAGCTGCCGGGCAGGAACAGCAGCTCCACGGCGACGAAGCCCTCACCGGAGCAGGTCTCGCAGCGGCCACCGGTCACGTTGAAGCTGAACCGGCCCGCACCCCAGCCCCGGGCCCGGGCCAGGTCGGTGGCCGCGAACGCCTTGCGGACGGCGTCGAACAGGCCCGTGTAGGTGGCCAGGGTGGAGCGGGGGGTGCGCCCGATCGGCTTCTGGTCCACCCGCACCAGCCGGTCGACCGCGTCCGCGCCGCGGACCTGGCCCACCTCGGTCGCCGCGCCGTCGGCCTCGTCTTCGGCAGCGTCGTCAGGCTCGTCGTCGGTGCCACCCCCGGCGGCCCGGCTCCGCAGGATCTCGGGCAGCACCTGGCTGACCAGGGTCGACTTGCCCGAGCCCGACACCCCGGTGACCGCGGTGAGCACACCGAGCGGCAGGTCCACGTCCAGGCCGTCGAGGTTGTGCCGTCGCACGTCGCGCAGCCGCAGCCAGCCCGACGGGGCCCGTGGGGTCCGGGTGACGAGGTCGTCGGGGTGGGGGTGCAGGAACTGCCGGGTGATCGAGTCCTCGACGTCGGCGAGCCCGGCGGGGGGACCGCTGTAGAGCACCCGCCCGCCGCCCTCCCCGGCGCGCGGACCCACGTCGACCAGCCAGTCCGCGGCCCGCGCCGTGTCCATGTCGTGCTCGACGACGAACACCGAGTTGCCCGAGCTGACGAGCGCGGCGAGCACCTCCTGCAGCGGTTCCGCGTCGGCGGGGTGCAACCCGGCGGAGGGCTCGTCGAGCACGTAGACCACCCCGAACAGCCCCGAGCGCAGCTGGGTGGCGATCCGCAGGCGCTGCATCTCCCCGGGTGAGAGCGTGGTGGTGGTGCGGCCCAGGGCCAGGTAGCCCAGGCCGAGCTCGACGAGCACGGTGAGCCGACGCAGCAGGTCGTCGGTGATCGTGGCCGCCACCTCACCACCGGGGGGCTCCTGCAGCACGTCGACCAGCCCGGTGAGGGGCAGCGCGTTGAGCTCGGCGATGCTGCGCCCGGCCACGGTGACCGCGAGCGCGGCGGGGTTCAGCCCCGCCCCACCGCAGGTGGGGCAGGTGCGGGAGATCATGAACTGCAGCACTCGGCGTCGCTGGGTCTCGCTGGGGGAGTCGGCCAGGGTGTGCAGCACGTGCGCGCGGGCGCTCCAGAAGCGCCCCTGGTAGGGCTTGGCCACCCGGTCGCGCTGCGGGTTCACCTGCACCACGGGTTGTTCGTCGGTGAACAGGATCCAGTCCCGCTCGGCCGAGGGCAGCTCGCGCCACGGGGTGTTCACGTCGTGGCCCAGCACGGTGAGCACGTCGCGCAGGTTCTTGGCCTGCCACGCCCCCGGCCAGGCGGCGATCGCGCCCTCGCGGATGGTCAGCGTCGGGTCCGGCACCAGGCTGTCCTCGGTGACGGTGTGCGCGATCCCCAGGCCGTGGCACTGCGGGCACGCCCCGGCGACGGTGTTGGGGGAGAAGGAGTCCGAGTCCAGGCGCGGGGCGCCATCGGGATAGGTTCCGGTGCGGGAGAACAGCATCCGCAGCGAGTTGGACAGCGTGGTCACGGTGCCGACGGAGGAGCGTGAGCTCGGGGCGCCACGGCGCTGCTGCAGGGCCACCGCCGGGGGCAGCCCGGTGATCGACTCGACCTTGGGGTTGGTGGCCTGGGCGAACAACCGCCTGGCGTACGGGGCGACCGACTCCAGGTAGCGGCGCTGCGCCTCGGCGTAGATCGTGCCGAAGGCGAGGGAGGACTTGCCGGAGCCGGAGATCCCGGTGAACGCGACGACAGCATCGCGCGGAACGTCCACGTCGACGTGGCGCAGGTTGTTCTCGTCGGCGCCGCGCACCCGGACGAACGCGTCGGTGGCCACGGGCAGCGAGTGTGCCAGGCGGGGGTGCTTCGCGGCGGCCGAGCCGCCAGCCGCCGTCAGCCCGCCCACCAGCCCACCGCCTGGGCCACGAGCACCCCGGCGCCGAGCAGCCGACGGAACGGGTTCGCCCCCCGGACCACCTCGTCCACCGCCCAGACCACGAGCGCGACCGTCCCCGCGACCGCCACCACGGTCACCGCACCGTCGGGCACCACCCGACGCGCGAGCAGCGACGCGAGGTAGACCCACGCGGTGACGTTCGGCCACTGCGCCACCACCACCCGCCCGCTCCGCCGGTCGCGCAGCAGCCAGTCGAACCCTGCCCGCAGCCGACTCACGAGTCCGACACCCCGGTCACCGCGAGGACCACCTCGCCGGCGGCGTCGGAGGCGTCGAGGTCGACGTCGGCGCGCACCGCCCAGTCGTGGTCCTCGGCGGGGTCGTCCAGCACCTGGCGCACGTGCCAGGTGCGACCCGCCTGCTCGACCTGGAACAGCAGTGGGCCGCGAGCGTCGGGACCGGTGCGGATCTCCTCGTGCAGCTCGAAGTACGGCTCGAGCGCGTCCTCCCAGTCGATCTCGGGGTCCAGCTCGTCGAGGGTGTCCCAGCGGCCTCGCGCCGCGAGCTCCACCCGCCGCCACACCGCGTTGCGCACCAGCACCCGGAAGCTGCGCGGGTTGCCGGTCACCGGGCGGATCTTCTCCTCCAGCGGCACCTGGCTGGGCAGGGCAAGCGCGTCCGGGTTCGACAGGGCCTCCCACTCGTCGAGCAGGCTGGAGTCGACCCCCCGGATCAGCTCGCCCAGCCACTCGGTGACGTCGCTCAGCTCCGAGGTGCGGGCCTCCAGCGGCACCGTCTGCCGCAGCGCCCGGTAGGCGTCGGCCAGGTAGCGCAGCACGAGACCCTCGGAGCGGGTGAGGGAGTAGGTGGAGATGAGCTCGGTGAAGGTCATCGACCGCTCGACCATCTCGCGGACCACGCTCTTGGGGCTCAGGGTGAACTCGCCGACCCACGGGTGCCCGGCCCGGTAGGTCTCGAACGCCGGGTACAGCAGCTCCTCGGCCAGCGGCTTGGGCCAGGTGACCTCCTCCAGCAGCTCCATCCGCTCCTCGTACTCGATGCCCTCGGCCTTCATCGCGGCCACCGCCTCGCCCCGCGCCGCGTGCTGCTGGGCCATCAGGACCTGGCGCGGATCGTCCAGGGTCGACTCGACGACGCTGATCGCATCGACGGTGTAGGTCGCGCTCTGCGGGTCGAGCAGCTGCAGCGCCGCCACCGCGAAGGGACTCAGCGGCTGGTTGAGCGCGAAGTCGCGCTGCAGGTCCACCGTGAGGCGCACGTTGCGGCCCCAGGAGTCGGGTTCGGACAGCACCTGCACGATCCCGGCGTCGCGCAGCCCCCGGTAGAGCCGGATCGCGTCGAGCACGTGTCGGCGCTGGGCGGCCGGGGCTTCGTGGTTGTCGGTGAGCAGGTGCCGCATGGCGTCGAAGGCGTCCCCCGGCCGGCTGATGACGTTGAGCAGCATCGAGTTGCTGACGTGAAACATCGAGGTGAGCTGTTCGGGGTCGGCGGCCACCAGCCGGTCGAAGGTCGGTCGCCCCCAGCTGATGAAACCCTCGGGGGCCTTCTTGCGCTGGATCTTCTTGATCTTCTTCGGGTCGTCACCGGCCTTGGCCACCAGCCGGGCGTTCTCGACGTCGTGCTCGGGGGCCTGCACGACCACCGTGCCGAGGGTGTCGTATCCCGCACGTCCTGCGCGCCCGGCGATCTGGTGGAACTCCCGGGCCCGCAGGTGCCGGGTCCGGGTGCCGTCGTACTTGGTCAGACCGGTGAACAGCACCGTGCGGATGGGCACGTTGATGCCGACGCCCAGGGTGTCGGTGCCGCAGATGACCTTCAGCAGCCCGGCCTGGGCCAGGCGCTCCACCAGGCGCCGGTACTTGGGCAGCATCCCGGCGTGGTGCACGCCGACGCCCATGCGCACCAGCCGGCTCAGGGTGTTGCCGAAGCCGGTGGAGAAGCGGAAACCGCCGATCACGTCGGCAATCGCGTCCTTCTCCGCCTTGCTGCACAGCTTGAGCGACGTCAGCGCCTGCGCGCGCTCCAGCGCTGAGGCCTGGGTGAAGTGCACCACGTACACCGGCGCCTGGTGGGTGCTGACGAGCTCCTCGATCGTCTCGGTGACGGGGGTGGTGACGTAGGAGAACATCAGCGGCACAGGACGTTCGGTGCCCGCGACCACAGCCACCTCCCGTCCGGTGCGCCGGCGCAGGTCGTCGACGAAGAAGCTGACGTCGCCGAGGGTGGCCGACATGAGCACGAACTGGACGTCGGGCAGCTCGATCAGCGGCACCTGCCACGCCCAGCCCCGCCCGGGCTCGGAGTAGAAGTGGAACTCGTCCATCACGACCTGGCCGATGTCGGTGGCGGCTCCCTCCCGCAGCGCCAGGTTGGCCACGATCTCGGCGGTGGCGCACACGATCGGTGCGCCGGAGTTCACGGCGGCGTCGCCGGTCATCATGCCCACGTTCTCTGCGCCGAACACCTCGCACAGGGCGAAGAACTTCTCGCTGACCAGGGCCTTGATCGGGGCGGTGTAGAAGCTGCGACGCCCGGCGGCCATGGCGGCGAAGTGCGCGCCGATCGCCACCAGCGACTTGCCGGAGCCGGTGGGGGTGGCCAGCACCACGTGGGAGCCGGAGACGATCTCCAGGACCGCCTCCTCCTGCGCCGGGTACAGCGGCAGGCCGCGCTCGCTCGCCCACGCGGTGAACGCCTCGTACAGCTCGTCGGGGTCGGGGTCGGACGAGGGGGCAGCGGGCAGCAGCTCGGTGAGAGAGGTCATCAGAGCCCCGATCCTGCCCGACGGCGTCGCTAGGCTCATCACCATGAGCAACGCGAAGGTGACCGAGGTCAACTCCGGGACCCGCAAGGTCAGCCGGCGGGTGGTGGTGCCGGCGCCGGCCGCGGAGATCTTCGACCTGCTGGCCGACCCGCACCGCCACCCCGAGCTGGACGGGTCGGGCACCGTCCGCGACACCCCGGTCACCGGGCCGTCCCGCCTGAGCGACGGTGCCCGGTTCGGCGTGGGCATGAAGCAGTACGGCGTGCCCTACAAGATCACCTCCACGGTCACCGCGTTCGACGACGACGCGGTCATCGAGTGGCAGCACCCGCTCGGTCACCGCTGGCGCTGGGAGCTGCAGGAGGACGAGCCGGGCACCACCGCAGTGACGGAGACCTTCGACTACAACGACGCCAAGTCACCGAAGCTGCTCGAGCTGCTCGGCCAGCCGGCCAAGAACGCGCACGGCATCACGTCGACGCTGCAGGGGCTGGTCGACCGCTTCGCCTAGGTCGCGAGGGTCACGGAACCGACGTGGCGACCGCCCCGCGGTGCCCTGCGACGGAGAACCTCTCCCCGACCGCGGCCCGCGCGAACGTGGGTACCGCGCCCGTTCCCGATGACCGGCGGACGCGGTACCGTCAGCTGATCGTTCGCCGTCCCGGACCCCGGCGGCCCACCGGGCTAGTGCACAGGTGCGGGGTCAGGCATGTCGAGTCGTCAAGCTCGGGGGGAACCCACGGGTCGCGCGCGTCCTCCGGCGCGGGGTGTGCTCACCCGGGTGGCGATGCGGGCCTCGGTCAGGGAAGGCCGCTGATGAGGGTCGCGAGAGTGTGTGCCGATGCCCCACGATGACTCGGCCGCTGGGGTGTGGGCGTCGATCGGTCTCGAACCCGCCCGTCCCGGGGACAGGCCGGGCGTCTCCGGTCAGCTCCAACGGGTGTGCCGGATCGCGGCCACGACTCTTCCGGCGACCGGGGTGGGCGTCAGCGTCCTGGCTCGGGACGGGACGCAGGTTTCCGCCGCCGCGTCGGACGAGACCCACGAGGCGATCGAGGAGCTGCAGCTCACCATGGGCGAGGGTCCCTGTCTGGACGCCTTCAGCACCGGCGCCCCGGTCCTGGTTCCCGATCTCGGGGCGTCGGCCCGGACCCGTTGGCCCGGGTACGCACCCGAGGCGTTGGACCACGGCGTGCGGGCCGTCTTCGCCTTTCCCCTGCAGGTCGGTGCGGTCGGTGTCGGCGCCCTCGACGTCTACCGGGACCGGGCCGGTCCGCTGACCACCAAGGCGGTCGACCAGGCCGTCACCTTCGCGGAGGTAGCCGTGCGGACCCTGCTCGACGCCGAGACGGGAACCGCCAACGCCGAACCGGCCGAGGGCGGACGGGACCTGTCGATCCTCGACACCTTCACCCACCGCCTGGAGCTGTACCAGGCCCAGGGCATGGTGATGATGCAGCTCGGGATCAGCCTGGTCCAGGCGATGGCCCGGCTGCGGGCCTACGCCTACGCCCACGACCGCCCGCTGCACGACGTCGCAGCGGACGTCGTGGCTCGACGAGTTGTCCTGGTCGACGATCGTGTGTAGACCCCGAGATGGGCAACCCGCCCACCGCCTCCAGGGAGCTGACCGTGGCTATTTCCGTTGAGCAGCTGGCTGAGGTCTTCGTCGAGATGGCCGACACCCTCGTCGACGACTTCGACATCATCGAGTTCCGGCAGGGGGTCACCAGACACACCTCCGAGCTGGCCCCGGCGACCGCCGCCGGGTTGCTGCTGGCCGACCGCCACGGCCGGCTGCAGCTGATGGCTGCCTCCGACGAGCAGGCACGCATGGTCGAGCTGTTCCAGGTGCAAGCCGTCGAGGGACCGTGCCAGGACTGCTACCGCCTCGGATCGCCGGTGGTCAACGCGGACCTGGCCACGGCGGGTGACCGGTGGCCCCAGTTCGCCCCTCGTGCCGTCGAGGCCGGCTTCCGCTCGGTGCACGCCTTCCCGCTGCGACTGCGTCGCGAGGTGATCGGTGCGCTCAACCTGTTCGGGCGCGAACCCGTGCACATGGAGGACGCGGACGCGCGGGTGGTCCAGGCCCTCGCCGACGTCGCCACGATCGGCCTGCTCCAGCAACGCGCCATCCAGCAGGCCGAGCTGCTCACCGAGCAGCTGCAGACGGCGTTGGACAGTCGGATCGTCATCGAACAGGCCAAGGGCGCCCTCGCCCAGGTGCACGGCTGCAGCCCCGACCAGGCCTTCGAGCTCCTGCGCCGCTGGTGCCGCAACCACAACCGGCGCCTGACCGAGGTTGCACAGGCCTTCACCGCCGATCCGTCCCGCTTCCCCGACCTGTCCACCGCACGCCGCGACGGCTGAGCCGACCGCCCGCCGGCGTCAGGGCGGAATCAGGCCAGCGCGGAGTGGAAGAACCAGAGCTGGCCCTCGGGATCGCGGACCCCGTACTCACGAACTCCGTACACCTGGTCGACCGGTTCCTCGACGACGTGACCGCCCGCGGCTCGGACCCGGGCGCAGTGGGCGTCGGCGTCGTCGACCGCGATGACCGTCATTCCGGTGGCAGCGCCCGTCGTGCGGGGGGAGGCGTAGCCGTCCCCGGCGGGATGCATCCAGATGACGTGCTCGCCGGCCCGCACCTCGGCGTGCACCACCTCACCCGAGGGTGCGCGCTCGATGGGCCCGGGGGTGAACCCGAGCACCTGCACGTGGTGGGCGTGCGCCGCCTGCAGGTCGTCGTAGATCAGCAGGGTGGTGATGGCGAGCGGGGTGGGGTCGATGCTCATGACGTCCTCCAGGGTGGTCAGCAGCTCGTGCGGATCAGGGTCGCCGTGGCGGTCCAGGTTCTCGGCCAGCGCGGCGACCCGCTCCGCGAGGCGGGTCGCGGCCAGGGCGCGGTGACGGCTGGCTTCCAGGTGCGCGGCCACCGTGGTCGTCAGCGAGCCGCCGGGGGAGTCGAGCACGGTGGCGATGTCGGCCAGCGGCAGCCCCAGGCGGCGCAGCACCGCGACGCGGTAGAGCCGGGCGAGGTCGGCCGCGTCGTAGCTCCGCCGGCCCCCGGCGTCACGCGACGGGCGCACCAGACCCAGGTGGTCGTAGTGGTGCAGGGCGCGCACCGTCACCCCGCTGCGGGCCGCCACGTCACCCACCGACCAACCGCCGTCCGGACCCAGCGCCGCTGCCATGGACGTGACCGTAGGACCTGACGCAGCGTGAGGAGCAAGCCCACACCGACCCACCCTCGACGGGGGCCGGCTCGTGGTCCACCATCGGGGCACCCCAGCGCAGGAGGATCACCGTGCTCGACCGCACCCCCGACCCCGCCGACCTCGAACCCATCGAGCGTGCCTCGATCGACGAGCTGCGCGCCCTGCAGCTGCAGCGGCTGCAGTGGTCGGTGCGCCACGCGCACGACAACGTCGGCCACTACCGGGACGCGTTCGCGGCAGCAGAGGTGCATCCCGACGACATCACCTCCCTGGACGACCTGGCGCGGTTGCCCCTGACCACCAAGGCAGATCTGCGAGCCGGCTACCCCTTCGGGATGCTGGCCGTCCCCCGGACGCAGGTGTCGCGGGTGCACGCCTCCTCCGGGACGACCGGGCGCGCCACCGTGGCCGCCTACACCGCCGCCGACGTCCACACCTGGTCGCAGCTCATGGCGCGCTCGCTGCGGGCCGGGGGGGTTCGCCCCGGCGACATGGTGCACGTGGCCTACGGCTACGGCCTGTTCACCGGCGGCCTCGGCGCCCACTACGGAGCGGAGGCCCTCGGCTGCGCCGTGGTGCCCGTGTCCGGCGGGATGACCGAGCGCCAGGTGCAGCTGATCCGTGACTTCGAGCCGGACGCGATCATGGTCACCCCGTCCTACATGCTGGCCATCGTCGACGAGATGGTGCGCCAGGGCATCGACCCCGCCTCGACGTCGCTGCAGGTCGGGGTGTTCGGCGCGGAGCCCTGGACCGACGACATGCGTCTGGAGATGGAGCGGCGCCTGGACCTGCACGCGGTGGACATCTACGGGCTCTCGGAGGTGATGGGGCCGGGGGTGGCCATGGAGTGCGTGGACACCAAGGACGGCCTGCACCTGTGGGAGGACCACTTCTACCCGGAGATCATCGACCCGGTCACCGAGGAGGTGCTGCCCGACGGGCAGGAGGGTGAGCTGGTGCTCACCTCGTTGAGCCGGGAGGCGATGCCGATCATCCGCTACCGCACCCGAGACCTGACCCGGCTGCTGCCGGGCACGGCCCGCCCGATGCGGCGCATCGAGAAGATCACCGGGCGCAGCGACGACATGATCATCCTGCGGGGGGTGAACCTGTTCCCCATGCAGGTGGAGGAGCTGATCCTGCGCATCCCCGCACTGTCACCCCACTTCCAGTGCCTGCTGCACCGCTCGGGACCGCTGGACGAGATGACGGTGCGGGTGGAGCGCCGCGAGGAGGCGAGCACCGAAGAGGGTGCGGCTGCGGCCACCACGCTGGCCGGGTTGGCCAAGGATGCGCTGGGGGTGAGCCTGGGGGTGGACGTGCTGGCGCCCGGGGGCATCGAGCGGTCGGTGGGCAAGATGCGGCGGATCGTGGACCAGCGCCCCGTCCGGTGACCCGGCTCAGCGGCGGGCCCGCAACCCGTCGAAGGCCATGGCGAGCACGGCGTCGGCCAGCTGGGTCGCGTCGTGGCGCCCGCCGGGTCGGAGCCACTCGGTCAGCGAGTTGACGGTGCCGAAGAGCAGGCGCGCGGTCACCACGGGATCCACGTCGGGCCGCAGGTCGCCCTCCGCGACGGCCCCGCGGACCAGCTCGGCCACCGCCTGGTCCAGGGCCCGCCGACGCGCCAGGGCGTCGCGCTCCACCTCGCTGTTGCCGCGCACCCGCAGCAGCAGGGTGACCGAGGGCAACCGGTCCACGAGCACGGCCACGCTGCCGCGCAGCAGCACCTCCAGCCGTACGACCGCTGCGCCGGTGTGCTCGAGCGCCTCGTGCACCGCCGCCTCCAGCCCGGTCAGGGCGTCGTCCAGGGCCAGGCCGAGCAGGGCCTCCTTGCCCGAGACGTGGTGGTAGATGGAGGACTTGCTGATCCCGAGGCGTCGAGAGAGGTCATCGATGCTGGCGCCGTCGTAGCCGCGCTCGGTGAACACGTCGATGGATCCGGCCAGCACCTGGGCGAGGTCGAGCCCTGGTCGGCCCCGCCGACGGGTCGCGGATGCTGCGGGTGGGGCAGTGGACGGCACGGGCACCCCCGGGGGCTGCGGTTGACGACGGGCGGCCGTCGGTTGACAATGGAGAACAATAACCGAACGAACGTACGGTCGGCAACGAGGTGGGTGGACATGACTGGGCAGGACACGACGACGGACGCATCCCGGCACGACGCGGTGGACGAGGCTGCGCTGCAGGAGAAGTTCGATGCCACGATCACCCGCAGCCAGCGGGTGGAGCCCCGCGACTGGATGCCGGACAAGTACCGGCGGACCATGATTCGCCAGATCGCCCAGCACGCGCACTCGGAGATCATCGGGATGCAGCCCGAGGGCAACTGGATCACCCGGGCGCCGTCCCTGCGCCGGAAGGCCGTGCTGCTGGCCAAGGTCCAGGACGAGGCCGGCCACGGGATGTACCTGTACTCCGCGGCGGAGACCCTCGGCGCGGACCGCGCCGACCTCACCGACATGCTGGTGCACAACCGGCAGAAGTACTCCTCGATCTTCACCTACCCGACGTTGAGCTACGCCGACGTCGGGGTGATCGGCTGGCTGGTCGACGGGGCCGCGATCTGCAACCAGGTTCCGCTGTGCCGCAGCAGCTACGGCCCCTACGGTCGCGCGATGGTGCGCATC
>JBDTDI010000276.1:0-17654 GCA_039923155.1 Mycobacteriaceae bacterium | reverse complement strand
CGGGCGTTGGCGTCGCGGTAGCGTCCGCCCACCTCGTCCATGATCGCGGCGTTGCGGGGCTCGCGACGGTAGGCCTGGACGGCGCGGATGCCGTTCATGCTCTCCACGAAGGCCACGATCACCTCGGCGACCGTCTTGCGGGTGACCCGGTAGCTCGACGTGGACCGACGCCGGTACCACCGGGTCAACGAGACGAGCGGAGCGAACCCGGCCAGCACGACCAGGGCGAGGGGCAGGTCGAGGTAGATCAGCGCCACGGTCACCGTCAGCAGCGACAGCAGCGAGAACAGCAGCTCGTCCAGACCCTGTTCCAGCATCTCCGACAACGAGTCCAGGTCGCTGGTGAGCCGGGAGATGACCCGCCCGGAGGTGTAGCGCTCGTGGAAGCTGACCGACAGCGCCTGCACGTGCCGGAAGACGCGGGTGCGCAGCTCCAGCAGGATGTCCTGCCCGATGCGGCCGGAGATCAGCAGGAAGGCTGCGCGCAGCCCGGCCGAGGCGAGGCCTGCCCCCACGTAGGCGGCGGAGATCACGACGATCGTCGTGTACCGACCCTCGAGGGCGGCGGGCACACCGTCGTCGATGACCGCGGCGATGAGCAGCGGCCCGGCCAGGGCGGCGAGGTTCTCGGCCACGGCGAGGACGAGGGCCACCCACGCCCAGCCCCGGTGCGGGCGCAACAACGAACCCAGCAGGGCGCGCGACCGGGCGGCCAGCGCCAGCGACGTGTGGGCGGTGAGCTCGTCGACGTCGGCGTCCTCCCCGGACACCCCACGCCAGCTCTGGACGTCCGTGCTCATCGAGCACCCACCTGCCCCGCGCCCGCCGGGGACGCGCTCTCCTCGGTGCTGATGACGTGGCGGTAGGCCTCCGAGCTGGCGAGCAGCTCGTGGTGCGTGCCGATCGCGGTGATCAGACCATCCTGCAGCAGCGCCACCCGGTCGGCCAGGGCCACGGTCGAGGGGCGGTGCGCGACCACCAGCGAGGTCACCCCGACCAGCACCTGCTTCAGCGCCCGCTCGACCTCGGCCTCGGTGTGCACGTCCAGGGCGGACAGCGGGTCGTCGAGCACCAGCACCGCGGGGCGACCGAGCACCGCCCGCGCCAGGGCGAGGCGTTGTCGCTGGCCACCGGACAGGCTCAGCCCCTGCTCGCCGATGCGGGTGTCCATGCCCCACGGCAGGGCCGACACGAACTCCCAGCAGTGCGCCACCTCCAGGGCCTCGCGGACGTCGTCGTCGCTGGCCTGCACCGGGCCCAGGGCGACGTTCTCCCGCACGCTGGCCGAGAACAGGACGGGATCCTCGAAGGCGGTGGCCACGTGACGGCGCACCGTGTCGGTGGACAGCTCGCGCACGTCGACCCCGTCGAGCAGGACCGCGCCCGCGGTGACGTCGTAGAGCCGGGGGACCAGGGCGGTCAGCGTGGTCTTGCCGCTCCCGGTGAGGCCCACCAGGGCAACGGTCTCCCCGGCGGCCACCTCGAGGTCGACGCCGCGCAGCACCGGGGTGTCGGAGTCGGGGTAGGTGAAGTGCACGTCGCGCAGGCTCAGCGCCCCCCGCGCCGGCGTCGGGAGCACCCGGGGCCTGGTGGGGGTCTGCACGGCGCTGACCGTGTCTCGCACGTCCCAGTAGCGGTCGGTGGCCGACGCGGCCTTGTTGGCCTCGGCCAGCAGCCAGCCCAGGGAGTCGATGGGCCACTGCAGGTACACCACGGTGGTGACCGCAGCGACGAGCGTGCCGAGGCTGAGGTGTCCCTGCCCGACCCCGATGCCGCCCAGCAGCAGCGTCGCCCCGACGGCGATCTCGGGCAGCGCGATGATGGCCGCCCACAGCACGGCGAGAATCCGGATCTTCGTCATCTCGGTGTGCCACAGCGACCTCGACTCGGTGCGGAAGCGCTCGGTGAACCGGGGCCCGCGCCCGAAGGCCTTCAGCACGCGGACCCCGAGCACCGACTCCTCGACCTTGGTGGCCAGGTCCCCCACCTGGTCCTGCGAACGTCGGGCCACGTGCTTGTACCGGCCCTCGAAGATCGTGGACAACAACACCATCGGGACGATGAGGCCCAGCGCCACGAAGCCGAACGGCGGCCACAGGACGACGAGGATCACGGCGCCGATCACCACGGTGAGGCCGTTGACGACCATGAAGATGGCGCCGAAGGCGACGAAGAGCCGGATGGTGGTCAGGTCGGACACCGCTCGCGACAGCAGCTGACCGCCCTGCCAGCGGTCGTGGAAGGCGACCGGCAGCCGCTGCAGGTGGGCGTAGAGGTCGTCGCGCATCCGCTTCTCGAGGGTGGCCGTGGGCCGCGCGATCACGTGACGGCGCACCTTGATCAGTACCGCCTCGGCCGCTCCGACCACCAGGGCGAGACTCAGCAGGGGCAGCAGCGCCCGCAGCCCCCGGCCCGCGGCAATGGTGTCGACGACGTGCTGGGTGATCAGCGGGATGACGAGCCCGGCGGCCGACGCCCCGAGCGCGGCCGCCCCGGAGATGAGCATCGGTCGGCGCACGAGGCGCACGTACGGGCCGAGGCGTCTCAGGGAGGCCACGGCGCTGGAGGAGGACGGTTGCTCAGGAGTGCTCATGCTGTTGTGCAGGCTAACGAACAGCGCCGGTCAGCGCTGCTGGATTTCTCGGCCCGACCCCCTCCCTCCCGCAAGAAGCACCCTCCTTGTACGCAGACGGCGGCGTGCGCGTACGAGAAGGGCGCTACTTGCTGGGGGGCTGGGCGGGCCGGGGGCAGTCGAAGGCTCAGCCCCGCTGGCTGCGCACCCCGAGCAGCACGTCCTCCCAGGAGGGCATGCTGGGGCGGCCGCGGTGGGTCTTGCTCGCGCCAGCGGTGACCGGCGCAGCGGTCTCGACCGGCGGCTCTGCGTTCGGCGCGGAGGTCTCGGCGGGCACGGGAGCGGCCGGAGCAGCGGTGGTGTCCTGGACGGTGGTGTTCTCAGCGGTGGTGTCCTGGACGGTGTCGTCCAGGGTGGGCTGGGCGAGCGTGGCGAGCGGCGCGATCGTGCGCAGCGGCCGGACCGCGGCGGGGTCGACGAGCTCGCTCGCATGATCGTCCAGCGACGCCGCGGTGCCGCCGTGGGCGCCGGGGGAGAACCGCCAGTGCGCCCGGTTGTCGCTGCGTCCGGCCCGCCAGCGCAGCTGCACCACCCACCGGCCGTCCTCACCGCGCCAGGCGTCCCAGGTGGCGTCGGTCAGGTCCTGACCGCGCGCGGTCAGGGTCGCGGTGACCGCCTGCAGCAGCGTGATCACCGCCGGACCATCGGTGAGCACCGGGTGTGCCCCCTGGGCGATCTCAGCGGCCCGGGAGCGCTCCAGCAGCACGGGGTAGGCGTAGCGCTCCACCTTCTGCGCACTGAGGCCAGCCGCCGCGGCGACCTGCTCGACCGTGGCCCCGGCCCGGATCCGGGCCTGGATCTCCTTGGGCCGCAGCTGGGCCTCGATCTCGATCTCGATCTGCCCGAGCCGGGTCAGGTCACCGCGCGCAGCAGCTCGCAGCTGCTCGTCGGCGGGCAGCCGGAAGGTCTGCTGACCCTCGGTGTCCGCGCAGATCACGTGGGTGCCATCGGCATCGAGGCCAACGACTTGCAGTGCGCGCACGGCTGCCTCCAAAGGGCCTCTGAGAACGAATGACACGACTGTAAGTCACTCGGGGTCCTCGTGGGGCGCGGACACGCGGCGGGATCGTCGGCCGGCTCAGGACAGGGCGGACACCACGTGGTCGATGCACGCGGTCAGCGCGCTCACGTCCTCGGGGTCGATGGCCGGGAACATGCCGATCCGCAGCTGGTTTCGGCCCAGCTTGCGGTAGGGCTCGGTGTCGACGATCCCGTTGGCGCGCAGAGTCTTCGCCACGGCCGCCGCGTCGACGGAGTCGTCGAGGTCGATGGTGCCGACCACGAGGCTGCGGTGTGCGGGATCGGCCACGAACGGCGTGGCGTACTCGCTGGTCGCTGCCCACGAGTAGAGGCGGGAGGAGGAGTCGGTGGTGCGGGCGACGCACCAGTCCAGGCCGCCGGCGGAGTTCATCCAGTCCAGCTGCTCGGCGAACATGATCAGGGTGGCGACCGAGGGGGTGTTGTAGGTCTGATCCTTGGTCGAGTTGTCCACCGCCGTGGTCAGGGACAGGAACTCCGGGATCCACCGGTCGCTCGCCCCGATCTCGGCGACCCGCTCCAGCGCCGCGGGGCTCATCAGCGCGACCCACAGACCCCCGTCGGAGGCGAAGCACTTCTGGGGGGCGAAGTAGTAGACGTCGCTGTCGGCGATGTCCACCGGGAGGCCGCCCGCGCCGGAGGTGGCGTCAATGGCGACCAGGGCGCCGTCGGAGCCGGCGGGGCGCAGCACCGGGGTCATCACCCCGGTCGAGGTCTCGTTGTGGGCCCACCCGATGAGGTCGACCGACGGGTCGCCGACCGGCTCCGCGGCGGTCCCGGGATCGGCCTTCACGACGATCGGGTCGGCCAGGAACGGGGCACCGGTGGTGACGGCGGCGAACTTGGAGCTGAACTCACCGTTGGACAGGTGCAGCGCCCGCTCACGCACCAGCCCCAGGGCCGCGGCATCCCAGAACGCGGTGGCGCCGCCGTTGCCGATGACCACCTCGTGGCCCTCGGGCAGGGCGAACAGCTCGCGCAGCCCCGAGCGCACGCGGGCGACCACGTCCTTGACCGGCTTCTGCCGGTGGCTGGTGCCCATGACCGAGGTCCCGGCCGCGACCAGCGCCGCGAGCTGCTCGGGTCGGACCTTGGACGGTCCACAGCCGAAACGGCCGTCCGCGGGCTTGAGGTCGTCGGGCAGGATGATGCCGGCAGCGGTCATGGCCTCATCCTGCCGCACCGGGTGCAGCACCGAGCCGCCCGCCCGCGCCGGAGAGCTCAGGCGGCGGTGGCGGCGGAACGCCGGTGGGCCAGGTACCCCTCGACGCCCGCGAGCGCGGCGGTGAGCAGACCGAACCCGGCGGACAGGGCGACACCGTGGGTGAACGCCTGCGGGAAGTCACCCTTCGAGCTGGCGAGCTGGCCGTAGAAGACCGACCCGACGATCGCGATGCCCAGCGCCGTCCCGGTTCGCTGGAACACCTGGTACACCGCACCGGCTGAGCTGCCCTCGGCGACCGGGACCTCCGAGACGGCGCGGGTCTGGTTGGCCGGCAGGACGAGTCCGTTGCCGAACCCGGCCACGGCGAGCGGCAGCGCCAGCCACCACCCGACCATCGGTCCGCTCTCGATGCTGACGGCCGCGATGACCAGGATCAGGCCGGTGGTGAACAGCAGCGCACCGACCGCGACGAGCCCCACCGGATACTTCGGGCCGAGCTTGCCCGACAGGCGTGAGCCGGGGATGGTCGCGGCGGCGAAGGCGGTGACGGTGAGGCCGGCCTGCCACGCGGAGTAGCCCTGACCCGACTGCAGGAAGACGGTGAGGACGAAGAAGATGGAGGTGAAGGCCCCGAAGTAGAGCAGCCCGGTGACCGAGCCGAAGCTGAAGCTGCGCAGGGACAGCAGTCGCAGGTCGACCACGGGGGCGTTGCCCCTGCGGACCACCCGTCGCTCCCAGGCCACGAACAGCACCATGAACAGGGCGGCGACCGCGTAGAGGGGGTAGCGGACCGCCCCGGACCACTCCCGCTGTTCCACCAGGGGCAGCAGCAGCGAGATCACGCTGATGCCGAGCAGCACCGAACCGAAGGGGTCGAGCTGCGGGCGCTTGCCGGTGCTGCGGGCGCTGGCGCCGACTCCGGCCTCCCTGAGCAGTCGTGCTGCGACGGGGATGACGACGAGACCGATCGGCAGGTTGACGAAGAACACCATGCGCCAACCGAGTCCGGTCCCGAAGGCCGCGATCAACGCGCCGCCGGCCAGCGGGCCCGCGGCGGTCGCGACCCCCGCGATCGCGCCGAAGTAGCCGAACGCACGGCCCCGTTCGGCACCCCGGAACAGCTCCTGGATGATGCCGGTGAGCTGCGGGGTGAGGATCCCGGCGAACACGCCCTGCACGAGCCGGAAGCCGATGATGACGATTGGCGCCCACGACAACCCGCAGGCCACGCTCGCCACGACGAACCCGGTGATCCCGATGAGGAACATGGTCTTGCGCGAGTACGCGTCACCCAGGCGCCCGGAGGGCACCAGCACCAGCCCGAAGGTGAGGGCGTAGCCCGACAGCACCCACTGCAGGTCGGAGGCCGACGCCTTCAGGCCCTCCTGCAGCGACGGCAGGGCGACGTTGACGATGCTCACGTCGAGCAGCGCCATGAAGATGGCACCGAGGCACACCGCGAGCGCCAGCCAACGCTTGGGGTTCTGCCCCTCCTCGAACTCCTGCCCGGAGCTGCCGCCGCTCACGTCGCTGCGCTCGTCGTTCTGCTGCGGTGTCGTTGTGCTCACCCGGGCATGGTCGTCCTCCAGCCCCCGTTCGGCATCCCGAACGGGGGCTGGATCGACTCAGGAGTGGTCGATCTCATCCCAGCCCTCGACGGCGCTGGCCTCGCGAGGCTCCGGGCCGACGTACAGGGCGGCGGGGCGAACCAGCTTGCCCAGGCGCTTCTGCTCCATGATGTGCGCGGCCCACCCGGCGGTGCGCCCGGAGGTGAACATCGCCGGCATCATGTGGGCGGGAACTCCGGCGAAGTCGAGGATCACCGCGGCCCAGAACTCGACGTTGGTCTCGATGGGGTGGTCCGGTCGTCGTGCACGGAGCTCGGTCAGCGCCGCCTGCTCCAGGGCCGAGGCCGCCTCGAACCGTGGCGCGTCGAGCTCGCGGCACTTGTCGCGCAGCACCCTGGCGCGGGGGTCCTCGGCCCGGTACACCCGGTGTCCGAAGCCCATGAGCTTCTCCTTGCGGTCGAGGATGCCCTTGACCAGCGCCTGCGGGTCGCCGGTGGACTCCGTCTCGGCGATCATCGGCAGCACCCGGGCCGGGGCCCCGCCGTGCAGCGGGCCGCTCATCGCACCGATCGCCCCGGACAGGGCCGCGGCGACGTCGGCTCCGGTGGAGGCGATGACGCGGGCGGTGAAGGTCGAGGCGTTCATGCCGTGCTCGGCGGCGGAGACCCAGTAGGCGTCGATGGCCTCGACGTGACGCGGATCAGGTTCTCCCTGCCAGCGGGTCATGAAGCGTTCGGTGATGTTGCGGCACTGGTCGATCCGACTCTGCGGCACGGCGGGCTGGTGGATGCCGCGGGCGGACTGGGCGACGTAGGACAACGCCATCACCGACGCCCGCGCCAGCTGGTCGCGGGCGGTGGCGTCGTCGGTGTCCAGCAGGGGCCGGTAGCCCCAGATGGGGGCGAGCATGGCCAGCCCGGCCTGCACGTCGACCCGGACGTCGCCGGTGTGCACCGGCAGCGGGAACGGCTCCGCCGGCGGCAGGCCGGGACCGAAGCGGCCGTCGACCAGCAGGGCCCAGACGTTGCCGAAGGTGACGCCGGAGCCGACCAGGTCGGTGATGTTGACGCCGCGGTAGCGCAGCGCCCCACCGTCCTTGTCCGGCTCGGCGATCTCGGTGGTGAAGGCGGTGACGCCCTCGAGGCCGGTGACGAAGTCCGCGGGGATCTGAGCTGCAGGAGACATCGGTGGGTTGGCCCTCCTCGTTCGTGTGCGGGGTGTCCGCACTGGTCGCCGAGTGCGCCGCCGAAGGGTGCCCAACACCCGTGCTGCGCTGCACGACGGGCTCAGAGTGCCTGGGCGGCCCCACGGTTGCAACGCCGCCCCCGTCGGTGTGAGCAGGACAACCCTGCGTGGCGGGAGCTGGTGGTGGGGTTGTTCCCGTCGCGCGGGCGCGCACGACGAGGAGGAGACAGGGTGAGCGTCGTGCGCCGCCCACCTCGGCGCGGGTAGCGTCCACAGCCGTGACGACGGGCAGCTCGACGGGTGGGACGACCCCGGCGCAGGCGCCCCAGGACCTGGCGAACATGCGCCGGCGCTACACCGCGGGGGCCCTGGACGAGGACTCGTTGGCCCCTACCTGGCACGAGCAGCTCGAGCGCTGGCTCAACGAGGCGGCGCAGGCGGGCGTGCCCGAGCCCAACGCGATGGTGCTGGCCACCGCGGACTCCGCGGGCCGGGCGTCCAGCCGCACGGTCCTGGCGAAGGGCCTCGACGAGCGAGGGATCGTCTTCTACTCCAACTACACGTCGGCGAAGGCGCACGACCTGAACGCCACCCGCTACGCGAGCGTCACGTTTCCGTGGGTCTCGTTGCAGCGTCAGGTGCACCTGCGGGGCGCCACGGAGCGCACGAGTGCGCACGAGACCGCGGCCTACTGGGCCACCCGTCCGCGCGGGTCACAGCTGGGGGCGTGGGCCTCGACCCAGTCCGTCGTGGTCGCCTCGCGCCAGGTGATGGACGACGCCCTGGCGCAGGTCACGCGTCGTTACGCCGAGGTCGAGGAGATCCCCGCGCCCCCACACTGGGGGGGCACCCGCATCCGGCCCCAGTCGGTCGAGTTCTGGCAGGGTCGTGACAACCGCATGCACGACCGGCTGCGGTTCCGGCTGAACCCAGCCAGCCGGGAGTGGGTCCTGCAGCGACTTCAGCCGTGAGCGGGCTGCGGTCGCACCTGCGTCGCACGCTCGCCGACACCACCCCGCTGCAGACCCCGGCCTACCGCCGGCTGTGGCTCGCCGGGGTCGTCACCGTCGTCGGCGCGCAGCTGACGGTGGTGGCCGTTCCGCTGCAGGTGTACGCCCTGACCCGCTCGTCGGCCTGGGTCGGGCTGACCGGCGTGTTCGCGCTGGTGCCGCTGATCGTGTTCGGGCTGTGGGGCGGGGCGCTGGCCGACGCGATGGACCGGCGCCTGCTCATGCTCATCTCGACGGTGGGCATCGGACTGACCTCGGTGGCGTTCTGGGCGCAGGCCGTGGCCGGGGTGGACAGCGTGTGGTTGGTGCTGGTGCTGCTGTCGGTGCAGACGGCGTTCTTCGGCATCAACCAACCCACCCGCAGCGCGTTGATCCCGCGGCTGCTCCCGATGGAGCAGGTCGCGGCGGCGAACGCGCTGAACATGACGGTCTTCCAGCTCGGGGCGATCGTGGGTCCGGTGCTGGCCGGGGTCGCGCTGGGCTTCACCAGCCTGTCGACGCTCTACCTCGTCGACTCGGTGCTGCTGCTGGCCACCCTGTGGGCGGTGCTGCGGCTGCCGAAGGTGCCCCCGACGGTGGCCGGGCAGCGCGCCGGTGTGCGCGAGGTGGTCGACGGCTTCCGCTACCTGGCCGTGAACAAGGTGCTGCTGGCGTCGTTCGTCGTCGACATCATCGCCATGGTCGCCGGCATGCCGCGCGCGCTGTTCCCGGAGATGGCCGTGCGCAGCTTCGGTGCGCCCGCCGACGGCGGCGCGGCACTCGGGCTGCTGTTCGCGGGTATCGCCATCGGGGCGCTGGCCGGCGGCGTGTTCTCGGGGCGGCTGCCCGGGGTGCAGCGCCAGGGGGTGGCCGTGATCACCGCGATCGTGGTGTGGGGACTGTGCATGGTCGGCTTCGGGATCGCCGCCGGGGCCGGGGTGCTGTGGCTGTCCGTGGTGTTCCTGGGCCTCGGCGGGGCCGCCGACACGGTGTCGGCGGTGTACCGGTCGACGATCCTGTTGCAGGCGGCCAGCGACGAGGTCCGCGGGCGCCTGCAGGGGGTGTTCACGGTGGTGGTGGCCGGGGGCCCCCGCCTTGGCGACGTGACCCACGGCGCGACGGCCGCGCTGGTGGGCACGACCGCAGCCGCGGCCGGGGGTGGGCTGCTGGTCGTCGTCGGGGTGGCCCTCGCCGCGCTCGCCCTGCCGGTGTTCGTGCGGTACCGGGCGGTGGCGGTGATGACCCGCCCCTGAGGACGGCCGTGCTCAGGCCGGCGTCGGCTCCGGGCGCGCCGTGGTGCGCTCACCCAGCTTCACGACGACGACGCCGGCCATGACCAGCACGCCCCCGACCAGCTGCACCACCCGGGGCAGCTCGCCGAGCAGCACCCACGCGGCCACGATCGCGGCCAGCACCTCGAGCAGGGCGACGAACGACGCCAGCCGCGAACCGAGCCGACGGCTGGCGGCGATGCCGGTGGTGTAGGACACGCCGGCGGTCACCACGCCGAGCACCAGCAGCGGCACCCACCAGCTGAACGTGCGACCAGCGTAGGTGGTTGGCGCGGTGCTGGCCGACATCGGCAGCACACCCAGCAGCCCGAGCCCGCCGAGGGCGAGCGCCCCGACCACGAGCCCGCCCGCGGCCAGGGTCATAGGCGGCAGGCCGTTGCCCTCGTCAGCCGAGATCACGAAGTAGGTTGCGGCTCCGACCATGGCGCCCAGCGCCCACAGGATGCCCGCGACGCTGACGTCGGCCCCGGAGAGCAGGTCGAGCACCAGCACGAGGCCCAGCGCGGCCAGGCCGGCTCCAGCCAGGGTGACCACCCCAGGCCGCTGGCCGTGCCGCAGCCAGAGCCAGCAGACCACCGCGGCGGGCGCGGTGTACTCGATCAGCAGAGCCGGGCCGACCTGCATGTAACCCACCGCGGAGAAGTAGCAGAACTGCGCGGCCGCGACCGCCAGCACCCCGTAGACGCAGATGAGTCCGAGGTTGCGTCGCAGCAGCTCCCACCGCCCGCGCAACGAGACCAGCCCCAGCGGCGTCACCACCACGGCCGCGATCGCCACCCGCACGGTGACCGCAGCACCGGGGCTCCACCCGGTGTCGAGCAGGCCACGGGCGAGCGAGCCGGACAACCCGAAGCTCAGGGCGGAGACCACCGCGAACCCCAAGCCCGACGCCAACCGTGAACGGGGCACCGAGTGGAGGTCGACGCCGCGCGCGTCATCAGCAACAGTAGCCATGGGTGATGACGGTAAGGCAGCCTCGGGTAAGGTGTCAACATGGCTTTTGCTCATGACACGAACGTGGCGCTGCAGGCCGCGGCCATGCTGGTGAACACCGAGAGTGATCCCGACCGCCTGTCGACCCTCGACGAGGTGCGGAGCTGGTTCACCGAGCTGGACTACAGCGGTCGCCTCGATGGTGACGATGCCGAGCTGGGTGCCCTGCGGGCTCTGCGACCCGTCCTGCGGGAGCTGCTCACCGCCGAGCAGGACCGCGCCGTGGAGCTGGTCAACGCGATGCTCGCCGACGTCCGCGCCGTGCCGCAGCTGGTGCGTCACGACCGCTTCGGATGGCACGTCCACGCGATCGCGGCGGACGAGCCGCTGCCCACCCGCGTCGTGGTGGAGACCGCGATGGCCATGATCGACGTCATCCGGGCCGAGGAGATGTCGCGGCTGTCGACGTGCGCCGACGACGGCTGCTGCGGAGTGGTCGTCGACCTCTCACGCAACCGGTCCCGGCGCTTCTGCAGCACCGCGTGCGGCAACCGCAACGCCGCGGCGGCGTACCGGAGGCGCCTGGCCGGTCCCGCGTGAGCACGGTGCGCCGCACCGGTCCCGCGGTGCGCCGAGGGAGTTCGAGTGGCCCCGGCGTTGCGGTTCGCGGGCCTCGCACCTGATCGACTACCATCTTGCGGTGCTGCTGGACCGTCCGACGAGAGCCACGCGCCGTTGGCGCCTGCGGTTCGTCCTCGTGGCGGTCGTGCTCGTCGCGCTGCTGGTGGTTCTCCAGGTGGTGGCCGCCAGGGTCGGGGTTCGCGGACCGGCTGCTTCGTTGGTCGACGGCTACCTGCGGCAGGACCCTGGCGCACCCGCGTTCTACTGCGCGTTGGTGCTCGCCCTCGTCCTGTCGCCCCGCCGGGTGCGCCTGCCGACGCTGGCCGTGGCGGTGGCCATCGACGTCGTGCTCGGCGTCTCGCGGCTGATTGCCGACGGCGCCGTGCACTCGGTCGGCAACGGCGCCATCATCGCGCTCACCGGGCTGACGGGGTGGTCGCTGGTGCGGGTCCGCGGGAGCCGTCGGGCGGACGTGGTGCGCGGGTTGGCGTGCGGATGGGCTTTTTTGGCCGCGACGACGGTCGGGCAGGTCTGGCTGCAGGTGACCGCGCGCAGCCGACCGGCGGTGTTCGACGCGTACGTGTCCACGGCCGACCACGCGCTGGGGAACCCGGCCTGGCGGGTCGGCGAGATGTTCGCGCTGATCGGCACACCGGGGCGCGCACCGTTCATGGTCGTCTACGCGATGCTGCCGGTCGCAGCGGTGGTCGTCGCTGCGGTGCAGCTGCGGCACGGCTGGGTGCGGCACAACGTGGTGCTCACGTTCATCGCGGTCGGTGTCCTCGGGCCGATGATCTACCTGCTCTTCCCGGTGGTCGGGCCCGCCTACGCGTTCGGCCCCGCCGGGTGGCCCTTCGCCGTCACCACCGGATGGCCCTCGAAGCTTCCCTCCTTCGGCGCGCCCCGGGCGCTGTCGTTCGACACCATCACGCCCCGCAACTGCGTCCCCAGCCTGCACACCGCCTGGGCGGTCGTGCTGTTCCTGCACAGCCGCTCGATGGCACCGTGGCTGCGTCGCCTCGGCGCCGCCTGGTTGGTGGTGACCCTGTTGGCCACCCTCGGCTTCGGCTACCACTACGGGTTCGACCTGGTGGTGGGGGCGGTCTTCGGGGTGACGGTCGAGGCCGCGGTCCGCTCGGCGACGTGCGGATGGCGGCGGGACCGGATCGCGCTGATCACCTGGGGCACGACGGTGTTCGTCGTCCTGCTGGCTGCGGTCCGCTACCGGGCCGAGGTCCTGGCGACGTACCCGATCGCCGGCGCCGTGGTCATGCTCGGCCTGCTGTGCTCGGTCTGCTGGGGTGCGGGGACGGTCCTGGGCGGTCGACGACGACAACCGGAGGTGGCGGGTGGACCGGGCGTGGAGGACGCCCAGGCCTTGCCCGCGACGACGAGATGAGCGCGCAGGTCTTCGCCGCCGACCCTCCGGCACCTGCACGCGTGGTGGTCGGTGGTGAGGCGCTGGTCGACCTGGTCCCCGTCTCGCACACGCCGCTGGCTCTGCTGGCCCCCTGCCTGGGCGGGGGCCCGTTCAACGTGGCCGTGACGCTCGGGCGCCTGGGCGTGCCCACCGCGTTCTGCTCCCGGGTGTCCACCGACGGCTTCGGTGCGGCGATCGTGGACCACCTCACGATCGCCGGCGTGGACACCTCGCTCGTCGAGCGCGGGGTCGAGCCCAGCACGATTGCCGTGGTCTCGTTGGGCGAGCACGGTTCCGCGTCGTACTCCTTCTACGTCGATGGCACCGCCGACCGGCTCGTCGCCGACCCGGGTCCGCTTCCCGGGCACGTCGCCGCGGTCAGCCTGGGCACGCTGGGCATGCTGCTCGAGCCGGGCGCCTCGGTGTACGAGGAGGTGCTGCACCGCGAGCACGCGGCGGGGCGACTGACGGTGCTGGACCCCAACATCCGACCGGCCCTGATCGCCGACCCCCAGTCCTACCGGGCCCGCTTCGCCTCCTGGCTGCCCAGCGTCGACATCCTGAAGCTCTCCGACGACGACGCGGACTGGTTGCAGGGCAGCCCCGAGCAGTGGCTGCACGAGGGCGTCTCGGCCGTGGTGCTCACCCGGGGGGCGCAGGGGCTGCGGGTGCACACCACTGACCGCCGCGTCGACGTCCCCGGTGCGCGGGTGAGGGTGGCCGACACCATCGGGGCCGGCGACACCGTGCACGGTGCCCTGCTGGCGTGGCTGGACACCACCGGTGCGCTGGACCGGGCGTCGGTGCGGGCGATGGACGCCGAGACCTGGCGACGAGCGCTCGGCTTCGTCGCCCAGGCGGCGGGGATCACCGTGTCGCGACCAGGGGCCGACCCGCCTTGGAAGGCCGAGCTGCAGGAAGAGCTGCAGCACGAGCTGCAGTGAGGCCACTGTTCGGGGGCGCGTCGGAGCGACTACCGTCGGTGCCCACCGTTGACGTGGCCGTCAGCGCGTACCACCGGTCGACCCCCGGTACGCCGCAGCGGCCGAGCCTGAAGGGAACCATCCGTGCCCGACACTGACGCACAGACCGCCACCCTCGCCTATCCGGGCGGTGAGCACTCGATGTCGATCACACCGGCCAGCGAGGGAAACGACGGCATCGCCCTCGGCAAGCTGTTGGCCGAGACCGGTCTGACGACCTTGGACTCCGGGTTCGCCAACACCGCCTCCTGCTCCTCGGCCATCACCTACATCGACGGCGACGCCGGGATCCTGCGCTACCGCGGCTACCCGATCGAACAGCTGGCGCAGCGCTCCAGCTTCCTGGAGGTCAGCCACCTGCTCATCCACGGGGAGCTGCCGACGGCCGCCGAGCTGGAGGCGTTCACCGACCGCATCCGACGGCACACGCTGCTGCACGAGGACCTCAAGCGCTTCTTCGACGGCTTCCCCCGTGACGCGCACCCGATGCCCGTGCTCAGCTCGGCGGTCAGCGCGTTGAGCACCTTTTACCAGGACTCGCTGGACCCCTTCGACGACGACCAGGTGGAGCTGTCCACGGTGCGCCTGCTGGCCAAGCTGCCGACCATCGCGGCGTACGCGTACAAGAAGTCGGTGGGTCAGCCGTTCCTCTACCCGGACAACTCGCAGTCGCTGACCGAGAACTTCCTGCGGATGACCTTCGGCTTCCCCGCCGAGCCCTACGAGGTCGACCCCGAGCTGGTCAAGACCCTGGACATGCTGTTGATCCTGCACGCCGACCACGAGCAGAACTGCTCCACGTCGACGGTGCGCATGGTCGGCAGCTCCAACGCGAACCTGTTCGCGAGCGTCTCCGCGGGCATCAACGCCCTGTTCGGTCCCCTGCACGGCGGGGCCAACCAGAGCGTGCTGGAGATGCTGGAGAGCATCCGCAACGAGGGCGGCGACGTCGCGTCGTTCGTCAAGCGGGTCAAGGACCGCGAGCCCGGGGTCAAGCTGATGGGCTTCGGACACCGGGTCTACAAGAACTACGACCCACGGGCCAAGATCGTGGGCGAGGCGGCCAGGGACGTGCTCGCGAAGCTCGGCGGCGACGACCAGCTGCTGGACATCGCTCTCGCCCTGGAGCACGCGGCGCTCACCGACGACTACTTCGTCGAGCGCAAGCTCTATCCCAACGTCGACTTCTACACCGGTCTGATCTACCGGGCGATGGGGTTCCCGACCCGGATGTTCACCGTGCTGTTCGCGATGGGACGCCTGCCCGGCTGGATCGCGCACTGGCGGGAGATGATCTCCGACCCCCAGACGAAGATCGGGCGGCCGCGCCAGATCTACACCGGCGCCACCGAGCGGGCCTACATCGAGGTCGCCGACCGCTGAGCCGGCGCGTCTGCAGGTGCACCCACGGGGGGGCACCTGCAGGCGCACCCTGCCGCTACAGCTCACCCGTCAGGTACTGCGCCCGGCCGTGACCGAACGACCAGTCGGACTTCGTGTTCTCCACGATGGACACCATGACGTCGTTCGGGCCGATGCCGGCGTCGCGCCCCAGGTTGCGCACCAAAAGCTGGTAGAGCTTCAGCTTCTGCTCCTCCGGGCGCGGGCTGGTGGTGACCTGGATGAGCACGAAGGCGTCGGTGCGCTCGATGCCGAGGCCGGTGTCCTCGATGTTCAGGTGCGCGCGGGGGTGGGCGTGCACCACCTGGTAGCGGTCACCGTCCACCGTCTCCAGGGCCTCGACCTGAGCGGAGTAGGCGGCGTCGAGCAAGGCCTTGACCTGGTCGTCGGTGCGGGTGTCGGTCACGTCGAAGCGAAACAGGGGCATTGCTGTCCCAACGCTGCGAGCACCTGGGTCCTTCCCCTACCGTCGCCAGGGTGGACTCCGCAGCGGTCATCTGGTTCCGGCGCGACCTGAGGCTGGGTGACCTGCCCACGCTGAGCGCGTCGGCCGGGCGGGCCGAGCAATCCCTGGCCCTGTTCGTCCTCGACGACGCCCTGCTCGGCCCGGCCGGCAACCCCCGCAAGACGTTCCTGTTCCGAACCCTGCGCGCACTGGAGGCGTCGCTGGACGGGCGGCTGCTCGTGGTGCACGGCGACCCGGTGGACGTGGTGCCCCGGGTGGCGCGCGCGTTCTCCGCGGGCAGCGTGCACGTCTCGGCCGACCACGGCCCCTACGGTGCGCGACGGGACGAGGCGGTCGAGCAGGCGCTGGGGGAGGTGGAGCTCGTGCGCACGGGCAGCCCGTACGCGGTGGCCCCGGGCCGGGTGCGCAAGGGCGACGGCGAGCCCTTCAAGGTGTTCACCCCGTTCCGCCGGGCCTGGACCGAGCACGGCTGGCGCGCCCCGGCGGACACCTCGGCCGCCACGCTCAGCTGGGTGGACCCCGACGAGAAGGACGGTGGGCCGCGACGGGTGAGGGTCCCCGACGACGTGACGCTGGGGGACACCGAGCTGCCCCCCGCGGGGGAGGCGGCCGCGCTGGCCAGGTGGGTGGAGTTCGTCGATCGTGACGGTGGTGTCGGGGTCACCGCCTACGACGAGGAGCGCAACCGGCCCGACCACGACGCGACCTCGCGCATGTCGGTCTACCTCAAGTACGGCTGCATCCACCCGCGCACCATGCTGGCCGACCTGGCCGGGCGCACCGGGACCGGTGCGCAGACGTTCACCACCGAGCTCGCCTGGCGGGACTTCTACGCCGACGTGCTGCACCGTCGTCCTGACACCGCGCGCGAGCACTACGACCGGCGCTTCGACAAGATCGTGTACGACACCGGCGCGCAGGCGAAGGACGCCTTCGGCTCGTGGGCCACCGGACGCACCGGCTTCCCGATCGTCGACGCCGGGATGCGTCAGCTGCTGGCCCAGGGGTGGATGCACAACCGGCTGCGGATGATCGTCGCCAGCTTCCTCACCAAGGACCTGCACCTACCATGGACGTGGGGGGCCAGGCACTTCATGCGCCACCTCGTGGACGGTGACCTTGCCTCGAACCAGCACGGCTGGCAGTGGACGGCCGGTTCGGGCACCGACGCCTCGCCGTACTTCCGGGTGTTCAACCCAACCACGCAGGGAGAGAAGTTCGACCCGCAGGGCGACTACGTGCGCCGCTGGGTCCCCGAGCTGCGTGGTGTGCCCGGCAAGGCCGTGCACACGCTGCCCGACGGTGTGCCGCCCGGCTACGTCGGGCCGATGGTCGACCACAAGCACGAGCGTCAGGTTGCGCTGGACCGCTACGCCGCGCTGAAGGGCTGAGCGGGCCACCCCAGGAGCACCCGAGCACCCCCCAGCGGGCTGTCGGTGATCAGCACCGCACCGCCGTGCAGCTGAGCCTGCTGCACGACCAGCGCCAGACCGAGCCCGGAGCCGGGGGCCGAGGCCGACGACCCGCGGACGAAGCGGGTGAGCACCGCGGTGCGCTCGAAGTCGGGAATTCCGCAGCCGTCGTCGTCGCAGACCAGCTCCACCCCACCGTCGACGGTGCGCGCGCCGAGACGGACCTCGCCGGCGCCACCGTGGCGGACGGCGTTGGTGACCAGGTTCGTCAGGGCCAGCACCAGACCAGCGACCAGCACCACCGCGGGGGCCGGCGGGCCGGGCCACTGGGTCACCCGCAGCCCCGGGTGGGTGCGGGCCGCCTCGGTGGCCACCCGGTGGACCAGCTCGGTGAGGTCGACGCTGGTCCGCGCCGAGCCGTCGGCCACCTCGCCGGTGGCCAGACCGACCAGGGCGGTCAGCGTCTCGTTCACCCTCGACTGCGTCCGCAGCAGGTCGTCGAGCACCTCGGGTTGGTCGCCCTCGGGCACGAGGTCGGCGGCGAGGACC
>JBDTDI010000275.1:0-11346 GCA_039923155.1 Mycobacteriaceae bacterium | reverse complement strand
GAGGCGACCGGGCGGGGAACCGGGGCGATGGACATGACCGCCGTCGTGACCAGGGTGTTGTTGATGCCCACGAAGGCGCCGGAGACGACGACGGCGACGATGACGGTGGTCGGGCTGTTGGCCCAGATCCCGATGACGGCGAGCACCGCCGCGATGGCGGTCAGGTTCCCGTACAGCGTTCGGGGGGTGCCCAGACGGGCCTTGAGCCACGGGGCGACGAACACCGAGAACCCGGCGACGAGCAGGCCCCAGCCGAAGAACACGAAGCCCAGCTGGATCGCCTGCAGGTGCATGAGGAACGGGGCGTAGCCGAGGATGGTGAAGAAGCCCCAGTTGTAGAGCAGGCCGGTCAGGCTGGTGTTGCGCAGCGCCCGGTGCCGCAACGCCTTCAGCGGCTCCAGCACCGAGGAGCGCTCGGCGGGGCGCGGGGTGGCCGGGACCAGGGTGGCCGAGGCGACCAGCGCCAGGAACATGAGCACCGCCACGCCGAAGAACGGGCCGTGCACGCTGATGTTGCCCAGGACCCCGCCGAGCAGCGGCCCGGTGGCGATGCCGATCCCCAGGGCGGTCTCGTAGAGGATGATCGCACCGCTGAAACCGCCGCTGGCCGAACCCACGATGACGGCCAGCGAGGTGGCGATGAACAGGGCGTTGCCGAGGCCCCAGCCGGCCCGGTACCCGACGATGCCGTTGATGCTGCTGGAGGTGCCGGCGAGGGCGGCGAACACCACGATGATGGCCAACCCGACGACCAGGGTGCGCTTGGCCCCCAGGACGGACGAGACGGCGCCGGTGACGAGCATGGCGAACGCGGTGACCACGAGGTAGCTGGTGAACAGCAAGGTCACCTGGCTCGGGGTGGCGTGCAGCTTGTCCGACAGCGCGGGCAGGATCGGGTCGACCAGACCGATGCCCATGAAGGAGATGACGCAGGCGAACGCGACGGCCCAGACCGCCTTGGGCTGGCGGAACGGGCTCGGGGTGTCCGCGTGTGCGGTGCTCACAGGGTGTCTCCAGAGGTGAGGCGGTTCAGGGCGGGTACGGCCGCGTCCAGGGCGTGGCGCTCGGCGTCGGTGAGTGCGGCGAGACGCCGACGGAGCTCGTCGGAACGGGCGGCGCGGGTGGCCGCCAGGGCGTCGCGACCGACACCGGTGATGCTCACCAGGGCGACGCGACCGTCGTCCGGGTCGGCGGCCCGGGTGACGAGACCGTCGGCGGCGAGGCGGGTGACCAGCGCGCTCATGCCGGGCTGGGTGATGCGCTCGGCGGCGGCGAGGTCGGTGATCCGCTGCGGCCCGTCGACGTCCAGGCAGTCCAGTGCCGACACCGACGCCGAGGGGTGGGTCGTGCGCGGTGCGCTGCGACGCCACCACGAGAAGAAGCGCGTCAGGGCGACGGCCGGGTCCGGTTCCACGCAGATAGTTGTATCACCTATCTATGCATCTCGTCGGGCCGGGCCCCCTCACACGGTGGCGCCCACCCTGCGCCGCTCCAGGGACGGCTCGTGCACCGAGCCGAGGTACAGCGGGGCGTCACGCAGGTAGTGCTGCTGCAGGCGCCACGGCGCCCGGTCGCCCTGCAGCGGCAGTGCGTCCCTTGAGCGTTCGAAGTAGCCCGAGCGCATCTCGATGAACGACGACGTCGCCATGCCGCCGTCCGGCAGCCGGGGGGTGACCGTGGCCGTGCCGTCGGCCGCCATCGATCGCACCAGCCGCGCCACCCACGCCGACACCAGGTCGACCTTCAGGGTCCACGACGCGTTGGTGTAACCCATCGCGAAGGCCATGTTCGGCACCCCGTCGAGCATCATCCCCTTGTAGGCGACGCGGTCCCCGAGCGCGACGTCGTCCCCGTCCACGCCGAGGGCGATGCCGCCGATCGGAGCGAGGTTGAGCCCGGTGGCGGTGACGACCACGTCGGCGTCCAGGTGCGCGCCCGAGCGCAGCACCACCCCGTCGGTGGTGAACCGTTCGACGTGGTCGGTGACCACGTCAGCCCTTCCGGAGCGGATCGCGGCGAAGAAGTCGCCGTCGGGCACCAGGCACATCCGTTGGTCCCACGGCTGGTAGACGGGCGTGAAGTGCGTCGCCGCGTCGAACCCGGCGGGCAGGGCCTTGATCGCGGCCCTCTGCAGGACCGCCCTGGCCCGCTCGGGGTAGCGCCGGCACAGCTGGTAGACCGCGGTGGAGGTCCGCACGTTCTTCCACCGGACCGCCCGCGAGGCTCGCTCCGGCGAGAACCAGCGGCGCAGCAGCGCGGCGATCGGGTCACCGCCGGGCATGGCCATCAGGTAGGAGGGCGAGCGCTGCAGCATGGTGACTTGAGCGCCCTGCTCCGCCAGGGCCGGCACCAGGGTGACCGCGGTGGCCCCGCTGCCGACCACCACCACCCGCTTGCCCGCCACGTCCAGGTCAGCCGGCCAGTGCTGGGGGTGAACCACTGCTCCGGCGAACTCCTCGATCCCGGGCCAGTCAGGGGTGTGCCCGGCGTCGTAGCGGTAGTAACCCGCGCACAGGTACAGGAACGAGCAGGTGCGGGTCGTCTCCTGGCCGGTGCGGGTGTCCACGGTGGCCACCGACCACCGCGCGGTGGCGGTGTCGAAGTCGGCCCGCTGCACCTTCGTGTCGTAGGCGATGCGGCGGTCCACCCCGTGCTCGACGGCGGTCTCCCGCAGGTAGGCCAGGATGTCGGCGCCGTCCACGATCGACTTCTCCCCCGTCCACGGCTTGAAGTCGTAGCCGAGGGTGAACATGTCGGAGTCCGAGCGCACCCCGGGATAGCGGAACAGGTCCCAGGTGCCCCCGCTCTCGGCCCTGGCCTCGACGATCGCGTAGCTGGTCCCCGGTGCCTGGTTCTGCAGGTGGCAGGCGGCGCCGATCCCGGACAACCCAGCCCCCACGATCAGGACGTCGACGTGCGCCGGCTGGGCCTCGGGGCTGTTCACGTCTGCCATGGTGGCACCGGCATCAGCGGCCGGCCCAGCAGGGCCCTCGGCACGACGGCTACGGTCGTGGACGTGTCCCTCGTCACAGCCGCTCTGGACGTCGCCCTGGACAAGCTGGTGGTGCCCGGGTACTCCGCGCTGGGTCCGGCACTGCGCCGCCGGTGGTGGCCGGCCGACCCGGAGCCGTTCACCGGGCATCCCGACGTGCTCGTGACCGGAGCCAGCTCGGGGCTGGGCCGCGCCACGGCAGCGGGGTTGGCCCGCCTCGGCGCGCGGGTGCACCTGGTAGGTCGCAGCACCCAGCGGCTCAGGGACTCCGCTGCCGTCATCCGCGCCGAGGTTCCCGGGGCCGACCTGGTGCTGCGCGAGTGCGACGTCAGCGACCTCGACGCCGTGGCCGGGCTCGTCGCCACCCTCAGCGAGGAGCTCGTTGCTCTGCATGCGCTGGTGCACTGCGCGGGCCTGGTGCCGAAACAGCGGAGCACGTCCGCCCAGGGCCACGAGCTGGCCCTCGCCACCCACGTGCTCGGGCCGTTCGCGCTCACGGTGGGCCTGCGGGAGCTGTTGCACGCCGACGGCGACGGACGGGTGGTCTTCGTGTCCTCGGGCGGGATGTACCCGGTACCCACGGTCAGTCGCGACCTGGAGTACCTCGACGGTGAGTACAAGGGCCTGACCGCGTACGCGCGCACCAAGCGGATGCAGGTGGCCCTGGTCGAGCGGATGGCCACCGCGCTGAACCGTTCGGGCGACCCGGTGGTGCACTCCATGCACCCCGGTTGGGCGGACACCCCGGGCGTCACCGGCTCCATCCCCGGCTTCGCCAGGCTGACGTCGACGGTGCTGCGCACCCCGGAGCAGGGGGCCGACACCATCGTGTGGCTCGCCGCGGCCGCGGAACCCGGGCGCCGCACCGGGGTGTTCTGGCACGACCGGCGCCCCCGGTCACCGCAGTTCCTGCCCTTCACCCACGACGACCCGACCGCGCGGGCCCGGCTGTGGGAGGCGTGCCAGCAGGCCACCGGTCTGACCCTGTAGCCGACGGTCGCGGCCTCACCCGCGGGGGGCGTCGGGTCGATGATCACCAGACGCCGTCGCGGGTCACGCCGGGCCTCACGTGGCCTGCTGGGTCATCCGTTCCAGCGTGCCAAGGTGGTGCACGTGAGCAGCCACCGCCGGTACGCCGAGCTCGACGCACAGGACACCCGAATGGGGTTGTTGCGGCTGCGGCGACGGTGGGAGCCCGTGCTCCAGGTGGACGTGCACGAGGTGCGCCTGGGCGAGGAGTTCCTCATGTCGAGCCTGTTCACCGTGGCCGAGGAGGAGCTGGCCCGGCTCGGACTGGGACAGGCGCACGGCGACGACCTCGACGTCCTGGTCGGCGGGCTGGGCCTCGGGTGCACCGCGGCCGCCGCCCTCGACGACGGGCGGGTGCGCCGCCTGCGGGTGGTCGACGCCCTGGGCGCGGTGATCGACTGGCACCAGCGCGGGTTGCTGCCGCTGTCGGCGCGGCTGACGGGTGATCCGCGTTGCGAGCTGGTGGAGGACGACGTCTTCGCCATGGTCCGGGACGGCAGGTTGGGCCCGGTGCACGTGCTGCTGCTCGACGTCGACCACTCCCCGCACCATGTGCTCGACCCCGGCCACGCCCCGCTCTACACCGTCGACGGGCTGCGTCAGCTGGCCGGGCAGCTGCACCCGGGCGGGGTGTTCGCGCTGTGGTCGGACGACCCGCCGGACACCGAGCTCCTCGCGTCGATGCGCACCGTGTTCGCCGGCGCCCGGGCCGAGGTGGTGCGCTTTCCCAACCCCTTCACCAGGGACACCTCGACCAACACCGTCTATCTGGCGCACACCGCGTAACCCGGACCGCCACCACCGAGCCCGGTGGTGGTGGCGCGGCGCCGGGCGCCAGGAGCATCATCGGAGGATGATTACTCCCGCCCAGCTCCACCCGTTCGCACGACCGGCCGCAGCGGCGTCGTCGTTCACCACCCTGGTCCGCGGCGAGGGCTCCCTGGTCTGGGACACCGACGGCAAGCGGTACGTCGACGCCATGGCCAGCCTGTGGCACTGCAACGTCGGGCACGGCCGCGCCGAGGTCGCCGACGCCGTCGCGGCCCAGATCAGCACGCTGGAGACCTACCACTGCTTCGACCGCTTCAGCAACGCCCCGGCCGACGCCCTCGCCGAGCGTCTCGTCGCGCTCGCCCCGGTGCCGAACAGCCGGGTGTTCTTCACCAGCGGCGGCTCCGAGGCGGTGGACACCGCGATCAAGCTGGCCCGGGCGGCGCACGCCGCGGCTGGCGAGCCGGAGCGGACGATCGTCGTCAGCCGCACCCCGAGCTACCACGGGGTGACCTACGGCGGCATGACGCTGACCGGACTACCCGCCAACAGTGCAGGTTTCGGGCCCGGCATCGGTGACGCCGTCCAGGTGCCGAAGGACGACCTCGACGCGGTGGCCGCCGTGTTCACCGCCCACCCGGGACGGGTCGCGGCCGTGTTCGCCGAGCCCGTGATCGGGGCGGGCGGGGTGTACCCGCCCGAGCCCGGCTACCTGGAAGGGTTGCGCGCGCTGTGCACGGCACACGGCGCCTTCCTGGTCCTCGACGAGGTGATCTGCGGCTTCGGACGCCTCGGCAGCATGTTCGCGGGCAGCCACTACGGCGTGCAGGCCGACCTGACCGTGTTCGCCAAGGGCGTCAGCAGCGGCTACGTCCCCCTCGGCGGCGTGCTCGTCTCCCCCGCCGTGCACGAGCCCCTCGAGGCCGACCCCACGGCGGTGCTCAAGCACGGCTACACCTACTCGGGCCACGCCAGCGCGTGCGCCGCCGCCCTGGTGTGCCTGGACATCACCGAGCGCGAGGGGTTGGTGGAGCGGGCGAAGGCGATCGGCGCCCGGTTGTCCGCCGGTCTGCACGAGCTGGCCGACGACGGACTGGTGGCCGGTGTCCGCGGCGAGGGAGCGGTGTGGGCGGTGGCCACGGCGGACGGCGTGGATGCGGTGGCGGTGCGCGACGCCGTGCTGGCGGACGGGGTGATCCTGCGCCCCATCGGCACCACCACCCTGACGATGTGTCCGCCCCTGGTCATCAGCGACGACGAGATCGACGAGGTCGTCGCCGCGCTGCGCACCGCGTTGACCTGAGCTCTCGCCCGGGGGCCGGTAGCGTCCGCACCTGTGGCCGCTACCGGAAGCAGTGCCGCCCAGCGCCCCGGCCTTCTGCGGCGCCGGGTGCTCGCCGCGGATCGGTTCCAACGTCGCCACACCGTGCTCGGGTTCCCGGTTGCCGTGACCTACAAGTTCATCGACGACCAAGGGGTCTACCTGGCCGCCCTCGTGGCGCACTACGCCTTCATCTCGCTGTTTCCGCTGCTCCTCGTCGCCGTGGCCCTGCTCGGCTTCGTGCTGCAGAACGATCCCTCGCTGCAGGAACGGCTGATCAGCACGGTGCTGCAGCAGGTCCCGCTGCTCAACGACGAGATCGCGTCGCAGATCCGGGCGTTCAACGGCAGCACCGTCGGGCTGAGCATCGGGGTGCTCGGCACCCTGCTCGGCGGGCTCGGGGTGGCCCAGGCCGGCCAGAACGCGCTGAACGTCATCTGGGGCGTGCCCCGCAACGCCCGCCCGAACCCCATCGCGGCGCGCGTGCGCAGCTTCGGTCTGCTGGCCGTGTTCGGCACCGGGGTGCTCGCGACCTCCGTGCTGTCGCTGGCCGCCGGGTTCTCCCGCGACGACCTGCTCAACGCCGGCATCGTCATCCCGCTGTCGATGGTGGCCAACGCGGTGCTGGTGGCGCTGCTGTTCCGCTTCGGGACCGCCCACGAGGTGACGACCCTGCGAGAGGTGCTACCCGGCGCAGCGATCGCCGGCGTCGTCGTCCACCTGCTGCAGCTGTTCGGGGTCTACCTGCTCGGCTCCAGCGTCAGCCGCTCCAGCGCCCTGTACGGCCTGTTCGGGGTCGTGCTGGGCCTGATCACCTGGATCACCCTCCAAGCCATCGTCGTGGTGTTCTGCGCGGAGATCAACGTGGTGCTCACCCAACGGCTCTGGCCGCGGGCGCTGCTGACGCCGTTCACCGACGCCGTCGAGCTCACCGACGCCGACCGCAAGGCCTATGCGACCTACGCCGTCGCCCAGACCCACAAGGGCTTCGAAACGGTGGAGGTGCACTTCGACCCACCCGGTCCCCCCAGCACGCGTGGGTGACGTCTCCCACGACCAGCCCGCTCACGCACCGGCGCTCAGCGCACCCAGCGGGGCCACCACGCCACAACCGTGCGCGCAGACCCAGTGCGGCTCGGGTCCCAGCTCCGGCTCCAGGGCCATCGCCTCCTGCGGGTGCGCCGGGCACCCCGGCCACCGGCCCTCGGTGTCGATCATGACGTCCTGCACGTCCTGGGCGATCTGACCCGCCACCAGCTCGAGACCGTCCGGCCAGCTCCGCACCCACCAGCGTCGCTCCGCGACGGCGGCGTCCACCCGGTCGACCACGTCGGCGGTGTCCGCGCCTCGGGCCGCCAGGTCGTGCAGCACCAGGGCCCGCCCGCGCAGCAGCGCCCGGTCGAGGGCTGCGAGCTCGGCGCCCGGGTCCACGACGGGTTCGCCGTCCAGGTCGGTGTCCGCCTCGGCGAGCCCCGGGTCCTCTCCGAGCTGGCGGCGGGTCACCCTTTGCCGCAGCAGGTCTCGGCTCTGCTCCCGGAGGGCCGTCAGCTCCGCCGCCCGTTCCTCCTCGTCCGGGCCCAGCGCGTCGAGCTCGGCGGTGAGATCAGCGATGTGCGCGGTGATCGTGTCGTCGTCCACGCCTGGATGAACGTTCGGCGCCTCGACTGCGTTCCATCCCTCGACTGCGCCGCACCGGGCTGGCAGGGTCGAGGCGGTGAGCACCTGCGAGGTCATCCCCTACGGCGAGTGGCCCTCGCCGATCAGCGCCACCACCGCCGCCGTGAGCGGCACCCGGCTGGCCTTTCCCCAGCTCGTGGGCTCCGACCTGTGGTGGACGGCGGGCCGCCCGGCCGAGGGTGGGCGACAGGTCGTGCTGCGCCGCGCAGCCGACGGAACGGTCTCCGACGTGCTGCCGGTCGGCTGGAACGCCCGCACGCGCGTGCACGAGTACGGCGGCCTGAGCTACGCGGTGGCCGACGGGGTGCTCGTGTTCAGCGAGTTCACCGATCAGCGCCTGTACTCCCTGGCGGATGGCGCAACCGATCCCCAGCCGTTGACGCCGGAACCGGAGCAGGTGGCGGCGCTGCGCTACGCCGACCTGCTGGTGGTGGGCGACGAGGTGTGGTGCGTGCGTGAGGCCCACGTCGGCTCCGGCGTGCGCCGCCACCTGGTGGCGGTGGCCCTGGACGGTTCGCAGACCGTGCGCGAGCTCGCGGGAGGCTCCAACTTCGGGGCCTCGAACTTCCTCGCCCACCCTCGGCTCTCGCCCGACGGCACCCACCTGGCCTGGATCGCGTGGGACCACCCCCAGATGCCGTGGGACGGCACCGAGCTGCGCGTCGCGGCGGTGAGCGACGGTGTCCTCGGCGCCCCGCGGACGCTCCTCGGGGGCCCGAGCGAGTCGGTCATGCAGCCGGAGTGGGCCGACGACGGGCACCTCTACGCGCTCACCGATTCCAGTGGGTGGTGGAACCTGGTGCGCCTGGACCTCTCCGGTGGTGAGCCGGAGCCGCTGCACCCCGTGGAGTCCGAGCTCGGCGCACCGCTGTGGCAGCTCGGGCAGACCTCCTACGCCGTGCTCGACGACGGCCGCCTGGCCGTCACCCACGGGGTGGGGCGAGCCCAGCTCGCGGTGCTGGACCCGACCACGGGGTCCCTCGAGGACGTCGAGGTGCCGTTCGACTCGCTGACGGCCGTGCGCGCCCAGGGCAGGAAGGTGAGCGGCATCGCCACCAGCCCCACGGCCGCGACGGCCATCGTCGTGGTGGAGCTCGCGGCCGCCTCGGCTGCCGTGGTCTCGCTCGACGTCCTCGACGACGGCAGCGACGGGCCCGAGGTGGCGGCGCAGTGGATGCCGGTCCCGACCGCGGAGGCCCTGCCCGGCGTGGACGGGCGCACCGTGCACGCGCTGGTGTACCCGCCGACCCACCCGTCGGTGGTGGGCCCGCCCGACGAGCTGCCGCCGTGCGTGGTGTTCGTGCACGGCGGCCCGACGTCGCAGGCGGTGGCGGCCCGCAGCATGGAGAAGGCCTACTTCACCAGCCGCGGGTTCACCGTCCTGGACGTCAACTACGGCGGGTCCAGCGGGTACGGCCGGGTCTACCGCAACGCGCTGCGCGAGCAGTGGGGCGTTCTCGACGTGGCCGACTGCGTGGCCGCGGCCCACGCGCTGGTGCACCAGGGCAGGGTCGATGGTGATCGGCTGGTGATTCGCGGGGGCAGCGCCGGCGGCTGGACCGTGCTCGCCGCGCTCACCGGCACCGACGCGTTCGCCGCCGGGGCCTCCTACTACGGGGTGGCCGAGCTCGAGCGCTTCGCGGCCGACACCCACGACTTCGAGTCGCGCTACCTGGACTCCCTGATCGGCCCGCTGCCGCAGGCCCAGGACCGCTACGTCAGTCGGGCGCCGCTGAACCACGTCGACGAGCTCAGCTGCCCGGTGCTGCTGCTGCAGGGCGACGAGGACCAGGTGGTGCCGCCGTCGCAGTCCGAGCTGTTCCGGGACGCGATGGTGCGCAACGGGATCCCTCATGCCTACCTGCTGTTCGCCGGGGAGCAGCACGGCTTCCGCAAGGCCGAGAACGTCGCCACCGCGCTTGAGGCCGAGGTCTCCTTCTACGGCCAGGTCCTCGGCTTCACCCCACCGGAGGTCGCCGTGCTGACCCTGGTCAGACCCTGACCGAAGGATCCTGTTCAGCGCACCTACGGTGCAGTAACCTACGATGGCGTAACCTACGGACGCGTAACCGGCGAGTCGTAGGACTCAACGAGGAGGTACCGATGGCCACCAAGCTGACCACCGTCCAGCTGTTGCACGAGCTGGAGCCCGTGGTGGCCGAGAACCTCGACCGGCACCACTCGATGACCAAGCCGTGGCACCCGCACGACTTCGTGCCGTGGTCCGACGGCAAGAACTTCGCCGCGATGGGGGGTACGGACTGGGCTCCGGAGGAGTCCCGGCTCTCCGACACGGCCAAGGCGGCGATGGTGCTGAACCTGCTGACCGAGGACAACCTGCCCTCCTACCACCGGGAGATCGCCACCCACTTCGGCCGTGACGGCGCCTGGGGCAGCTGGGTCGGTCAGTGGACGGCGGAGGAGAACCGCCACGGCATCGTGATGCGGGACTACCTCGTGGTCACCCGCGGCGTCGACCCGGTGGACCTGGAGAACCAGCGCATGGCGCACATGGTCCACGGCTACGACGCCGGCGAGAAGAGCATGCTGCAGACCGTCGCCTACGTCAGCTTCCAGGAGCTGGCGACCCGCGTGAGCCACCGCAACACGGGCAAGGCCTGCGGGGACAAGGTGGCCGACGCGATGCTCGCGCGGATCGCCAAGGACGAGAACCTGCACATGATCTTCTACCGGAACCTGGTCAGCGCCGCGTTCGACCGCGCGCCGGACGACACCATGGTGGCCGTGCTGGAGGAGGTCAAGAACTTCCAGATGCCCGGCTCCGACATGAAGAACTTCCGACGCGCGTCGGTGCTGATGGCCAAGGCCGGGATCTACGACCTGCGCCAGCACCACGACGACGTCATCATGCCGGTGCTGCGGCACTGGAACATCTTCGACCGCACCGGCCTCGGCCCTGAGGGGGAGGCGGCCCGCGAGGAGCTCGTCGGCGTGCTCGCCGCCCTCGACGCCGCTGCGAAGCGGTTCGAGGAGTCCCGCGCACGGGCCCTCGCCCGCGAGGCCGCGCGCTAGGTCCAGCCGGGCCCGCGACCACCCGATCACCACCCGCCAACCGAAGGAGTCACCATGCCCTCACGTACCGCACGCACCGCCTGGAACGGCGGACTGCAGTACGGCTCCGGCCAGGTCGAGCTGTCCAGCTCCAAGGTCGGCACCTACGACGTCTCGTTCCCGAAGCGGGCAGCCGAGGACGCCGACGGCACCACCAGCCCCGAGGAGCTCCTCGCGGCGTCGCACTCCGCCTGCTACGCGATGCAGCTCTCCGCCGTCATCGCCGAGGCGGGCGGCACCCCGCAGAGCCTGGACGTCTCGGTCAAGGTCTCCCTCGGCCCGGACACCCCCGGCTTCAAGCTCACCGGCATCGCGATCACGGTCCGCGGCGAGGTCGACGGTCTGGGCGCGGACGGCTTCGCCAGCGCCGCGCAGACCGCGAAGGAGACCTGCCCGATCTCCAAGGCGCTGACCGGCGTGACCATCACCCTGGACGCCGCGCTCGTCAGCTGAGCGTCTCGGCCGCCCCCACGTGGGCGCGCGC
>JBDTDI010000274.1:0-6222 GCA_039923155.1 Mycobacteriaceae bacterium | reverse complement strand
GCGAACGTGATCGAGCAGCAGGGTCAGGTTGTGGACGCGCACTGTCGACGCACCGGCGGGAACCGTGCGCTGCCGCTCAGACCTGGGCAACCGTGCGCCGCGCGGTCAGCGGCCGGACATCGGCGTACCGGGCTCGCACCGCCGGATCGACGGGCGCCTCGTGCACCACCGTCGCCGGGTCGGTCGTGGTGCCTGCGTCCCACACCGGTGGAGCCTCGCCCGCGGCCAGGACCCAGGCCGCCTGGCGGGCCGCGCCCGCGGCCACGTGCTCGCCCTCCGGCGGCACCCGCACGGGCCGGCCCAGCACCCGGGGCGCGATCTGCGCCACCGCCAGCGAGCGCGCCCCACCCCCGATCAGGACGACCCGCTCGACGGGCACGTCGAGCGCGCGCAGCGCGTCGACCCCGTCAGCGAGGCCGCAGAGCAGTCCCTCCACCGCCGCGCGGGCCAGGTGGGCGGGAGTGGAGCTGGCCAGGGTCCAGCCGTGCACCGCCCCGGTCGCGTTCGGCTCGTTGGGGGTGCGCTCGCCCTCGAGGTAGGGCACCACCACGAGCCCGTCGGCCCCGGACGGCGCCGTCAGCGCCAGCCGGGACAGCTCTCGGTGATCGACCCCCAGCAGGGTCGCGGTGGCGTCGAGGACCCGTGCCGCGTTCAACGTGCAGACCAGGGGCAGGTGCTCCCCCGTCGCCGACGCGAACCCGGCCACGGTGCCGGTGGGGTCCGCCGTCGCGGTCACGCTGACCGCGCTGACCACCCCGGACGTCCCGACCGAGATGACCACGTCACCACGCGTGGCGCCCAGCCCGAGCGCAGCGCCGGCGTTGTCACCGGTCCCCGGGCCGACGAGCACCCCCGACCGGGTTCGGCCCGCGGCCACGTTCGGGCCCAGGACCCGCGGCAGCAGCACGTCGTCGCGACCCAGGGCCCGCTGCAACAGGTCGCGGCGGTACTGCCCGGTCACCGAGGAGAAGTACCCGGTGCCGCTGGCGTCGCTGCGGTCGGTCACCAGGTCGGCCAGCTCGCCCGAACCCAGCAGCTTCCACGTCAGCCAGTCGTGCGGCAGGCACACCGCGGCCGTGCGGGCGGCGTTGCCCGGCTCGTGCTCGGCCAGCCACCGAAGCTTGGCCACCGTGATCGAGGCCACCGGCACGGTCCCGACTGCATCGGCCCAGGCCTGCGCCCCGAGCTCGGCCACCAGGTCGGTAGCTGCACCGGCCGAACGGGTGTCGTTCCACAGCAGCGCTGGACGGACCACCGCCCCGTCGGCGTCCAGGCACACCAAGCCGTGCTGCTGACCCGACACGGCCACCGCAGACACGTCCTCCAGGCCGCCGGCAGCGGCGACGGCCTCGCCCAGCGCCTCCCACCAGCGGGCCGGGTCGACCTCGGTGCCCACCGGGTGCGCCGCAGACCCGCTGCGGAGCGGCGTCCCGGTCTCGGCGTCGGCCACCACGACCTTGGTGCTCTGGGTCGAGGAGTCGATTCCGGCCACCAGGACCCGGCCAATCATGCTCAGCGCGCCCCGAGCAGGTGCTCCAGCGCCAGCTGGGTCAGGCGCACGAAGCCGTAGCCCTGCGCTCCCGCGCCCTCGGCGTCGAAGTCCTCGAAGGCCGTGCTGTCCGCCACGAGGTCGGCGTAGGTCTCCCCCTCCGCCAGCGTGGGCTGGGCCAGCTCGGTGATGCGGGACGCGGCCATCGCCTCCTGCACCTGCGGGTCGGCCCGGAAGGCCGCGGCACGCTCCTTGAGCAGCAGGTAGGTGCGCATGTTCGCGGCCGCCGACTCCCAAACCCCGGCAATGTCCTCGGTGCGCAACGGCTTGTAGTCGAAGTGGCGGGGCCCGTCGTAACCGGGGCCGCCACCCGGGGCGCCGTGCTCGATGAGGTCCACCGTCGAGAACGCGTTGATCAGGTCGCCATGGCCGAAGATCAGGTCCTGGTCGAACTTGATGCCCCGCTGACCGTTGAGGTCGAGGTGGAACAGCTTGCCCGCCCACAGGGCCTGCGCAATGCCGGCCGAGTAGTTGAGCCCGGCCATCTGCTCGTGGCCCACCTCGGGGTTGACGCCGACGATGTCGCCGTGCTCGAGCTCGTTGATGAAGGCCAGGGCGTGTCCCAGGGTGGGGAGCAGGATGTCTCCGCGCGGCTCGTTGGGCTTGGGCTCGATGGCAAACCGGATCCCGTAGCCACGGTCCTTCACGTACCCGGCCAGCAGGTCGATGCCCTCGCGGTAGCGGTCGAGCGCGGCCTGCACGTCCTTGCCGGAGTCGGTCTCGCTGCCCTCGCGACCGCCCCAGAACACGTAGGTCTGCGCTCCGAGCTCGGCGGCGAGGTCGAGGTTGCGCAGCACCTTGCGCAGCGCGAAGCGCCGCACCGAGCGGTCGTTGCTGGTGAAGCCGCCGTCCTTGAAGACGGGATGGGTGAACAAGTTGGTGGTCATCATCGGAACCTGCAGGCCGGTCTCGCCCAGGGCGTCGGTGAAACGGGCGATCAACCGGTCGCGCTCGGCCGCCGGCGTGCCGAAGGGGATGAGGTCGTCGTCGTGGAACGTGACGCCGTACGCGCCGAGCTCGGCGAGCCGGTGCACCGACTCGACGGGGTCCAGCGCGGGTCGGGTCGCATCACCGAACGGGTCACGGGCCTGCCAGCCCACCGTCCAGAGCCCAAAGCTGAACTTGTCCTCACGGGTGGGCTGCAGTGCCACGGTGCCTCCTGCGTCAGAGTTAGTTTAACGGGTGTACTTATAGCCTGACGGTCACGGTGGGCCACGTCAACACCGGTCCAGCACGCTGGCGAACACGGTCTCGGCCGCACCGATCAGCGGTCCCGAGGAGCCGAGGCCCGACGGAGCCGCGGAGACGAGGTCGACCTCCCTCGCCACCAGGCACGCCCGCCGCAGGTGCGCACGGACGTCGTCGACCACCAGGGGCAGCGCGTCGGCCAGCACCCCGCCGAACACCACGGTTCCCGGGTCCAGCATGTTCACCAGGTTGCCCAGACCGACGGCCAGCCATCGTGCGTAGTCGTCGAGCCCGTCGGGTCGGGGCTCGGTCCCCGTGCGCAGCTGAGCCAGCCGTCGACGCAGCGCCGGACGGGACGACTGCTCGGACATGCCCACGGCCCGCAGCAGGGCCAGCTCCCCGACCTCGGTCTCCCAGCAGCCCCGGGATCCACAGCGGCACACACGCCCGTCGCGTCGAAGGATCATGTGCCCGATCTCGCCTGCGTAGCCCCCGGCTCCCGTCAGGCTCACGCCGCCGGAGATGACGCCCCCGCCCACGCCGACGTCGACCAGCAGGTAGACGAGGTCGTCGATGTGCCGCGCGCAGCCACGCACGTGCTCGGCGAGCGCACCCAGGTCGGCTTCGTTGGCCACCAGGACCTCCATCCCGGTGCGCGCAGTCAGCAGCGCCTGCAGAGGTACGTCGCGCCACCCGAGGTTGGGGGCTCGACGGACGGTCCCATCGCCGGCGCGCACCAGCCCGGGCAACGCCACCCCCATGGCCGCGGGTGGGGTGCCCACCTCCCGCACCAGCCCCGGCACGATCTCGGCGATCCGCTCCACGAGCTCGACCGGGTCGACGTCGGCGCGCACCGGTCCGGCGCCGCGCCGGAACAGCACCTCCCCGCCCAGACCCACCGCGGCCACGGTCAGCCAACCGACGGCCACGTAGACCGTCACCACCCACACCGAGCACGGTTGCGGCCGCACGACCATCGACGGACGCCCAGCCCCGGGGTGGTCGACCGGCACCGTCTCGGTGACCAGCCCGTCGGAAGCCAGCTCGTCGACCACCGACTTGATCGTGCTGCGGTTGAGCTGGAGCGTGCGTCCGAGCACGGCGCGGGTGGTGGCACCCCGCAGGTGCAGGGTGCGCAGCACCGCGGCCCGGTTCGCGCGGCGCAGGTCGTCCGGTCGCGTCCCCGTGCCGGCGTGCCCGACCGGACGCGGCCAGCTCGTGGTCACCGGCCCGCAGGACTCTTACGCCGTGAGATGGCGTCGACGCTGGCCGCCAGCAGCAGGACCAGACCGGTCACGATCGACACGATGGACGCGCCCTGGTTCAGCAGGCCCAGGCCGTTCTGGATGATCGCGATGACGGCGGCGCCGATCAACGCGTCCCGGACCCGCCCGCGCCCACCGAACAGGGACGTGCCGCCGATGACGGCCGCGCCCACCGCGAACAGCAGCGTGTTCCCGCCGCCGGCTTGCGGGTCGACCGACCCGACCTTGGACGAGTACACCACCGCGCCCAGCGCAGCGATGGCCGAGGACACCACGAACACGCTCATCCGGATCCGCCGGACGTCGATACCGGCGCGGCGAGCCGCCTCCGCGTTGCCGCCCACGGCGTAGACGTGGCGGCCGTAGGTGGTTCGGTCGAGCACGAAGGTCCCGATGACGAGCACCACGAGCACGATCGGAACGACGTAGGGCACCCCCCGCACGGTGAGCAGCGCCGGGTTGGGGGCCCGGTTCAGCGTCATGGCCCAGGTGGCCAGCGCGGTGAGCACCACCATCACCACGATCTTGATCAACACCAGTGAGGTGGGGGAGGCCACGAGCCCCTGCCTGAGCCGCGAGCGTTGGCGCACCAGCGACAGGGCCGCGAAACCCCCGGCGACGACGGCGAACAGCACCCAGCTCCCCCACACCGGCAGGTTGCCGTTGGCGACCTTGAACAGCACTGTGCTGGAGGAGATCCCGAGCGTGCCGCCGTCACCGACGAACTGCAGCACCACGCCGATCCAGGCCAGGAACAGGGCCAGGGTCACCACGAACGACGGGATGCCCACCCGGGAGACCAGGAACCCGGTGAGGCAGCCGATGGCGGTACCCACGCACACCGCCAGCAGGATCTCCAGGAACGCGTTCGCCGGGAACCCGACGAGGCTCAGCACGAGGCCCAGCAGCGACAGGCCGGCCCCGGTCCACAGCCGGTTGAGCGCGGCGAGCACCGCGGCGACGGCGAGCGACAGGCAGAAGATGATGAAGACGTTGCGGCCCATCCCGCCGAGCAGGTTGCCGTTCTGGGTGTAGTGCAGGGCCAGCACCGCCGCCGCCACCCCGGAGCCGGTTCCCGCGGCGAGGTCGATTTCGCCGAGCAGCAGCACAAAGACCAGACCCATCGCGATCAGGGCGGTTCCCGCTCCCTGCGCGAGCAGGTTGGCCACGTTGTTCAGGGTCAGGAAGACGTCGGACTTCCACGTGAAGAAGATCAGCAGCACGACGACGCCGGCGAGGGCGGGCAGAGCACCGAGGTCACCACCTTGCAGGCGGGCCACGTAGTCGCGGCCCGCTCCCGACAGCGAGCGCTGCGTGTTGTCGCGGGCGAAGCCCGAGTCGTCCGTGGCTGCCGGCGGCGGAGTCGTGTCGACGCTCACAGCGCGGCCACCTCCTCACGTCGTAGACCCAGGTCACCGGAGCTTCCCGAGGTGATCAGCTCGACGATCTGGCTCACCCCCACCTCGCCCACCGGGACCTGGGCCGCCATCCGCCCCAGGTAGAGCGCGGCGACGGAGTCCGACACCTCGACCACGTCGTTCATGTTGTGGCTGATCAGCAGCACGCCGAGGCCCTGGTCGGCGAGGCGGCGCACCAGGTCGAGCACCTGGCGGGTCTGCGCGACCCCGAGAGCAGCGGTCGGCTCGTCGAGCAGCACGACCTTGCTCTCCCACAGCACCGACTTGGCGATGGCCACGGTCTGGCGCTGGCCCCCGGAGAGGGCCGCGACCAGGGTCCGCACCGAGCTGACCGTGCGGACCGACAGCGAGGCCAGCGTGTCCTTGGCCGCCTGCTCCATCGCACCCTCGGCGAGCAGCCCCCCGACGGTGCGCACCCGTCCGAGGAACATGTTCTGCACGATGTCGAGGTTGTCGCACAGCGCGAGGTCCTGGTAGACGACCTCGATGCCCAGGGCGGCCGCATCCTTCGGGTTGGCCACGTGCACCGGCTCACCGTTGAACAGCACCTCCCCGGAGTCGGTGCCGTGGATTCCGGCGATGCACTTGACCAGGGTCGACTTTCCGGCCCCGTTGTCACCCACCAGCGCGGTCACCTCGCCGGGGCGCACGACCAGGCTCACGTCGTGCAGCACCTGGACCGGTCCGAAGCTCTTGTTGATTCCACGCAGCTCGAGGATCGGCTGCGTCGTGGTGCTCACCATGGTGATGGCCTCCGGGGGCTGGGGGAAACAACGTGATGGGGCAGGCGAGCGTCCCGTGG
>JBDTDI010000273.1:0-3172 GCA_039923155.1 Mycobacteriaceae bacterium | reverse complement strand
AAGAATGGCCCGTCCGCGGGCGACAAATCAACGTCGGGGCCGACTGGAACCGACTACCGTACAACCGCGACGAAATCGCGGCCATCATCAACCAAGGAGAGCAGTAACCATCATGGAACACCTCAACGACAAGCTCATCAACTGGGCATCCGTCCTCGACGACCAGACCCGGGCGCAGGCCATCACCGCCAGCACCATGCCATTCATTTATCCCCACCTCGCGCTCATGCCCGACGCCCACCTCGGCAAGGGCGCCACCGTCGGCTCCGTCATCCCCACCGAGCGGGCCATCATGCCCGCAGCGGTCGGCGTCGACATCGGCTGCGGCATGGCCGCGGTCCGCACCCAGCTCACCGTGGACGAGCTGCGCGCGCGCGGCTCGCTCACGCCGTTGCGGGAGGCGATCGAGCGTGCCGTCCCGTTGTCGGCGGGCCGGTACAACGCGAAGGTGGTTGCCACGGCAGAGCCCAGGGTTGCCGCGCTGACCGAGGCCGCCGAGCAGGGCCAGGGCGTCGACCTGAACGTGGCCAGGAACTGGGCGCTGCAGCTCGGCACCTTGGGCTCGGGCAACCACTTCATCGAGATCACGGTCGACGAGCTCGACCGGGTCTGGGTGTTCCTGCACTCCGGGTCCCGGGGGGTGGGAAACAAGATCGCGCAGCGCCACATCAAGGTCGCGCAGAAGCTGTGCGCCCAGTGGTGGATCGCCCTGCCCGACCCCGACCTCGCCTACCTGGTCGAGCACACGCCCGAGTTCTGGACCTACATCAGGGAGATGACCTGGGCGCAGGAGTTCGCGGCGGCCAACCGGGCGGAGATGGTGGACCGGGTGGTGCGCCAGCTCGCCGAGCACGTGGGCACGGAGGTGCAGCGTGAGGAGGAGATCAGCTGCCACCACAACTACACCACGCGCGAACGGGTGTTCGGGCGCGAGGTGTGGGTGTCCCGCAAGGGGGCGATCGCGGCGCACGAAGGGACGCCGGGCCTGATCCCGGGGTCCATGGGCACGGCGAGCTACGTCGTCGTCGGCAAGGGCAACCCGGTGGCGCTGAGCTCTGCGCCGCACGGGGCCGGGCGGACCTACTCGCGGTCGAGGGCCCGCAAGACCTTCACCCACGAGCAGCTGCGGGAGGCGATGGTGGGCATCGAGTACCGCGACACCGACGCGTTCATCGACGAGATCCCGGCCGCCTACAAGGACATCGACCAGGTGATGGCCGACGCCGCCGACCTCGTGCAGGTGCGTCACACCCTGCGCCAGGTGCTCAACGTCAAGGGTGACTGAGGGCAGGACCTCGACGATGGTTGCCCGGTCGAGATGCACCACAGGGTGCATGTCGACCGGGCAAGCTCACCGTCAGGTGCGTCTCAGTCAGCCCGGGTCGTCCGGGGCCTGTCCGCCGGCGCCGGAAACGGGTGCCGGACCGGAGAAGTCGACCGACAGCCGGCGGACCGAGACGTCGTAGGTGGACGAGGCGATCGGAACGCCCGCTGCGTCGAGCCCGGTCAGCACGTCCCGGCTGATCGCGTCCTTGATCTCCCGCACCCCGCGTGGGGGGACCAGGAAGCGCAACGACAGCTCCAGCCAGTTGTCGGTCAGGCGCCAGTAGACGACAGGGTCGAGACAGGCGTCGCTGAGCGCGTAGCGGAAGCGCATGTCGGCCAAGGCTTGCCGGGCCGCCGGGTCGTCCACCACCGCGTGTGCGCGGGCGGCGTCAAGGAGGATCTGCTCGGCGGCGGCCCGGTCGGCCTCGTAGGCGATCGGGAGCGCGATCTCCTCCCACAGGTAGGGGAAGTCGCGGGTGTAGTTGTAGACGGGCTCGGAGAAGATCGCCCCGTTGGTGACGGTGACCAGCCGCCCGGTGTACTGGCGGCTGTTCACCCAGACGGCCGGGTCCGCGGCGGACACGGCGGGTGGTTGTCCCATCTCCATGATCGTGGTCTTGAGAAAGCCGAGCTTGACGACGTCGCCCCGGACGCCACCCAAGGTGATCCGGTCGCCCACCCCGAAGGTGTCGCCGCGCAGGATGACGAAATACGCGGCCAGCGACAGCACCACCTGCTGCAGCGCGAACGCCAGCCCGGCACTGATCAGCCCCAGCCCGGTCGTGATGTCGGTCTGCGGCGTCACCCAGATCGACACCAGCCCCAGGACCAGGACGATGGCCATGACCAGCTGGATGCCTTGGCGGACCCAGAAGCGGCGTGGGTCGCCGACCGACCCACCGAGCGCCCGTCGGGCCAGCCAGAGGATCGCCGTGCGGAGGAGGAACACCGCGAGCACCAGCCCGAGGCTGAACAGCAGCTTGACCCCGGTGGTGGTGCTGACCCCGACCAGGGTCACCCCGAAGACCTTGACGGCGCCGGCGAGCACGGTGACGGACTGGTCGGTGGGCAGCACAGGACCTCCGGTCGGGGTACGCGGGCCCACGCACGTGGGCTGGACGAGCCTGGCCCCGCAGAACGTACCGTCGGGTCAGCTCGGCGACACCACCTTCCGCATGATGCAGTGGTTCTTGCCCTTGGGCCGCTCGTAGACGAAGCCAGCGCGCTCGAACATGGCCCGGGTGGCGTTGTACAGGAACGACGACGCGACCTTGCTGCCGTCGTTGTCCTGCGGGTAGGTCTCGACCAGCCCGCCACCGGCCTGCGCGATCAGGGTCAGGGCACCGTTGAGGGCGGCGGTGGCCACACCCTCGCGGCGGCGGCGCCGGTCGACGAAGAAGCAGGTCAGCCGGTAGTCGGGCACCGTGGCACCGTCCACCTCGACCTCCTTGCGGTGGAAGATGCCCGGCAGCTCCCGCGGAGGGCCGAACTCGCACCAGCCCACCGCCGTCTCGCCGACGAACACCAACGCGGCGTGCGCCTTTCCTTCGCCCACCAGACGCTGCTTGTAGGCGCGCCAGTCGCCGGCGCCGTTGGTGCGCCGTTCGGCCGACGTCGCGTTGTGGAACCAGCAGCACCAGCAGTCGCCCATTCCGGCACCGTTGTTGCGGGCGCACAGGTCCGCGAACGCCTCCCACGTGTCGTCGGTCAACGCCCGGATCGTGTACCCGCCCATTCCCGTGTCCGGCATGGCCCCTCCTCCGGTCAGCGATCTTCTCCTCGCGCTGGCCAGGGCCCGACGCTACGGTCGATCCCGGACGAAAGGCTTCCTCGAGACGATGAATGG
>JBDTDI010000272.1:0-3087 GCA_039923155.1 Mycobacteriaceae bacterium | reverse complement strand
CTGCGACGACACCAGCACCGCGGACCACATCGATGCGCGCACCCTCACCCTGCGCCTGGACGAGCTGCTGCCGGCCGAGCGGGTCGTGGCGATCGACTCCGGCAACTTCATGGGCTACCCGAGCATGTACCTGCAGGTGCCCGACGAGCACGGATACTGCATGACCCAGTCGTTCCAGTCCGTCGGCCTCGGCCTGGCCACCGCGGTCGGGGCCGCCCTGGCCCGACCGGACCGGTTGACCGTCGCCGCGCTCGGCGACGGCGGCGCCCTGATGTCTGCGGCCGAGCTGGACACGGTGGTGCGGCTGGGCCTGCCCATGGTGGTCGTCGTCTACAACGACGACGCCTACGGCGCTGAGGTGCACCACTTCGGACCGGGGGGTGACCGCTTGGACACCGTGCGGTTCCCGCCCACCGACATCGCCGCAATCGCCCGCGGACACGGTTTCTCTGCGGTCACCGTCCGCCGCGAGTCCGACCTGGTCGGCGTCACCCAGTGGCTGGAAGGGGAACGGGACACACCCCTGCTCCTCGACGCCAAGGTCACCAGCGACGAGCCGGCGTGGTGGCTGGCCGAGGCGTTCGGGCACTAGGGGCTCGAGCCTCGACGGGCGCACGGGTGATGGCTCAGTCCTGAGCAGGCTCGGGGGCCAGGTAGACCGGCGTCCGGCCCAGGCGCCACGCTGAACCCTTGTCCATCGCGTCGGCCGGGCTCAGCTCGGGGAGCCCCGCGGCCTGCGCCTGCGCGTGCAGCGCGTCGAACACCTCGCCGTGGCTGCACACCACCCAGCTCGCCGCCTGCCCGGCGTCGTGCAGCCACGCCAGCAGCTCACGGGCCGAACCGGACTTGGACAGCAGTGGGGTGCTGCACACCGTGAGTCCCCGCTGCTCGGCCAGCGGGCGCACGGTCTGCAGACAGCGCACCGCGGGGCTGGACCACACCACCTCGACCCGGTCGACGGCCAGCCTCCGCGCCAGCGACGCGGCCTGCTCGCACCCGAGCCCCGACAGCGGGCGGGCCTCGTCCGGGCCCGACCAGTGCTTCTTCGACCCGGCGTGGGCGTGCCGGACGAGGATCACGACTTGGATCCCGACCGCACCGCGGCTCTACCTCTTTCCGCGCAGCGGCAGCACCATCTCCGCGCCCCAGCTGAACAGGGCGATGAGGAACCCGCCGACCACCGCACCGGTGAAGCCGTTGATCTCGAGCCGCTCGGACAGACCCGCGGTGATGGCCAGCAGGATCGCGTTCACCACCAGCAGGAACAGTCCGAGGGTGAGCACCACGATCGGCAGCGACAGCAGCCGCAGCACGGGGCCGATGATCGAGTTGACGAGCGCGAACAACAGGGCCACCCACAGGTAGGTGCCCGCCTTGCCGAAGGTCCCGTTCGGGTTGGCCACCACGGTCACACCGCTGTAGAGGTAGGTGACCACGTAGATGATGATCGCCAGCACGACCACCCGGAGCAGAAACCTGGACACGGTGTTCATCGCGCCACGGTAGCCGGTAGAGGCTCCCCGGCCCTACTGACGCCCTCAGCCCCCGTTCGGGGCGAACACCCCCACGGCGGATGCCGGTCGGGTGGCCTCGTCCTGGCGCAGCACCGAGAGGTGCGCGGGCCGAGCGGCCGCGGCGTCGCCGGACGTGGGCCAGGAGCAGCGCCGCCCCCGTCACGACCGTCACACCGACCGAGGCACGCGTCATCCTCATGTTCGACATGCTCCTGCGGACGCACGGGAGGGGGAACGGTTGGTTCGGCTCGCGTCTCGGCTCGCGTCTCGAGACGATTCGCGCCACGCTGGGGGCATGAGAGTCTTGGTGGCCGGTGCGTCCGGTTTCGTCGGTCGTCGGTTGTGCCCCGCCCTGGTCGAGGCTGGGCACGAGGTCAAGGCGATGACCCGCAACCCGCAGCGCTACCGCGGCGCGGGCGAGGCCGTCCACGGTGACGTGCACGACCCCGACACCCTCGCCGACGCCCTCCAGGGCTGCACCGCCGCGTACTACCTCGTGCACTCGCTCGACGAGCCCGACTTCGAGCAGCGTGACGCCGACGCCGCGCGCACCTTCGCCGCCAGCGCGAAGGCCGCGGGGATCGAGCGGATCGTCTACCTCGGTGGTCTCGGGGACGACGCCGACGACCTCTCCGCGCACCTGCGCAGCCGGCGCGAGGTGGAGAAGCTGCTGGGTTCGGCCGGGGTCCCGGTGACCACGCTGCGGGCCGGGATCATCGTCGGGCACGGGGGAATCTCCTGGGAGATGACCCGCCAGCTCGTCGAGCACCTGCCCGCGATGATCACGCCCCGCTGGGTGCGCACCCGCACCCAGCCGATCGCGGTGTCCGACGTGGTGCGCTACCTGGTCGGCGTGCTCGAAGCCCCGGAGGCCAGGGGTCGGGCCTTCGACATCGGCGGTCCCGACGTGCTGGAGTACGTGGACATGATGCGCCGGGTGGCCACCATCGAGGGCCGGCGGCTGCTCGTCGTGCCGGTACCGCTGCTCACGCCGTCGCTGTCCTCGCGGTGGCTGTCGTTCGTGACCGACGTGGACGTCCAGACCGGCCGTTCGCTGGTGGACTCCATGTCCAACGAGGTCGTCGTCCGCGACGACAGCATCCGAGAGGTGGTTCCGTTCGAGCCGATGGACTACGACGACGCCGTGCTCAAGGCCCTGGGCGAGCGGGCGAAGGCGGATCGGGCGACGAGCGGACGCGCGTGAGGCGCCCGAGCCGGGACAGCCTGGTGGGCACCGTGCCCGGGTGGTTGATCGAGAAGGTGCCGCGTGACCACCGGGAGACCGACGCGGCCTTCCGTCGGCGGCGCAAGGTGGTGGCCGCGGTGTCGGTGCTGGGTGCTGGGCTGCTGGGCACCTCGCTGTCCACCAAGCCGGCCTCGACCGAGTTCTACGCCCTGACCGCCGCGGTGGCGAGCACCTGGGTGGCCGGTGGTCTCGCATCAGGGCCGTTGCACCTGGGCTGGATGCAGCGCCCGGACCACCACCTCAGCCGGCCCGTGGCGCTGCCGGTGGCCACGGGCGCAGGCGCCTTCGCGGTGTTCTACGGCTGCGCACTGGTGTGCCGACGCATCC
>JBDTDI010000271.1:0-13698 GCA_039923155.1 Mycobacteriaceae bacterium | reverse complement strand
CGGCTGCCTGGGCCGGCCGTGGCTGTTCGCCGAGCTCGCCGCCGCGTTGTCCGGCTCGGACGCGCCGGCACCGCCGAGCCTCGGCGAGGTGGCGCTCGTGCTGCGGCGCCACGCCGAGCTGTTGGCCGCCCACCACGGCCTGGACAAGGGACTGCGTGACCTGCGCAAGCACATGGCCTGGTACCTGCGCGGCTTCCCCGTCGGCTCCGAGCTGCGTCGGGCCTTCGCCATGGTGAGCACGCTGGACGAGCTCGACGGACTGCTGGCCCAGCTCGATGGCGCGGTCCCCTTTCCGGACGACGCCGAGGGGCCCCGCGGGCGGCAAGGTTCGCCCGGCACGGTGGCCCTGCCCGAGGGCTGGCTCGACGACCCCCAGGACGTGACCGTCCCGCACGCGGCGGACGTCATGAGCTCGGGCGGCTGAGTCCACCCACCGGGCGGTGGCCACCGTCGGGGTGCGTGGCCGGGCGCGCGTTCCGTAGCATCAGCCGGACCTGTTCAGCGGCTTGACCCGTTGAACAGCTGGAGGGGGGCTGCACCGTGAGCGAGGACCGTCCACCTGACGACGCGTCCGCGTCTCGCCGTCGGCACGTGCGCCCGTCCGGGCCCGGGTCCCCACCCTGGGACCGACCGTGGGCCGTCACCCCGCCGTCACCGACACCGGCCGAGGGCGCCACCACGCCACCCTCGCCGAACCGGGGACGAGCATCACGCAGCGACGACGCCGGCACCGCGGTGAGCGTGGCCGAGCTCCTGCGACGCGCCGGACACCGTGTCGGCTCGGCCCGCCGCCACGCAGAGCCGGAGGGCACCCCGGACGAAACCGACACCTCCGCCGGCACCGAGACCGGCACCGAGACCGGCACCGAGACCGGTACCGATGCTGACACCGCCGTTCTGCCGATCATCCCCGCGCAGGAGCACGCCCCCCTCGGCGCCCAGCCCCGAGAACCGGCGGACGACCCCCGAGCCGGACCGAGCGAGAAGGCTCCGCTGACGCGGCTGCAGACCAAGAAGACCCGGCGTCGGCGCCGGGCGGCACTCGCCGGCCGGTTCGCGGTCGGGCTCGTCGCGCTGCTCGTGCTGGGCGTGACCGGCGCCGCGTGGGGTGCTCTGCACTACGTGGACTCCAAGGTCCGCACCGTGCAGGCCCTGGACCCGGTCTCACCCGCCATCCAACAGCCCGAGAAGCAGCTCGGCGACGAAAACTTCCTGCTCGTCGGCTCCGACAGCCGAGCCGGCGCCAGCGGCAAGATCGGAGCCGGCACCGAGTCCCAGGTCGGCGGCGCCCGCTCCGACACCACGATGCTGGCGCACATCCCCGCCGACCGCAGCCGGGTCGTGATCGTCTCCTTCCCCCGTGACCTGCAGGTCGACATCCCCACGTGTCAGACGTGGGACAACGACACCGCCACCTACACGAACGAGAGCTTCGTGCCCCAGCAGGGCGTCAAGCTCAACCAGGCCTACTTCGAGGGCGGGCCCCGTTGCATCACCAAGGTGGTGCAGCAGCTGTCCGGCCTGAACGTCAACCACTTCCTCGGGGTGGACTTCTCCGGCTTCGCGGCCATGGTGAACGCGGTCGACGGGGTTCAGGTCTGCTCCCCGACCCCGATCCAGGACACGATCCTCGGTACCGTGCTCGCCAAGGGCGGTACGCAGACCCTGAACGGTGCGCAGGCGCTGAACTACGTCCGCGCGCGCCACGTGATCGGTGACCCGACCAGCGACTACGGCCGGATCCAGCGCCAGCAGCGCTTCCTTGCGTCCCTGCTGCGCGCCTCGCTCAGCTCGGACACGCTGCTGAACATCGGCCGGCTGCGCAACCTCGTCGACGCGGTCACCGCCAGCACGTTCGGGGACAACGTCGGCCCCAAGGACCTGCTGGGTCTCGCCCGGTCGCTGCAGAGCCTGCAGGCCGGTCGCGTCACCTTCATCACCGCCCCCACGACGGGGGAGGCGAACTCGGCCGGCAACGAGGTGCTGCGTCCCGAAGAGAACGCGGCCCTGTTCCAGGCCATCCGCGACGGTGCGCCGCTGCCCGGGGAGAAGAAGGAGACCACCGCGCCGACCACCCCCACGACCACCCCCACGACCACAAGGCCACCCCCGCCGCCCGTGACCGCCGTTGACGCGTCCCGCGTCACCCTGCAGGTGCTCAACGGCACCGACGTCGCCGGGCTGGCCGGCGACGTGGCGGGGGCGCTGTCGCCGTTCGGCTTCACCGCCACCACCGGAAACGCACCTGCGGGCGGAGTGGCCGGTGTGCAGGTGCGCTACTCCGCAGGTCAGGAGGCCGCGGCGGCCACCGTGGCTTCGGCCGTCCCCGGGGCGACCCTGGCGCCGACCCCCGGCCTGGGCGCCGGGGTGCAGCTGGTGCTGGGCATCGACGTTCGCGGCACCCTCGTCGCGCCGACCGCCGTGGGCCTGCCGGTGCCCTCGATCCTGCTGCCGCCGGTGGCCGCGCCCACGACCGCCCCGCTGCCCAGCAACCTGACCTTCGTCAACGGCGGCGACACCACCTGCCGCTGAGCCGACCCCGGCCGCAGGCGTTCACCAGTCGTTCACCTGGTCGCCACCGGAGGGGCCGCCAGGCTCGACGTCCCGGCCACCCGGGCACCGTACGATCTCGGTATGCGTGTCGCCTACACCGAACAGCTGTCCGACCTCACCGGTGAGCTCGCCGGCATGTGTGGGCTGGCGGAGATCGCCATGCAGCGGGCCACCCAGTCGCTGCTGCAGGCCGACCTGGCGCTGGCCGAGCAGGTGATCACCGAGAACGACAAGATCGACGAGCTGAGGGTCGAGTGCGAGGAGAAGGCCTTCGCGCTGCTCGCCCTGCAGTCACCGGTGGCCGGTGACCTCCGGGTCGTGGTCAGCGGGATCCACATCGTCGCCGACCTGGAGCGGATGGGCCAGCTGGCCCTGCACGTGGCCAAGATCGCTCGACGCAGGCACCCGGCCCACGTGCTGCCCGACGCGGTCGCCGGCTACTTCTCGGAGATGGGAAAGGTCGCCGTCAGCCAGGCCTTCCACACCCGGGAGGTGCTGCTCAGCCGCGACATCGACGACGCCGCAGCCCTGGAGACCGGGGACGATGCGATGGACGACCTCCACAAGCACCTGTTCACCATGATGATGGACGAGGACTGGACCCACGGGGTCGAGGCCGCGGTGGACGTCACCCTGCTCGGGCGCTTCTACGAGCGCTACGCCGACCACGCGGTCGAGGTCGCCCGCCGCGTCGTGTTCCTGGTGACGGGCAAGCTGCCCGAGCCGTCCGTCCCGGAGATCGGCACCGTCCCGGAGATCGGCACCGTCCCGGAGGCCGGTCGGGCCTGATCAGCCGAAGCGGCCCGAGATGTAGTCCTCGGTCTTCTTCTCCACCGGGTTGGAGAAGATGGTCTGGGTGTCACCCACCTCGATGAGCCGCCCCGGCTGACCGGTCGCAGCCAGGTTGAAGAACGCGGTCTGGTCGCTGACCCGCGCCGCCTGCTGCATGTTGTGGGTGACGATCACGATGGTGAAGTCCTGCTTGAGCTCGGTGATGAGGTCCTCGATCGCCAGGGTGGAGATGGGGTCCAGCGCCGAGCACGGCTCGTCCATGAGCAGCACGTCGGGCTCGACCGCGATGGCCCGGGCGATGCACAGCCGCTGCTGCTGACCGCCGGACAGCCCACCGCCGGGCTTGTCGAGGCGGTCCTTGACCTCGTTCCACAGGTTCGCCCCCCGCAGCGACCGCTCCGCCACCTCGTCGAGCTTCTTGCGGCCCTTCACCCCCTGCAGCACCAGACCGGCGATCACGTTCTGCTTGATCGACATGGTGGGGAACGGGTTGGGGCGCTGGAACACCATGCCGATGGTGCGCCGCACCGACACCGGGTCGACGCTGGCGGCGTAGATGTCCTCGCCGTCGAGCAGCACCGAGCCCTCGGCGCGCGCGCCGGGAATCACCTCGTGCATCCGGTTCAAGGTGCGCAGCACCGTCGACTTCCCACACCCGGAGGGCCCGATGAGAGCGGTCACGCTGCGCGGGGGCACCGAGAGCACGACGTCGGCCACGGCATGGAACTTGCCGTAGTAGATGTTCAGGTCCTTCAGGTCCAGCCGCTTGGCCATGGCGAGCTCCTACTTGGTCTTGGGTGCAGCGAGCCGGGAGATCACCGCGGCGAGCACGTAGAGGATGGCGATGATGGTGATCAGGGTCAGCGCCGCGCCCCACACCCGGTACTGGCCGGCCGGCAACGGGTTGACCAGCTCGGTGTAGATGAGCAGCGGCAGCGAGGTCATGTTGCCGTGCAGCACGTCGTAGTTGATCGATCGGGTGTAACCGACCAGGACGAGCACGGGCGCGGTCTCCCCCATCACCCGGGCCAGGGACAGGATGAGCCCGCTCACGATGCCGGAGAGCGCGGCCGGCAGCACCACCCGCAGGATGGTCTTCCACTTGGGCACCCCGAGCGCGTAGGCGGCCTCGCGCAGCTCGTCGGGCACGAGCTTCAGCATCTCCTCGGTGGAGCGCACCACCACCGGCAGCATCAGCAGGATCAGCGCGAACGCCACCGCCAGCGCGCTCTGCTCGAAACCGAGCGTGGCGATCCACAGCGCGAAGACGAACAGCGCGGCCACGATGGAGGGCACCCCGGCGAGGACGTCGACCATGAACGTGGTCGTCTTCGCGAGCGCGCCCCGGCCGTACTCGACCAGGTAGATGGCGACGAGGATGCCCAGCGGCATCGCGACGACCGCCGCCATCCCCACTTGAATCAAGGTGCCGTAGATCGCGTGGTACACGCCACCGTTGAACTGCTCGGGCAGCACGCCCTGCAGGGAGTGGGTGAACCAGGTCGGTGAGGTGAGCGCGGCGTGACCGCGCTCGATCACCACGTAGAGCAGCCACAGCAGCGGGGCCAGCGCGATCGCGAACGCCAGCGTGACGAGGATGGTGGACACGCCGTTGGTCACCTTGCGGCGCGTGCTGGCCGGGCGGAACGTCGGCCCCTTCACCGGCTCCTGCAGATCGGTGCGCGCGGGGGTCTCGGCCGTGCTCATCCGTTGACCCTCCCGCCGGCCACGGCCCTGGCGATCGCGTTGACCACGAAGGTCAACGCGAACAGCACGAAGCCGGCGGCGATGTAGGCCCCGGTGGTCAGGGGTTGGCTGAACTCCCCGGCCGCCGAGGCAATCTTGCTGGCGAAGGTGTACCCACCGTCGAACAGGCTCACGTGCGACGGCGTCTGCGCGGTGCGCAGGATGATCAGCACCGCCACCGTCTCCCCCAGGGCCCGCCCGAGACCCAGCATGGACGCGGCGATGGTCCCGCTGCGCCCGAAGGGCAGCACCGTCATGCGCACCACCTCCCACCGGGTGGCCCCCAGCGCGAGCGCGGCCTCGATCTGCGAGCGCGGGGTCTGGGCGTACACCTCCCGGGTGATCGAGGTGATGATGGGCAGGATCATGACCGCCAGCACCAGCCCGGCCGTGAAGATGCCGGCCCCGGCGCTGATCGGCACGTTGCCGTCGGAGAACAGGAAGAACCACCTCAGGTGGTCGTTGAGAAAGCTCGCCACCGGCCCGATCTTCGGGGCGAGGACGAGCACACCCCACAAGCCGAAGACGATCGAGGGAACCGCGGCCAGCAGGTCGACCAGGGTTGCGAACACCCGGGCCAGCGAACGGGGTGCGTAGTGGGTCAGGAAGATTGCGATCCCGATCGCCACCGGGACCGCGAGCACGAGCGCGTACAGCGAGCTCAGCACGGTCACCACGAACAGGTCCCGGATGCCGAAACGCAGGTTGCCGGCGTCGGTGGTGTTGAACTCGGTGCTGGTCAGGAAGTTGGCCTTGTCCACCCGCAGCGACGGGATGGCCTTGATCAACAGGAACAGGGCGATGCCCGCGATGACGACGACGATCAGCGCCCCCGACGTGGTGGTCAGCCCACGGAAGACCACCTCCCCACGACGACCGGTCCGCCCGGCCCCCCTCAGCGCGGTCGGGGCGGCGTCGGTGGCGGTCGTCTCGTTCTCGCCCATGGGGGGCATCTTGCCCCCCATGGGCGCACCGGACGGCATCGTCGGGTGCGGGGCAGGGGCAACGACCTTGGGCCGTGGCATCCTCACGTCCCTCGATCAGGAGATCGCGTTGATGGCGGTGGTGAGCTTGGCCTTGAACGCATCCGGCACGGGGATGTACCCGTTGTCGGACAGGCCCTGCTGGCCCGCACCGATGGTGGAGGTGAGGAACGCCTTGATCGCCGTGGCCGTGTCCTTGTCGGCGTAGGAGGAGCAGACGATCTCGTAGGTCGCGAGCACGATCGGGTACGCCCCGGCCTCGGTCGGCTTGTAGAACGAGGTGGTGTCCAGCACCAGGTCGTTGCCCGCACCCTTGACCGTGGCCCCCGAGATGGTCTTGCCCACGGTCTCGTTGGTGATGGAGACCGGGTCCGGGCCCGCGGAGGTGATGATCTTGGACACGCTGAGCTTCTGGGCCTGGGCGAAGGAGAACTCGTTATAGGTGATGGAACCCTCGGTGGTCTTGATCGCTGCCGACGTGCCCTCGTTGCCCTTCGCGCCGGAGCCGACCCCGCCGGCGAAGGCCTTGCCCGCCCCCTGCGTCCAGGAGCCGTCCGACGCCGACTCCAGGTAGGACTGGAAGTTGTCCGTGGTGCCCGACTCGTCGTTGCGGTAGATCACCGCGATCGGCTCCGAGGGCAGGGTGGCCGCCGGGTTGAGCTTCGTGATCGCGGGGTCGTTCCACGTCTTGATGCCGCCGTTGAAGATCTTGCCCAGCGTCGGTCCGTCGAGGGCCAGGTCGGTCACGCCCTTGACGTTGTAGGTCACGGCGATGGGCCCGTAGACCACCGGCAGGTTCCACGCCGGGGAGCCGCAGCGCTTCGCCGCCGCCGCCGGCTCACCCTTCTTGGTGCTCAGCGGGGAGTCCGAGCCGCCGAAGTCGGTCTGACCGCCGGTGAACTCCGCCACGCCCTTGCCGGAGCCGTTGGTGGTGTAGTCCAGGGTGTAGCCGGGGCAGGCCGCGGAGTAGGCCGCCTGGAAGCGGGTCATGGCGTTGGCCTGTGCGCTCGAGCCGCTCGCCTTGAGCGACTTCTTGCCACCGCAGCTCACCCCCGAGGCGCCGGTGCCCGAGGCCCCCGAGGCGCTCGCCGAGCTGGCACCCCCGGTGGCCGCAGCGGCGGCGGTGTTGTTGTCGCTGCCACAGGCCGACAGCAGCAGCGTGGCCGCGGCCATCAGGCTGAGTGCGGCCGGTGCTCCCTTGAGCTTCAACTTCTCCTCCGAGCGGTTCGGGGGTCACCGGTGGTGGCGACCTCGTCCTGGGCGAAGGTAGGGGTGCCGGGTGGACGCTTGGCCCGCATCGGGTGAACGGCAGGTGAACAGGTTGCTGCCGATCAGCAGGGCAGCTCAGGAAGCCCGATCACCGTAGGCGCGGTCGAGGTGGAACACGGTGAAACCCAGACGCTGGTAGGTGTGCAGCGCCGCGTCGTTGTCGCCCTCGACGTAGAGCAGCACCGAACCGAGCCCGGCGTCGCGCAGGTGGTGCAGCCCGGCCAGGGTGAGCAGCCGTCCGAGCCCTCGGCCCTGCGCCCCGGGATCGATCGCGACGACGTACACCTCGCCGACGGCCGGCTCGGTGTCGGTCCCGGCGTGCACCTTGGTCCAGTGAAACCCGAGCAGCTCCCCGGACCCACCGGAATCCACGGCCAGGAAGAAGCCGGCTGGGTCGAACCACGGCTCCGCCCGGCGCTGCGCCATCTCCTCGGGTCCCCATCCACCCTGCTCGGGGTGCCAGGAGAAGGCGGCGTTGTTCACCGCGAGCACGGCCTCGTCGTCGACGGGGCCCCGGTAGGTGTGCACCGCCACGTCCGGACGGTCCGGCAGCTCCGGCAGCTCGACCGCGCGCAGGTCCAGGCGCATCTGCAGCAGGTCGCGCACCCCGACCAGGCCCACCGCGGCCGCCAGGGACTGCGCGGGCGTCCCGTCGCCGTGGGCCCACACCCGGGTACCCGGGCCCCCCCGTTCGCGCACCGCCGACAGCAGGGCCGCCCCGTACCCACGGCGGCGGTGCTCGGGGTGCACCGCCAGCTCCCCCACCGGCGGCTCGCCCGGTGCGCGCACCAGGTTGGCGTAGCCGACGGTCACCCCGTCCACGACGGCCCGCAGGTGTGCTGCGCCTCCTCGTCCCGCGGTCTCGCCCAGCGAGTGCAGCACCTGCTCACCCACCGGTTCGACCCCGTCCGCCCGTTGGGCCTGCGCCAGCAGGTCGCGGATGGCTCGGACCGCTTCTTCGTCCAGGTCGCACGACCACGTGAGCGTCGGTGCGCTCACGTGGTCGTGTCCCCGACCAGTGGCTCCGGTTCCGGGTCGGCGACCGCGGCCGCCTCGCCGCTCGTGGGCTCGGGAGACGCCGACTCCGTGCGGGAGGCGCCCCGGGACGGACGTACCGCCTTGTACCCGACGTTGCGGACGGTCCCGATCAACGCCTCGTGCTCGGCGCCGAGCTTGGCGCGCAGCCGCCGTACGTGAACGTCGACGGTGCGGGTGCCGCCGAAGAAGTCGTAGCCCCACACCTCCTGGAGCAGCTGGGCCCGGGTGAACACCCGTCCCGCGTGCTGCGCCAGGTACTTCAGCAGCTCGAACTCCTTGTAGGTGAGGTCGAGCGGTCGCCCCCGCAGCCGCGCGGTGTAGGTGTTCTCGTCGATGACCAGCTCGCCGAGGGAGACGGTGCCGGAGACCTCACCCGCGGCCGCGGCCGCGTGCCGGCCCAGCAGCAGGCGCAGGCGTGCATCGATCTCCGCCGGACCCGTCGCGGGCAGCAGCACGTCGTCGCAGCCCCAGTCCGCCGAGACCGCGACCAACCCGCCCTCGTTGAGTACCGCCACCACCGGCAGGCCCGCTCCGGTGCTGCCCAGCAGCCGGCACAGCCCGCGCGCAGCGACGAGGTTGGTCCGGGCGTCGACCAGAGCCACCTCGGCCCCGCCGGCGTCGAGCAGGGACGCCACCTCCGGTGGTGCGACCCGCAACGTGTGCGGCAGCAACGACAGCGAGGGCAGCACCGACTCGGCGTCCGAGTCGGACGTGAGCAGCAGCAGGTCCACGCGCACCTCCCAACAGCCGGGTCGTCGGTCGCTGAAGGGTGAAGGGTACGCGCGCACCGGGTCCCCCACCCGTGGCGCGGGCAGGATGGTGCGGGTGAAGAAGCTGCTGGGCGCCCTCGCGGTGCTGCTCGTGCTCGGGGTGGTCGCCGACTTCGGCGCCGCGGCCTACGCGGAGTACCGCGTCTCCCGCCAGCTCCGCAGCGCCCTCTCGCTGTCCTCGGACCCCGACGTGCGCATCGGCGGTGTCCCGTTCCTGACCCAGGCGGTCGCGGGCGACTACCGGTCGGTGAAGGTCAAGGCCGACGGCGTGGCCGTGCCCGACCTCGGCAAGGTCACGCTGGCCGCGACCCTGCACGGGGTGCGCCTGCCTGCCTCCCAGGTCATCTCCGGCGACGTGCACCACGTCACGGCGGACTCGGTGGACGCCAGCGTGCGGATCAGTGCAACCACCCTGGGCCAGTACCTGAACGTCCCGGACCTGACCGTGAGCGAGCCACCGGACGCGAAGTCCGGCGGGGGACCACGCACGTCGATCACGATGACCGGGACGGTGGACGTGCTGGGGCTCAAGCAGAGGCTCAGCGTCGACGCCACCCTGTCAGTGGTTCCCGGCGGGGCAAAGGTGACCGCCACCCGTCTGGACCTCGGCGCGAACGGCGGGACCGGCTCGTTCGGCGAGAGCCTGCTGGGGGGTCTCCTGTCGCGGCTGTCGGTGACGATCGACGCCTCGGCGATTCCCTTCGGCATCGTGCCGAGCAGGGTCAGCGCGGACGACACCGACATCGTGGTGTCCGGCACGGGGAGCAACGTCACCATCATCGACACGCCCACCTCCGGGCGCTGACCTGGGTCGGCGGACGTAGGCTGAGACCATGCTGACGCACTTCTACACCGGGCTGCTGGTCCTCGACAGCGTGCTCATCACCGCCTTCGTGATCTACGTCGTCTACCGGCTGGTGACCGAGAGCTCGTGACGTCATCGCACAGCAACGGCTCCGGGTCCGGTGGGTCCGGTGGGTCCGGTGACGAGGCGATAGCCGCGGCGGAGGTCCGCGCGGGCGCCACGCGCGGACGCAACCTGCCCGTGCTCGACGGGCTTCCGGTGCCCGACGACACCGCGAACCTGCGCCAGGGCTCTGACCTGCACCCCGACCTGTTGGCGGTGCTTCCGCTCGTCGGCGTCTGGCGCGGCACGGGCGAGGCGAGCTACCCGACGACGGAGCCGTACCACTTCGGTCAGCAGCTGGTGGTGGCCCACGACGGCCGGGGCTTCCTGACCTGGGAGTCGCGCACGTGGGTCATCGACGACGACGGTGAGTTCGTGCACCCCGCCGACCGGGAGAGCGGCTTCTGGCGGGTCCAGGCCCGGGACGACGGCGAGGACACCCTGGAGCTGATCCTCACCAGCTCGACCGGGATCGTCGAGGTCTACTACGGCGCGGCAATCAGCCAGGCGGCGTGGCAGCTGGCCACCGATGTCGTCATCCGCACCTCGTCGGCGACGGAGATCACCAGCAGCACCCGCCTGTACGGGATCGTCGACGACGGCGACCTGGCGTGGGTGCAGGAGCGGGCGATGGCGGGTCAGCCGCTGCAGCCGCACCTGTCGGCCAAGCTCACCCGTCACGTCGGCTAGATCGTCCCGCCCCGTCAGCCCCTCCGGCCCCGCGGCGCCTCGATCAACAGGACGTGAGAGTGCCGGGATGGACCCCGACGCGCTGTCGCGTCCTGTTGATCATGCCGCGGGCGGGGAGGCGGGCGGGTAGCGCAGCCGAGCAGGCCCCGAGACGCAGTGCGGCCCCCGAGCCGTCCCCACACGATCGTGGGGCCTGACCGGACTTGGCCAGGGGCTCGGGGGCCGGGTGACTGCCGGGAATTCGCCGTCCGCTCGTGCGACGCGGGAATCCCGATCGGCTTGGAGCGGCTAGCGGGCAGCCACCTCACGTGTCCATGGGTTGTTCAGTCGGACCACCTCCTCTCTCGTGTGCCCACAAGGTACGTCGGTGGCCGCGGCCCGGCAACAGGATTCACCCGAGCAGGGCGCTCAGCTCAGCGGTCAGCGTCACGGCCGCCTCGGCGCCGGGCAGCGGGAGGGAGTCCAGGGTGTGCACCCGGGCCAGCAGGCGAACGCTGGACAGCAGCCACACCCCGTCGGCCCCCGCGAGCTCGGCCGCCCTCAGCGGAGCCACCGTGCAGGTCCAGCCGGCCGAGGACGCCGCCGCGAACAGTGCCTGCTGGGTGGTCCCGGCGAGGATCCCGGCCGACACCGGCGGGGTCACGAGCTCCCGGCCGCGGGCCACCACCACCGTCGACGTCGGCCCCTCGAGCACGAAGGAGTCGGCACTGGTGAACACCACGTCGTCGGCCCCCACCTCGCGGGCGTGGCGCAGCGCGGCCATGTTCACCGCGTAGGACAAGGTCTTGGCCCCCAGCAGCAGCCAGGGTGCGCGGGCCGCCGTGTCGGAGGAGAACCCCCGCTCCAGGCACACCACCGACACGCCGTGCGCTCGTTGGTGCAGCGCCTCCTCGCTCACTCCGCTGCCGGTCGCCCACCCGGTGACCTCGCCCCCACCCTCGGGGCCGCGGCTGAGCAACAGCCGCACCACCAAGTCCTCGGGGGAGTCCCACGCGGCCCGCACCCCCGCGATGCACGCCCGCCAGGCTTCCAGGTCGGGCTCGGGCAGGCCCAGCGCCGCCGCGGAGCGTTCCAGCCGGGCCAGGTGCGCCTCCTGCTCGCGCACCACGTGCCCCTGCACCAGCACCGTCTCGAACACCCCGTCACCACGGACCGCCGCGAGGTCGTCGGCCCGCAGGAACGGCACCGTCGGCTCGTGGACTCGTCCGTCAAGACCGACAACCACCTGCACCGTCACGGCGCGAGCCTACGATCATCCCATGACCGAAACGCCCACCACGGAGCTGCGCGGCACGCTGCACCAGCGTGGTCGACGCATGACACCCCAGCGGCAGATGGTGCTCGACGCCGTCCGCAGCCTGGGCCACACCACGCCTGAGGCGGTCTGCACGCACATCCAGCGCACCGCACCGGCGGTCAACATCTCCACGGTCTACCGGACGCTGGACCTGCTCGAGGAGATCGGCGTGCTGCGCCACACCCACCTGGGCCACGGCGCACCGACCTACTCCGCCGACGAGCACCCCCACGTGCACCTGGTCTGCCACCGGTGCGACGCGGTCACCGAGGTCAGCCCGGGCGTGCTGGCGCCGCTGGCCACGCTGCTGCACGCCCAGCTCGGCTTCACCCTCGATCCGGCGCCCCTGGCCCTGTCCGGTCTGTGCTCGGCCTGCGCCGCGACCACCACCCCGTCAGACGCCCCGAAAGACACCACAAAAGACTCCCCGGAGGAACCCACGTGAGATCGCCCCTGCTCGGCACACCCGGTGCGATCGCCAACCCGGACGACAGTCCCGACGCCGGGGTGGCCTGGCACCTGGGTGACCCGTTCGGCGAGCAGCGTGCCGCGACCACCGGGGTCGTCGTCATCGACCGCAGCCACCGCGGACTGGTGGCCGTCAGCGGTGCGGAGCGCTTGAGCTGGTTGCACTCGTTGACCACCCAGCACCTGCTCGCCGTGGCTGACGGCTCCGGCGCGGAGAACCTGGTGCTGGACCTGCAGGGCCGGGTGGAGCACCACCTGGTGATGGCCGACCTGGACGCCACCACGTGGATCGACACCGAGCCCGACCGCGTGGCCAACCTGCTGGACTACCTGCAGAAGATGGTCTTCTGGGCCGACGCCGCGCCTCGCGACGCCGGCGTCGAGCTGGCGCAGCTCAGCCTGGTGGGGCCGGGGCTCAGCGAGGCGCTCGGTGCGCTCGCGCCGCTGCCCGAGCGCACCTACGGGGTGGGCGCGCTGGACGGTGGCGGGTTCGTGCGACGGATGCCCTGGCCCGGGGTGGACGCCGCCGACCTGCTGGTGCCCCGCGCGCAGCTGACCGACTGGTGGGACCGGCTCGCGGTCGCCGGGGCGCGCCCGGCGGGCACGTGGGCGTTCGAGTCCCTGCGCGTGCAGTCCCTGCGCCCCCGCCTGGGCCTCGACACCGATGAGCGCACGATTCCGCACGAGGTGGGCTGGATCGGTGACGTGGCCTCCGGCGGAGCGGTGCACCTGGACAAGGGCTGCTACCGCGGACAGGAGACGGTCGCCCGGGTGCACAACCTGGGCAAACCGCCGCGACGCCTGGTGCTGCTGCACCTGGACGGCTCGGCCGACGGTCGCCCCGAGCCGGGCGACGACGTCACCGTGGGCGGACGAGCGGGCGACGGACGGGTGGTCGGGCGGGTCGGCACCGTCGTCGACCACCACGAGCTGGGCCCGATCGCGCTGGCCCTGCTCAAGCGCACCGTACCCGTGGACACCGAGCTGGCCGCCGGACCGTGCGCGGCGGCGATCGACCCCGACTCCGTCGTCGCGGAGGACACCGAGCAGGCCGGCCGGGCGGCGATCGCTCGGCTGCGGGGGCGGTGAGCAACCCACGATGAGCCAGCTCGTGGGCCGCGTGGTGGCCGTGTGCACCACGGCGCAGGTGCACCCCGACGGCGGGTTGGTCGGTCGGACCGGCAT
>JBDTDI010000270.1:0-7333 GCA_039923155.1 Mycobacteriaceae bacterium | reverse complement strand
TGACAAGGACTCGCTGCTCGTCGATCACCCGGGCCGCAAGCGCCCTGCTCGTCACGAGCCGACGGCGTACCAGTTCGGCATCGAGGCGGAGACGGCGCGCCACAACTGTCAGCGCGACGATCGCTTTGCAGCCGCCTGCTTCGACACCGACTTCTTCGCGGGCGCCTTCTTCGCCGGCGCCTTCTTCGCGGGTGCCTTCTTCGCCGGCGACTTCCGGGCGGGCGCCTCCTTCGGTTCCTCCGGCGCGTCTTCGGAGGCTGCCACCTCGCTCGACCTGCGCTTGCCGCTGGCCTCGATGCTCGCGGTCAGCGCAGCCATGAGGTCCACCACCTGCCCGCCGGAGTCGTCCCTCTCCTTGGGCTGGGCCACCGCCTTGCCCTGAACCTTCGCGTCGATCAGTGCCTGCACCTCGTCGCGGTAGGTGTCGGTGTACTGCTCGGGCTCGAACACCTCCTCGGACATGGAGTCGATCAGCGAGCCCGCCATCGCCAGCTCGGCGTCACGCACCGGCGGTGCATCCTCGCGCAGGAACGCGAAGTCCGGCTTGCGCACCTCGTCGGGCCACAGCATCGTGGAGAGCACCAGGCAGTCGGCGTGCACCCGGACCACGGCCAACGACTCCCGCTGTCGCAGCGCGATCTTGGCGATCGCGACGTGGCCGGACTTGTGCAGGGCATCACGCAGCAGCAGGTACGGCTTGATCCCGCTCTGCTGCGGCTCCAGGTAGTAGGTCTTGTCGAAGTAGATGGGGTCGATCGACTCCAGCGGCACGAACTCGAGCACGTCCACCGCCCTCGCACTCGGCACGCTGAGGCCCGCGAAGTCGTCGTCGGTGAGGACCACGACCGAGCCGTCCGCCGTCTCGTACCCCTTCGCAATGTCGTGGTAGGCCACCTCTTCGCCGTCCACCGCGCACACCCGCCTGGTCCGGACCCGACCGCCGTCCTTCTCGTGCACCTGGTGGAACGTGACGTTCTTGCTCTCGGTGGCCGTGTAGAGGTTCACCGGGATCGACACCAGCCCGAAGGAGACCGCGCCCTTCCACATCGACCGCACGTCTGCCTCCTGGACTGTGAACGAAACCTCTTCGCGCCTGACCTGTTCCGCAGCGTATCGCCCACCGATCAGTTTTGTCCGGACCGACGGTCATCATGAGACCCACCCGAGGCAGAGGAGAGGTCATGACCACCCACACCCACCACACTCCGGGCTCCGTCAGCTGGAGCGACCTGAGCACCCCGGACCTGGCCGGCGCCATGTCCTTCTACCGAGAGCTCCTCGGCTGGGAGTTCACCGAGCCCGACCCCGAGATGGGCGGCTACGCGAACGCAACGCGCGACGGCGCCCTGGTGGCCGGGATCATGCCGATCATGGCCGAGGGGCAGCCGAGCGCGTGGACGACCTATCTCGCGACCGACGACGCCGAGCGCACCCTCGGTCAGGTCACCGAGCACGGCGGGAGCGTCGTCTCAGGGCCGCACGACGCCGCCGACCTGGGCCGGATGGCCTACGCCACCGACCCGACCGGGGCCTCCTTCGGCCTGTGGCAGGCGGGCACGCACACCGGGTTCGGTCTGACCGAGGAGCCCGGCAGCCCCGGCTGGTTCGAGCTGTGGTCACAGGACCACCACCAGGCCAACAACTTCTACGCGGCCCTGTTCGGCTACGACGTCGAGCAGGTAGGTGACGGGGACACCTTCGACTACACCGTGCTGCAGCAGGGCGGTCAGATGATCGCCGGCACCACGGCGCTGCCGGCCGACGCCCCCGACGCGTCGTCGTACTGGCTGCCGTACTTCATCGTTGACGACACCGACGCCACCGCGGCCACCGCCACCGGTCTCGGGGGCGCCGTGCTGCGTGCTCCCGAGGACTCCCCCCACGGGCGCCTGGCCGTGCTGAAGGACCCGTTCGGAGCTCAGCTCGCGGTGATCGGGATGATGGACCAACCTGCGGGAACCTGAGCTGCGAAGGCAACGACGTGGCGGCACCGGACCACCCCGGTGGCGTCGTGAGGCACCATCGAAGCCATGACGCAGATGAGCAAGGGCGCCAACGCCCCGCTGACCACCGGGTCGGTCCGGGTGGAGCTGCGGTGGACCCCTAGCGCCGGAGCCCCCGACGTGGACGCCTCGGCCCTGCTGCTCACCGGGAGTGGCACGGTCCGCAACGACGACGACTTCGTCTTCTACAACCAGCCGCGCCACCCCGCCGGCGCGGTGACTCACCTCGGCAAGCACCTGGCTGACGGCGGCGGTGTGGACGCGATCGGGATCGAGATCACCCAGCTCGAGTCCAGCATCGACCGGGTGGTGGTCGCCGCCTCCACCGACGGCGGTCCGTTCGGGGCGGTGCCGGGGCTGCACCTGCGGGTGGTGGACACCTCGTCCGGACCCGACGGACCCGAGCTGCTGCGATTCGACATCACCGACGCCGCCACCGAGACCGCGTTCGTGTTCGGGGAGGTCTACCGCCGCGCGGGGGCGTGGAAGTTCCGCGCCGTCGGGCAGGGTTACGCCTCCGGCCTGGCCGGGCTGGCCACCGACTACGGCATCACCGTCGACGACGAGCCGGAACCGGTCACCGCGGCGCCCCCGGCCGCCGCTGCACCACCCACTCCGTCCTCGGCCCCCGCCTGGGACCCCGCCCGGCGGACCGCCGCCCCCGCCCCGCAGCTGTACGACGCCCCCCGCCCGGGGCAGCACGCGTCGACGGCGCCACCGTCCCCGATGTACCCCGCCCCTCTCCCCGGACAGCACGGCTAGCGGGTCCCGCCCGAATTGTCGGGCACCATGGTGGTCATGACGCAGATGTCCAAGGGGTCCAACGTCGCGCTCACCGCCACCAGCCTGCGGGTGGAGATCGGGTGGTCGCCGTCGGCCACCGACGTTGACGCCTCCGCGCTGCTGCTCACCGAGGCCGGCCGGGTCCGGACCGACGCCGACTTCATCTTCTACAACCAACCGACCCACGCCTCGGGGGCCGCGGCCCACGCCGGAAAGGTCACCGGGACCGACGCGCTCACCGTCGACACCACCCGCCTCGAGCCCGCCGTCGACCGGGTGGTGCTCGCCGCCTCCGCCGACGGGGGCACGTTCGGTCAGGTACCTGGCCTCCACCTGCGGGTGCTCGACTCCACGAGCTCCACCGAGCTCGCCCACTTCGACATCACCGACGCGAGCAGCGAGACCGCGTTCGTCTTCGGCGAGATCTACCGGCGAGGCGGCGCGTGGAAGCTGCGCGCGGTGGGCCAGGGCTACGACTCCGGTCTCGCCGGTCTGGCCGGCGACTTCGGCATCAGCGTCGACGACGAGCCGGCTCCCGCCCCGACCACCCCAGCCGCGCCGACCCCCGCCGCGGCGCCGGCCCCGGCCCCCGGTGGCATCAGCCTGAAGAAGCAGCGGCTCATCGACCTCGAGAAGCGCCTGGAGAAGGAGTCGCCGAAGCTGCTCGACCTCACCAAGCGCGCGTCGATCAGCCTGGAGAAGCGCGGCCTCGGCGAGCACACCGCAAAGGTGGCGCTGTGCCTGGACATCTCCGGGTCGATGAACCGCCTCTACCGCAACGGCAGCATCCAGGCCCTGGCCGAACGGGTGCTCGCCCTGGGAATGCGCTTCGACGACGACGGGGAGGTCGACGTCTTCCTGTTCGGCAAGAACGGGTACCAGGCCGTCCCGCTGACCCTGGCCAACAACGCCGGGTACGTGCCCGCGGTGGTGAAGGAGTTCGGCCTGGAGCCGGCCACGTACTACGGAAAGGCGATGGCGCTGCTGCGCGAGCACTACTTCGGCAGCTCGAGCTCCCGCCGCGAGCCCCTGGCCCAGCCGCTGCCGGTGTACGTCATGTTCGTCACCGACGGCCAGACCTTCGACGAGGACGGTGCCCGCGAGCAGGTGGTGTCCTCCTCCTACGAGCCGGTGTTCTGGCAGTTCATGGCCATCGGCGAGAGCTCCCGGCCCGCCTCTGCTGCCGCCCCCACCGCCGCACCGCCCGCCAGAGGGTTCCTGGGCAAGCTGCGAGGCGCTGCGCCCGTTGGCGGGAGCAAGGGTGCTGGAGGTGGTGAGTTCCGCTTCCTGGAGGAGCTCGACGACATGGGTGGGCGCTACCTCGACAACGCCGACTTCTTCGCCGTGGCGAACCCCGCCGAGGTGGACGACGACGAGCTCTTCGAGCTGCTGATGACCGAGTACCCCGCCTGGATCACCCAGGCCCGAGCGAAGAAGCTGCTGCCATGACCCGTTGACCGCGGGAGGCGCGTACGCGTTGAAATCGGGCAAATGGGCACATCACGTCCGTGGTCTCTGCCAGGATTACCGCCATGATCACCGTCGAGGGTCTGACCAAGTCCTACGGAGACTTCACGGCAGTCAATGATGTGACCTTTACCGCTGAATCTGGGCAGGTCACTGGCTTCCTCGGACCGAACGGCGCCGGCAAGACGACGACCATGCGGATCATGGCGGGTCTGACCACCGCCTCCCGGGGCACCACCAGGGTCGGCGGCCACGCCTACCGCGACATCCCCAACCCCGGCCTGCACGTCGGGGTCCTGCTCGACGCGTCCGCCCAGCACGCCGGTCGCACCGGCCGTGAGGTGCTCACCCTCAGCGCCCGCACCATGGGCCTGCCCACCAGCCGCGTCGACGAGATGCTGGAGCTGGTGAGCCTCTCCAGCAAGGAGGCCAAGCGCCGGGTGCGCAACTACTCCCTGGGCATGCGCCAACGCCTGGGCATCGCCAACGCGCTGCTCGGCGACCCGTCGATCCTCATCCTCGACGAACCGGCCAACGGCCTCGACCCCGCCGGCATCCACTGGATGCGTGGGCTGCTGCGCAGCTACGCCGCCCGCGGCGGCACGGTGCTGTTGTCCTCGCACCTGCTGCACGAGGTGGAGCAGATCGCCGACGAGATGATCCTCATCGGCCAGGGCCGCATCGTGGCCCAGGGCACCAAGGCCCAGCTGCTGCAGACCACCGGCACCATCGTCCGGGCCGCGGAGCCGGCGCAGCTGCAGGCGGCGCTGCAGGCCGCCGGCATCGCCGCCACGGTCCCCGACGAGGGGGCGCTGCGGGTGGACGTCGAGCCGATCGAGGTCGGCACGGTCGCGGCCGCCGCCGGGGTGGTGCTCGTCGAGCTCCGCTCCGCCGACGGTTCCGGTCTGGAAGACCTGTTCCTGCAGCTCACCGCCGACACCCAGCGTGAAGGAGTCCCCGCATGAGCCACGCCACCACCACCTCTCCGACGCTGGACCTCACCACCACCCCGGCCATCCCCTTCACCCGGCTGGTGTCGGTGGAGCTGCGGAAGATGGCCGACACCCGCTCCGGACGGGTGCTGCTGGCCGCCATCGTCGCGGTGACCCTCGCGATCCTGATCATCTTCATGTTCGCCGCCGACCTCAAGGACCACACCTTCGAGAACTACACCGGCATCACGGCCACCCCGCAGGGGTTCCTGCTGCCGGTGCTGGGGATCCTGCTGGTCACCAGCGAGTGGGGGCAGCGCACCACCCTGACCACGTTCACCCTCAGCCCACGCCGGGGCACCGTGATCGGGGCCAAGGTGGCGGCCGCGGTGCTGTTCGGGCTCGCCGCGATCGTCGTCGCGCTGGTGCTGTCCAGCCTGGCCACGCTGGTGAGCGGCGCAGCCGACCCCTGGCGCGGCATCGGGGCCGACAACATCGGGCAGTTCGCCCTCCTGCAGGTCTCCGGGATCCTGCAGGGCCTGGCCTTCGGGATGCTGCTGCTGAACTCCGCGGCGGCCATCGTCACCTACTTCGTCCTGCCCACGGCGTTCACCATCGTGGCCAGCCTGTGGTCAGCACTGGCCGACGTCGCACCGTGGGTGGACATCGCCACCGCCCAGCAGGTGCTGTTCGGAATCGACAACGTGACGGGCAAGCAGTGGCTGCAGCTGCTGGTCGCCTCCACCATCTGGATCATCATCCCGCTGGTGATCGGGTTCTTCCGGGTGCTGAAGGCCGAGGTGAAGTAGCGCCGAGCACGCAAAGGATCTTGCTGATGTGGCAAGGTCGGGGTCGTGGGCAGCACCGAGCAGACCAGCCTGGACGCCGCCCTCGGGTCGGTCGGGCCCCGGCTGCGGGCGCTGCGCCAACGCACCGACACCACCCTCGACGAGCTCGCGGCCACCACCGGCATCTCCGCGAGCACCCTGTCCCGGTTGGAGTCGGGCAAGCGCCGCCCCACCCTGGAGCTGCTGCTGCCCCTGGCCCGAGCCCACGGCGTGGCCCTGGACGACCTCGTCGACGCCCCCAGCACGGGCGACCCGCGGGTGCACCTGCGCGCGGTCCAGCGACACGGCATGACGATCCTGCCGCTGACCCAGCGCGCCGGCGGGGTGCAGGCGTACAAGATGATCATCCCCGGCCGCACCGGGCCACAGTCCCCGGACCCCCGAACCCACGAAGGCTACGAGTGGCTCTACATCCTCGACGGTCGGCTCCGCCTGCTGCTCGGTGACCGCGAGCTGGTGCTGCTGCCCGGCGAGGCCGCCGAGCTCGACACCCGCACCCCGCACTGGATGGGGCCGTCCGACGAGCGGCCCGTGGAGCTGCTGGCCCTGTTCGGCCGCCAGGGCGAGCGGGCGCACCTCCGGGCGCGACCCGTCGTCACGGGGGATGCTGGCCCGGCCGGGGAGGGGGAGGACACATGACGAGGAACCTGCAGCAGCGACGACGGACGTGGTGGGCGAGCACCGCGCCGGTCAGCGAGGAGACCCGCGACGCCCTGGCCCGCCGGTGGGCGTGCCTGCCCGCCGGCGCCCGGACCCCCGCCCAGACCCTGGGACGTCACGCCCTGGGCTGCGAGGGGACCCACGGGGTGTTCCCCCGCTGCAACCTGGCCTGCACTCCCTGCTACCACTCCCGCGACGCCAACCGGGTGGCCACCGACGGAGCCCACACCCTCGCCCGGGTGCAGGAGCAGATGGCCCTGCTGCGCCGCCTGCGTGGGCCCCGCGCGCACGCCCAGCTCATCGGCGGCGAGGTGACCCTGCTGCCTCCGGACGACCATGCGGCCGCCCTGCAGACGATGCTTGACCACGGCCGCAGCCCGATGAGCATGACCCACGGCGACTTCGACTACGACTACCTCGAGGCGCTCGCCGTCGGCGTTGACGGGCGGCGCCGCTTCCGGCGGCTGGCCTTCGCCGCCCACTTCGACATGATGATGTTCGGGCGCCGCGACATCCCGCGTGCGCCGGACGAGGCCGCCCTCAACCCCTACCGCCGCCGGTTCGTGGCCATGTTCGACCGGCTTCAGAAGGAGCACGGCGTCCGGCACTTCCTCGCCCACAACATGACTGTGACGCCGAG
>JBDTDI010000269.1:0-12257 GCA_039923155.1 Mycobacteriaceae bacterium | reverse complement strand
GCCGACGTCGAGGTGGGCTCCCAGCGCCTGACCGTGGCCACCACGCACCTCTCGTTCGTGCCCGGTTGGAACGTGGTCCAGCTGGTCCGTGCGCTGCGCTGGTTGGCCGCGCCGGGGTTGCCCGTGCTCCTGCTGGGCGATCTGAACCTGCCCGGACCGGTGGTGGACGTGCTCGCTCAGGGGTGGCGACGGCTCTCGTCCGGACCCACCTACCCGGCGTCCCGGCCCCGGGTGGCCCTCGATCACGCACTGGCCCGCGACGTGGGTTCGACGGCACGGCAGCGGACGGTCGAGGTGGCGGTCGGCGACCACCGGCCGGTCGTGGTCGTCGTGGGGGCGAGGGGTGGTTCCGGGCTCCAGACGCCGCTAGGGTGACGAGGGTCACACAGGGGAGGTACCCGATGAACGTTGCCGACGTGCTCGCCGCCAAGGGCTCTGCCGTCGTCACGGTGGCGCCCACGGCCACCGTCACGGAGCTGCTTGCGGTGCTCGCGCACCACGGGGTGGGGGCGGCCGTGGTGCGCGACGGGCAGCAGACGGTGGGAATCGTCTCCGAGCGGGACGTGGTGCGGGCGCTGGACCTGCATGGCGCCGAGGTGCTCGTCGGCAAGGTGGCCGAGATCATGACCGTCCAGGTGGTCACCTGCGCGCCCACCGAGAGTCTGGAGCGGGTGTCGGTGGTGATGACCGAGCAGCGTGCGCGCCACGTGCCGGTGGTGGCGGACGGGCACCTGGTCGGGGTGGTGAGCATCGGGGACGTGGTGAAGAGCCAGATCGCCCAGCTTGAGCACGATCGCGCGCAGCTCACGGCCTACATCTCCCAGGGCTGACGCAAGCACGCCGCGCCGGCTGTGTCCCAGCCGGCGTTGCTGGGTGTCGATCTGGTGCTCGGGGCGGGCGGCCTGGTGGGCGGGCGGCTGGGCGGTTGCAGCGCGAGAGCTGGGTGTCCCTGCTCGTGAGCGCGGTGCTCAACATGCGGCAGACTGCGATGGTCCCGAACCGCAAGCCCCGCCCCCAGGAGTCGAGCAGTGACAGCAGTGGCCGAGCAGACCCCCATCCTGCGCACCGCGCGCGAGCAGGTGCTCGAGCATGGTGAGCCGCTGACCCAGGAGCAGGTGCTGGCGGTGCTGCAGCTGCCCGACACCGAGCTGGACGAGCTGCTTGCCCTGGCCCACGAGGTGCGGCTGCGCTGGTGCGGACCCGAGGTGGAGGTCGAGGGGATCATCAGCCTGAAGACCGGCGGGTGCCCCGAGGACTGCCACTTCTGCTCGCAGTCGGGCCTGTTCACCTCCCCGGTCCGCTCGGCGTGGCTGGACGTGCCGAGCCTGGTCGAGGCGGCCAAGCAGACTGCGAAGACCGGTGCCACCGAGTTCTGCATCGTCGCCGCGGTCCGAGGCCCCGACGCCCGGCTGATGGCGCAGGTGGCGGCCGGGATCGAGGCGATCCGCAACGAGCTGGACATCAACATCGCGTGCTCGCTGGGCATGCTCACCCAGGAGCAGGTGGACGCGCTCGCCGCGATGGGGGTGCACCGTTACAACCACAACCTGGAGACGGCGCGCAGCCACTTCCCGAACGTCGTCACCACCCACACCTGGGAGGAGCGCTCGGAAACCCTGCGCATGGTCCGCGAGGCCGGCATGGAGGTCTGCTGCGGCGGCATCCTTGGGATGGGGGAGTCCCTCGCCCAGCGTGCTGAGTTCGCTGCGGACCTGGCCGCGCTCACCCCCGACGAGGTGCCGCTCAACTTCCTGAACCCCCGTCCGGGGACCCCGTTCGGCGACCTGGAGGTGCTGCCCGGCACGGATGCGCTGCGGGCGATCGCCGCGTTCCGCCTCGCGCTGCCCCGCACGGTGCTGCGGTTCGCCGGCGGTCGGGAGATCACCCTCGGCGACCTGGGGGCACGCCGGGGGATGCTGGGTGGGATCAACGCTGTCATCGTCGGCAACTACCTCACCACCCTGGGCCGCCCGGCCGAGAGCGACATCGACCTTCTCGGCGAGCTGAGCATGCCGATCAAGGCGCTGAACGACACGCTGTGAGCACCGTCGCGGCCTCGTCCTTCTGCACCGCGTGCGGTGAACCGTCACTCCCGCACCCGGCCTGCGAGGCCCTGCTCGCGCTCGAACCGCCCCGCTTCTGCGCCGACTGTGGTCGACGAATGGTGGTGCAGGTGCGCCCGGACGGGTGGTGGGCGCGCTGCTCGCGGCACGGCACGACCGACTCCTCGCCGCGACCCGAGGCGGGGGAGCGTCCGCGGTGAGGGCGCGCACCGAGCGGTCGGCGGCAGTGCAGCTGGTGCTGGTGCTGCTCGTCGTGGGTGCCCTGGTCGGCCTCGGTTGGGCGCTGCTGGTCCCTGGGCTGGGGGTTGGGATCTTGCGCGACGGAACCGCGACGGTGCTGGCGCCGGAGTCGAAGTCCCGGTTCGACGCCACCGGTCAGCTCGCGGTGGCGCTGCTGGTCGTGGGCCTGGCTGCCGGTGTGCTGACGTGGACCTGGCGGCGCTGGCGCGGGCCGACGCTGCTCGTGGCCCTGGTCCTGGGGTCGTTCGCCGCCGGTTGCCTCGCCGAGCTGGTCGGTCAGCTGGTGGGCGGGCTGCGGTTCCCCGTGCAGGGCCTGTCCGCCGGGACCCGGACCACCGGACCCCCGGAGCTGGGCACCTGGGCGATCGCGCTGCTGCAACCGGTGGGAGCCTGCCTCGCCTACACCCTGGCTGCGGCCCTGTCCTCCCGCGACGACCCACGGGGCGATCTCGTCGACGCCCGGGCGGAGCTGGACGGGCCGTCGCTCAGTTCAGGCCCATCGGGAGCAGGACCTGTTCCAGCGGGACCGGAATCGCCCGCAGCTCACTGAGGATGTGCGTCTCTCGAGAGATGACGCGACGGACCAGCCGCAGCCGGCGCACGCTGGATCGCTCCTCGAGCAACGCCTGACGATCTTCCAGCGGGAGCAGGCAGTCAGCGGCCAGCAGGTGGCTCAGCAGCGCTGCGTCCACCTCGTCGTCGGGCGGGGTCCAGTCGTTGCGCTTCCACGCCACCTCGCAGTACCGGTGGTGCGCGGCGCGAGCGGCGAGCACCAGCCGGGGCAGCAGGTGCTGCGACTCCTGAGCCGACATCTCGTCGTCGGGCAACCACTGGACGGTGGCACTGAGGTAGGACGACGCCGTCTTCTCGACGGCGAGAACCTTGAAGCGCCGCTCGCCGGTGGTCACGATGTCAAAACGCCCGTCGGGCAGCCGGGAGACCTCCTTGAGGCGAGCGGTGCAGCCCACGCCGTGCAGCGCCTCGATGTCGCCCTCCGACCCGTCGCGCCCCGACCGCACGGCCACCACCCCGAAGCTCTTGCCGGGAACCGCACCGGTCACCAGATCGGTGGTGAGCCGGCGGTAGCGAGGTTCGAAGACGTGCAGCGGGAGCGAAGCACCCGGCAGCAGCACTGTCCCGAGCGGGAACAGCGGAATCGATTCGGGCACGCAGCAAACCGTACGTCCAGACCCGCTGCCCCGCTCGGAACTCGCGGTCGCAGCGTGGGGACCATCAACTCGGGGGCCGCAGCGCAGCGAACGCGTCGGTGACCCGCAGCGACGAGCCGGTGAAGCGGTACAGCGCCCCGGGTCGACCGCCGCTCGGACCGGTCGGCGCCCGCGTGCCCGTCGGGACCAGGACGCCCCGACGGGTGAGCACCCGTTGCAGGTTGGTGGTGTCGACGGGGTGGCCCAGAGCCGTGGTGTAGAGCTCCCGCAGCGTCGACATGGTGAACTCTGCCGGCGCCAGCGCGAACCCGATGTTGGTGTAGGAGAGCTTGTGTCGTAGACGACTCACCGCGCGGTCGATCACGGTCCGGTGGTCGAAGGCGAGCTCGGGCAACGCCTGGGCGTCGTGCCAGCGGGTGTCCCCGGGCAGCCGCGGGTCGGCCGGTGAGGGCACCAGGCCGAGGAACGTCGAGGCCACCGTGCGCGGCCCGGGCACGCGCGCGGGATCGCTGAAGACCGCGAGCTGCTCCAGGTGGGCGACCTCGCGGACGTCGACCTTCTCCGCGAGCTGGCGCAGGGCGGAGCGCTCCACGTCCTCGTCGGCGGCCAGCCGGCCACCGGGCAACGCCCACCGACCCGGCTGCGGGGCCTGGCCGCGCCGCCACAGCAGCACCTGCAGGCTGAGCCCCCCATCGGCTGCGCCCGAACGCACCTGCAGCACCACAGCGAGAACCTCGTGTGCGGTGCTACCATCTGCCATGTTTCCGATCGTAAGTCGAAAACCCCGGGATGCCAAACCCCCGCCTCACCCTTGAGGAGCACGAGATGACCACCACGGCGACCAGCCCGCCCGCCAGCCCGTCCGCCAGCCCCGGTGACCGGGTCGTCGGCGACCGGATCACCCGCACCGACACGGGTTACCAAGGAGTGGAGGCGGACGCGGCATGGGCGCGCAGGGTGCGCGAGCTGGCCGACGCTCGCGGTGCGGTCCTGCTCGCCCACAACTACCAGCTGCCCGCGGTGCAGGACGTGGCCGACCACGTCGGGGACTCCCTCGGCCTCTCCCGCATCGCGGCCGCCTCGGACGCGGCCGAGATCGTGTTCTGCGGTGTGCACTTCATGGCCGAGACGGCGAAGATCCTCAGCCCCGACAAGCGGGTGCTCATCCCCGACGCACGCGCCGGGTGCTCGCTCGCCGACTCCATCGACGCCGCGGCGCTGCAGGCGTGGAAGGACGAGAACCCCGGGGCCGTGGTGGTCAGCTACGTCAACACGACGGCCGAGGTCAAGGCGCTCACCGACATCTGCTGCACCTCCGCCAACGCCGTCGAGGTCGTCGAGTCAATCCCCGCGAACACCCCGGTGCTGTTCCTGCCCGACCAGTTCCTGGGCGCGCACGTGCAGCGTCGGACCGGTCGGGACAACATCTCGGTGTGGGCGGGGGAGTGCCACGTGCACGCCGGCATCAACGGCGATGCCCTCGCCGCGCGGGTCGCCGAGCACCCGGGCGCCGAGCTGTACGTGCACCCCGAATGTGGTTGCGCCACGTCCGCGCTGTACCTGGCCGGGGAGGGAATCGTGGACCCCGAGCGGGTGAAGATCCTCTCCACCGGCGGCATGCTCACCGCGGCCCGCGCCTCGCACGCACGGCAGGTGCTGGTCGCCACCGAGGTCGGCATGCTGCACCAGCTGCGCAAGGCCGCACCGGAGGTCGACTTCCAGGCCGTCAACGAGAAGGCGTCGTGCCGCTACATGAAGATGATCACCCCGGCCGCGCTGCTGCACTGCCTGCTCACCGGGCGCGACGAGGTGGTCGTCGACCCGGACACCGCCGCCGCCGCCCGAGGAGCCGTGCAGGCGATGATCGCGGTCGGTAGCCCGGGGCGGGGCGAATGAGCAGCGCCGCGGCCGGCACCAGGCCCTGGAACGACCGCGCGGACCTGGTCGTGGTCGGCAGCGGGGTCGCTGGCCTCACCGCCGCCCTCGGCGCGCGCGAACAGGGTCTGCACGTGGTGGTGATCGCCAAGTCAACGGTGGACGACTCGGCCACCGCGTGGGCCCAGGGCGGAATCGCGGTGGTGGGGCCCGACGCGGTCGCTGCCGGCGACTCCGTCGCTGCCCACGTGCGTGACACCCTCACCGCGGGTGCCGGGCTGTGCGACGAGGCGGCCGCGCACTCGATCGTCGCCGCTGGTGGTGGCGCCGTGGCCCGGCTGGTCGCTCGCGGCGCCCGCTTCGACGCCGACCGCGACGGCCGGCCCGCCCGGACCCGCGAAGGTGGGCATGGCTTCCGCCGGGTGGTGCACGCCGGTGGCGACGCGACCGGGGCCGAGGTACAACGGGCCCTGCACACCGACGTGGTCGGGCCTGCTGCCCTCCCGGTGCGGATCCTGGAGCACCACACCGTGACCCGCGTGCTGCTCGGCGCTGACGGCTCCGTCCACGGCGTCGCCGTCCTCGATGCCGTCGGGCGCCCGGGGATGGTGCACGCCCCCGCGGTGCTGCTCGCGACCGGCGGTCTCGGACACCTGTTCGCGAGCACCACCAACCCTGACGTGGCCACCGGTGACGGCATCGCGCTCGCCCTGGGCGCCGGGGCGTCGGTCAGCGACCTCGAGTTCGTGCAGTTCCACCCCACGGTGCTGTTCACCCCCGACGGAGCAGGGCAACGACCGTTGGTCACCGAGGCGCTTCGCGGAGAGGGTGCGGTGCTCACCGACCTGGCCGGGCGAGAGGTGATGGCCGGGGTGCACCCGCTCGGTGACCTCGCGCCACGAGACGTGGTGGCCGCTGCCGTCACCGCCCGGATGCGAGCCACCGGCACCGACCACGTGCTGCTCGACGCGCGGCGGGTGGCGGAGCTCGCGACCCGCTTCCCCACCGTGCACGCGGCGTGCGTTGCGCTCGGCGTCGACCCGACCACCCAGCCGATCCCCGTCGTCCCCGCCGCCCACTACTCCTGCGGCGGGGTCCTCACCGACCCCGCCGGCGCCACCAGCATCCCGGGGCTGTTCGCGGCCGGGGAGGTCGCGCGGACCGGGCTGCACGGGGCGAACCGGTTGGCCTCCAACAGCCTCCTGGAGGGGCTGGTGGTCGCCGGTCGCGTGGTGGACCTGGCCCTCGCGCGAGTGCGTGAGGCCGGAGTGGTTTACGCGCACAGCGAGATCGCGCCGCAACAACGGGTGCTGCCGCGCGACGTCCTGCAAGGGCTCATGAGCGCGCACGCAGGGCTGCAGCGCGACACCCACGGCCTGGCGCTGGTTGCTGACCTGCTGGCGGGCGCACCCCTGGCCGACGTCACCGACCGCCGCACCGCCGAGGACGCAGCGCTGACCCTGGTCGCCGCCGCGCTGGTGACCGCGGCCGCGGCGCGCACCGAGACGCGGGGCTGCCACCTCCGACGCGACCACCCGCGCCCGGCTGCGACGCCGGTGAGCACCGTCCTGCGCCTGGACTCGACCGGCCGGGCCCGCGTCGAGGCGACGGTGCGGGGCGAGGCGACGGTGCGGGACGAGGCGACGGTGCGGGACGAGAAGGTGGGAACCGCAGCATGAGTGCACTCGAGCGCGACCGCGGCCCGGCTCTTCGAGGCCCAGCCCCTCGAGGCTGGGCCCAGCAGGACAGCGCCCTGCGCGACAGCGCGCTGCGCGTCGTGCGGACCGCCCTGGCGGAGGACCTGGCCCTGGGCCCGGACATCACCACCCTCGCGACGGTCGGGGCCGACGCCACCGCGGTGGGGCAGGTTGTGCCCCGGGCACCTGGGGTGCTGGCCGGGCTGGACGTGGCCCGGCTGGTGCTGGAGCAGGTCCTGGGCGAGGCCCACGAGGTGCTGTACTGCGCCAGCGACGGTGACCGGGCGGTGGTGGGCCGGTCGGTGCTCACCGTGCGCGCCCCCACCCGAGGCATGCTCACCGCCGAGCGCACGATGCTGAACCTGCTCTGCCACCTCTCGGGCGTCGCCAGCACCACCGACGCGTGGGTGCAGGCCGTCGCGGGCACCCGGTGCCGGATCCGCGACACCCGCAAGACGCTGCCGGGACTGCGCGCGCTGCAGAAGTACGCCGTCGTGGCCGGCGGAGGGGTGAACCACCGGATGGCGCTGGGGGACGCCACCCTCGTCAAGGACAACCACGTGCTCGCGGCCGGCGGTGTGGTGGCGGCCCTGCGCCTCGTGCGGGCCGCCGCCCCCGAGCTGCCCTGCGAGGTGGAGGTCGACTCCCTGGACCAGCTGCACGAGGTGCTGGCCGAGATCGGCCCTGACGGCTCGCTGCTGGTCCTGCTGGACAACTTCACCGTCGCCGACACGGCTGCAGCGGTGCGGTGGCGGGACGCCCACGCCCCCTCGGCCAGGCTCGAGTCCTCCGGTGGTCTGACGCTCGACGTGGTCGCCGCGTACGCCGCCACCGGGATCGACTACCTGGCCGTCGGCGCCCTCACCCATTCGGTCACCGTGCTGGACCTGGGCTTGGACCTGGTCTCGGACCTGGTTTCGACCTAGTACCGACCTAGAGTGACACTGACCCGGACAACCGCTGCCGTCCCGCTGGAGGCTCTCGTGCTCGCCCGCACCGATCTGCGTGGCTCCACCCCGTCCACCGCCGAGCTGCGCGCCGTGCTGCCGCGCGGCGAGGTCGACGTCGACGCGGTGCTGGACACGGTGCGCCCCATCGTCGAGGCGGTGCGTGCGCGCGGGGTGGAGGCGGTGCTGGAGCTCGGCGAGCGGTTCGACTCCGTTCGCCCGGCCACCATCCGGGTGCCGGCCCAGGTGCTGGCCGAGGCGGCCGCGAGCATCGACGACGACGTCCGCGCGGCTCTGCAGGAGTCCATCGACCGCAGTCGACGGGTGCACGCCGACCAGCGTCGTACCGAGACGGTCACCGAGGTCGTTGACGGCGGAACCGTGACCGAGCGGTGGGTGCCGGTGGAGCGGGTGGGCCTCTACGTCCCCGGCGGCAACGCCGTCTACCCCTCCAGCGTGGTGATGAACGTGGTGCCCGCCCAGGCTGCCGAGGTGGGTTCGCTGGTGGTGTGCTCACCGCCGCAGGCCGATCACGGCGGTTGGCCGCACCCGACCATCCTGGCCGCGTGCGTGCTGCTCGGGGTGAAGGAGGTCTGGGCGGCCGGCGGGGCCCAGGGCGTGGCGCTTCTGGCCCTGGGTGCGACCGACACCGACGGTGCTGCCCTGGTGGGCGTCGACCTCATCACCGGGCCCGGGAACATCTACGTGACCGCTGCCAAGCGGATGCTGCGGGGTCTGGTGGGCATCGACGCGGAGGCCGGCCCGACCGAGATCGCCGTGCTGGCCGACGATTCCGCGGACCCGGTCCACGTGGCCGCCGACCTCGTCAGCCAGGCCGAGCACGACGTCCTCGCGGCGAGCGTGCTCGTCACCACGAGCACCGCGCTGGCGGACGCCGTCGACGCGGCCCTGGTGGAGATGGTCGCGGTCACCAAGCACGCGGAGCGTGTGCGGGCGGCGCTGGGCGGCGCGCAGTCCGGCGTCATCATCGTGGACGACGTGGCGCAGGGTCTGCGCGTCGTCGACGCCTACGCCGCCGAGCACCTGGAGATCCAGACCCGCGACGCGGCCGCGGTCGCCCGCCGGGTGCGCAACGCCGGCGCGGTGTTCGTGGGTCCGTGGGCACCGGTGAGCCTGGGCGACTACTGCGCCGGGTCCAACCACGTCCTGCCCACCGCTGGCTGCGCGCGGCACAGCTCGGGGCTCAGCGTGCAGACCTTCCTGCGTGGCATCCACCTGGTGGAGTACACGCAGGCAGCGTTGGCCGACGTGTCCCACCACGTCGTCGCCCTGGCCAACGCCGAGGACCTGCCGGCGCACGGTGACGCCGTCACCGCACGGTTTCGCGGGTGAGCCCGCAGAAGGACAGCGCGCCGGCGCCCGACGCCGTCCTCGGGGCGGGCGTGGCTCTGGCTGACCTGCCGCTGCGCCCGGAGCTGGTGGGGGCCAACCCCTACGGCGCCCCCCAGCTGGACGTGCCGGTCCGGCTGAACACGAACGAGAACCCGCACCCACCCTCGGTCGCTCTCGTCGAGGACGTGGCCGCCGCGGTCCGCGCCGCCGCGACGGATCTGCACCGCTATCCCGACCGGGACGCGGTCGCGCTGCGCACCGACCTCGCCGCCTACCTCACCCGCCAGACGGGAGTGCCGGTGCAGGCGTCGAACGTGTGGGCCGCCAACGGTTCCAACGAGATCCTGCAGCAGCTGCTGCAGGCCTTCGGTGGCCCCGGACGCACCGCGATGGGGTTCGAACCCGGGTACTCGATGCACACGATCATCGCCGGCGGCACCCGCACCCGGTGGCTGCCCGAGCCCCGCCGGGCCGACTTCTCCCTCGACGTGGAGGCCGCGCTGGCCGCGATCGCCGAGCACCAGCCCGACCTGGTGTTCGTGACCAGCCCCAAGAACCCCACCGGGCAGTCGCTCAGCCTGGACGACGTGCGCGCGATCGCCTCCGCTGCACCAGGAGTCGTGGTCGTCGACGAGGCCTACGCCGAGTTCTCCCCGGCGCCGAGCGCGGTGGTGCTGGTCGGTGAGCTGCCGCACCGGGTCGTGGTGAGCCGCACCATGAGCAAGGCCTTCGCCTTCGCCGGGGGGCGCCTGGGCTACCTGGTGGCCGCGCCCGCGGTCGTCGAGGCGATGCTGCTGGTGCGTCTGCCCTATCACCTGTCGGTGCTGACCCAGGCCGCCGCCCGCGCCGCACTGGCCCACGCCGAGGAGACGCTGGCGACGGTGGCGACCCTGGCCGCGGAGCGGGAGCGGGTGTCGAGCTCCTTGCGGAACATGGGCTTCGACGTGGTGCGCAGCGACGCGAACTTCGTCCTGGTGGGTCGTTTCACCGACTCGCCGACGGCCTGGCAGCGCCTGCTGGAGCAGGGCGTGCTGATCCGTGACCCGAACGTTGCGGGCTACCTGCGTGCGACCATCGGGCTGCGCGCCGAGAACGACGCGTTCCTGGCGGCTGCCGCCGGGCTGGTCGACGAGCTGCAGGGGGCCTGATGAGCCGCACCGCCCGGGTGGAGCGCACCACCAACGAGGCCTCCATCACCGTCGAGCTCAACCTCGACGGCACCGGGGTGGTCGACGTGCGGACCGGGGTGCCCTTCTTCGACCACATGCTCACCGCGTTCGGGGTGCACGGCTGCTTCGACCTGACCGTGCGCGCCGAGGGAGACACCCACGTCGAGGCGCACCACACCGTGGAGGACACCGCGATCGTGCTCGGCCAGGCGATCGCCGAGGCGCTGGGCGACAAGGTGGGCATCCGTCGCTTCGGCGACGCGTGGATCCCCATGGACGAGACCTTGGCCCACGCGGCCGTCGACGTGTCCGGGCGTCCCTACTGCGTGCACACCGGGGAGCCGGAGCACATGCTGGGCGCGCTGATCGGAGGCGGTGGGCAGGCGCCGTACGCGACCGTCATCAACCGGCACGTGTTCGAGGCGCTGGCCTTCCACGCAAGGATCGCCCTGCACGTTCGGGTGGTCCACGGTCGCGACCAGCACCACGTGACCGAGGCCGAGTACAAGGCCGTCGCGCGGGCGCTGCGCGCCGCCGTCGAGCACGACCCGAGGGTCAGCGGCGTGCCCTCGACCAAGGGCAGCCTCGGGTGAGCACGGGGTCCTACCTGCTCGTCCTGGGCCTGCTGCTGCTGGCGGGGTTCTTCGCCGGCGGGGTGTGGACGACCCGCAAGACCAACGTGCCGTTGGCGATCGGGTTGGCCCTCGCCTGCGCGCTGGCCCTCGCCGCGGCTGTCCTCCGGCTGGTGTGAGCGGCGCCCGGCCGGACACGTCGTCAGTACGCGCGTCGTTCGCGACGCTGACCGCGGTGACGGTGACGATGTTTGCCGGGTTCACGCTGCTGCTGCCGGTCGTGCCGCTGCAGCTGGTCGGACTCGGTGGCTCGGCCGTGGCGGCCGCCGCCGCCACCACCGTCTTCATGCTCACCACGGTGCTCACCCAGCTGGGTGTGCCCGCGCTGCTGCGTCGCCGCGGTCACCGTTGGGTCATCGTGGTCGGTGGGCTGCTGCTCGGCGGGCCGGCTCTCCTCTACCCCGGGCTGGGGTCGGTGTCGGCCGTGCTCGGCGTCACCGCGGTGCGCGGCTGCGGGTTCGGCCTGCTCACCGTGGCGGCGGGGGCGTTGGTGGCCGAGCTCGTGCCCCCTCGACGCCTCGGCCGCGCGACGGGGATCTACGGGGTGGCCATCGGTGCGCCCCAGCTGGTCACCCTGCCGGTGGGGCTTGCGCTGGCCGCCCAGCACGGCCCGACCCCGGTGCTGCTGGCCGGTGGTGTGCTGCCGCTGGTGGGTGCGCTGGTGGCGCTCGGGCTGCCCGCCCACACCGCCCCGGCCGCCGCGCCCGCCCCACCGCGGCTGCCGGTTCCCGCGGTGGTCGCCCCGGTGCTCGCGATGGTGGTGGTCGCGGTGTCCTTCGGAGCCACCGTGACCAACCTGGCGCTGGCGGTGCCGGAGCGGGCGGGCACCGTCGGTGTGGCCCTGTCCGCGCTCACGGGGGCGATGCTCGTGGGTCGCGTCGTCGCTGGTCCGCTCGCCGAGCGGCTCGGCGCGCCGGGACGCTTGCTGCCGGCCGGGGTGCTGCTCGCCGCAGCCGGTGCTGCGGGCCTGGCCCTCGCCGTCGGCTCACCCTCCACCTCGTCGCTGGTGCTGGGCGCCGGGGTGTTCGGCGCCGGCTTCGGTTTGGTGCAGACCGACAGCATGGTCGCCATGTTCGCGATCGCTGGGCCGGCGCGGTTCGGCCCGGCGAGCG
>JBDTDI010000268.1:0-4669 GCA_039923155.1 Mycobacteriaceae bacterium | reverse complement strand
ACGAGGTCGCGGCAATCCTCTCCGCCGCGGACGCGGACGCTCCTGGTGCCGCCCTCAGCGCTCGGGTCGCCGAACGGCGCGAAGACCTACTGAGACCGCTGTGGACGGCGGTGCGCACCGCGAGGCGGGCGGCGGTCACCGAGGCCGTGCGGGTGCTCACGGCCGGTCGGGCCGCCGGCTAGGAGGGACGCCCCGCCGGACGGAGGACCGAGTGCAGCCAGCCCATGGTGACGAGCACCCACACGCTGAACGCGATCCAGAACATGACCAGCGAGATGGTGGTCAGCGAGGGCAGCGCCAGCTGGGCCGCGGTCGCGGCGGTGGCGCTGGCGTACATGCCGAGCGGGAAGACCGCAGACCACCACGCACCGGCGAAGTGCACCGACCCGGCGCGGTGGTCGACTCGCCAGATCTCGGCGTACACCAGCACCGGGATGGTCGTGCTGGCGAGGATCCAGAGCACGAGGGTGGCCGGGCGGACCACGTCGCTCAGCCACACCGGTGAGCCCGATGCCGGCCCCGCCGCACGCAGGGCACCGACGAGGTCCGCGCCGGCCAGGGTGGTGATGGCCAGGGCGCCCATCAGGATCCAGCTGTCGGGGGTCACCTCCTCCGGGACGAACGGCTCGGTCGCGACCCGCCAGGCGATGAGCCCCGCGACGACGAGGTACAGCACCACGGCAAGCGCCCACGCCGCGGTGGAGACGACGATCCAGGCCAGCCGGTGGGTGCTGCTGGCCACTCCCGCCGCCGTGATCGCCAGCCCGGCGGTCGCCACGCTGACGAGCAGCCACGAGCCGTGTGCATGTGCGCGCAGCTGGCTGGCGGTGCTGGCCACGACGTCGCGAAGAGTCAACGGGAACAGCACCAGCCAGGCCGCGGCCGCGGCGACGGCCAAGGTCCGCACGACGACCGGGTGGGTGGGGAAGCACGCCCCGACCACCGCGCAGGCGGCGACGAAGGTGAACAACCGCAACCCGACGTCCGGGTCACGTGCCCGCGCCAGGGCCGTGGCCGGGCCCAGCAGCAGCTGCAGCGCGGCGCCGGCGACGAGAAGAACGAGGATGGCGGCGGCGAGGGCGGCGAGGGGGGCTTCGATGCGGGGGTAGGCGTGGTCGCGGGCCGCGACGGACACGATCCCTGTCGCCATCACGACCGCGAACACGTCCGGCGGCAGGTCCAGCGTCGCCACCGACCGGAGCCTCAGCGCGCCCACCGCTGCACACTCTTCGGCGACCCTGGTCGATGCCGGTCGATGGGGTAGAAAGTGCGGATCGCAACGCTTGCCACACGCAAATTATAGGCGCACCTCCGCCGGTTGGGTTGGTGCTCCGTCGACCAGCGCCACCGGCCCTGCCGCGGTCGACGAGCTCAGGGTGTTGTGCACGAGCAGGTACACCGGGACCACCCCGAGGAGCACGAGCAGGCCCGCGTAGGGGGCTGCTGCCGTGAAGTCGAGGGACTCCCCGTTGGTGGTCGCCCACAGCTTGGAGGACAACGTGCTCGTGTTGAACGGCAGCAGCATGAGGGTGGTGGTCAGCTCCTTGCTCGCGTCCAGCGCGACCAGGATCGCGCCCGCGGCAAAACCCGGCGCGGCGAGCGGCAACGTGATCCGCGCGAACGTCCTGCTCGGCCGACTCCCGAGCGAGGACGCCACCTCGTCGAAGGTGCGTCGGGCCGACTGCAGTCCGACGCGCTGGTTGGCCACCGCGAGCGGGAGGTAGAGGATCACGTACCCGGCGATCAACACGGTCGACGTCTTGTACAGCGCCGGAACTGCCCGGGTGGCCAGGTACACCAGCGCCAGGGCCAGGATCGCGCTGGGGACGGCGTGGGCCAGCCACACCGCACGCTCGGTCAGGTGCGACAGCGTCGTGGGGTGTCGGGTCACCCACCAGCTCACCGGTAGCGCGCACACCGTGGCCACGATCGCCGCCGTCGCCGCGTAGCCGACGCTGCTCGTCAGCGCCGACCCCACCACCGACCAGGCCGGGGCCTCGGCCCGGTGGGTGCTCAACAGGCCGCGCGCAGTCATCAGCACCGTCGGTCCCACCGCGAGCAGGGGCACGAGCACCGAGACGCCCAGGATCGGCCAGCGCCAGCCCCGCAGCGCGTGCCGTCCCGGGGGGCGCGCCACGCCCCGCGTCACCTCACCGACCACGCTGCGTCCAGCGAGCCACCGGGTGCCCACCAGCACCAACACCGACAGCCCGACCAGCAGCAGCGACAACGAGCGCGCGGAACGGTAGTTGCCGTAGTCGAGCATCTCCCCGACGATCTTGGTCGTCAGCGTGCTGCGACCGAGCTGGGCCATGGCGCCGTACTCGGCCAGCACGTGCAGCCCGACGATCAGCGCGCCGGCGGCCAGCGCGGGGCGCAGGGCCGGCACGCTCACCACCCGGAACGCGCTGAACCGACCCGGACGCAGGCTGGTCGCCGCTTCTTCCAGCGCGGGGTCGACCCCGCGCAGCGCGATCACGCACGGCAGGAACACGTAGGGGTACAACGAGAGCGAGAGAACCACCGCAGCCCCGACCAGGCTGGTGACCACCGACGAGCGCGGTGCGTAGACCAGCTCGGCCGAGTAGGTGGCGTACGCGCTGACGAAGCCAGGAACCGCGAGCGGCAGCGCGAACAGGACGGTCATCAGCCGTGGTGCGGGCACGGTCGTCCGGGTCACCACGACCGCCGCTGCGAGCCCGAGCCCGCCCGCGACCAGGGTCACGAGCACCGTCAGCGCCAGCGTCTGACCGATCGCATCCACCGTCGAGCGGTACGCGAGCTCGGTCGCGATGTCACGCCACGACGTTCCGCTGAGGAACAGGTAGCCCAGGGGCACCAGGGAGGCCACGGCGACGGCCACCGCCAACCACGGGGTTGCCGTCGGTGACCTCCTGCCGGTGCGCGTGCTCATCCCCCGCCTCAACCCTTCGACATGCCCAGCGTCTTCAACAGGTCCTCGGCCTGCTGGGAGTCGGCGAGGGAGTCCATGTCGAACGACGGGGACCTGATCTTGCCCAGGTCGCCGCTGATGCTGCTCACGACCCCGGGCGCCACCGGGTACTGCGACTCGGAGACCTTCACCGGAGCGTCGGCAAGGATCTTCTGCCCACCGTCCTTGGCGGTGAGCCAGGCGAGGAACTTCTGCGCCTGCTCCTGGTGCGGGCTGGAGCGCAGCACCCCGGCCCCCGAGGACAGGATCAGGTTGCCCGGGTCCTCGGACGGGAAGTGGTAGATCTTGGAAGTCAGCTGGTCGGGGCCGCCCTTCTGCCCGGCCAACACCCACCAGTAGTAGTGGTTGGACAGGCCCATGGCGTGCTTGCCGGCCTCCACCGTGTCACGCACGTTGCCGTTCTTCTGCTCGTTGACCCCGTTCGCCTTGACACCGGTGAGGAAGGTCGTCGTTGCGTCCTTGCCGATCGTGTTGATCAGGTACTGGGTGGTCGCGACGAAGGCGCCCGACGGCGCCCAGGCGAACTTGCCCTCGTACTGCGGTTCGACGATGTCGGCCAAGGTCTTCGGGAGCCGGTCCTCCTTGATCAGCGTCGGGTTGTAGTAGAGGACGCGCGAGCGGGCGGCGTAGGCGACCCAGAATCCCTTGCCGGAGCTGAGCCCGGGGCGAACCTGGGCGAGCGTGGACTTCGCCACCGGGGACAGCAGGTTCTGGGCGCCGAGCTGGGCGACCGGCCCCGGGTCCTCGGAGAGGAACACGTCGGCCTTGCTCGCCTTGCCCTCCGCCTGGATCTGACCCACCGTGGCGTCGTTCTGGACGTTGAACGTGACTCCCGTGGCCTTGGTGTACGCCTCGGTGAGGCCGGCGACGAGCTCGGCGTGCTGGTCGGTGTAGACGGTCAGGGTGGTACCTGCCGCAGCGGGTGAGGAGTCGGCGGAGCCCGCCGGCGTGCCCGAGCTCGATCCGCAGGCCGCCGCGAGAACCAGCAGCGGTACCGAGACGAGCGCCACCGCTGCTCGACCGAGGGGGCCTCGTCGTCGGGGTGCGTCTGCCCGGGCCGGGCGGGGCGTGGTGCTCCAGAGCCTCACGGCTGCGGTTCCTCTCGTCGTGGTCAGGTTCGACCCAGAACCTATCGCATTAGGGCAGGCTCTCCTAACTTAGACGAGTGCTCAGTCCGCAAAGGTCGACACCGGTGTCCTGACGTGCACGGTCACGGCATCTCCAGCGCGGTAGCGCTCGGCGCCACCCACGCGAACGGAGACCTGCTCACCGTCGCGCAGCCGGACCCGGACCAGCGCGTCGTGCCCGTAGAACGACTGGGAGACCACGTCTCCCGCCGTTCCGACCGGCGCGGCGACGAGTCCCTCGGGCTGGCTCGAGCGCCGCACGCTCAGCTGCTCAGGACGCACGAGCACCTCGCACGCGCCTTGGTCGTTCGCCCGCGGACCCGGGCCCGGTCCGGCAACGTCGAGACAACCCAGCGCGCACCTGACCACGAGACCCTCCCCCGAGAGCTCGCGCACCCCCGGCAGCACGACCCCCTCCCCGAGGAATCGCCCCAGCTCCGTGTCCGCCGGTGCGCCGTAGACGTCTCGGGGGTCGCCCGCTGCCACCACCACCCCGGCCCGCATGACCACGAGGTGGTCGGCCAGGGCCATCGCCTCGGCCTGGTCGTGGGTGACCAGCAGCGCGGTGGTGCCCAGGCGTCGCAGCAGC
>JBDTDI010000267.1:0-11819 GCA_039923155.1 Mycobacteriaceae bacterium | reverse complement strand
ATTGCGGGGGGCTACACGGTTGCCCCTGCCACCACCCGGGTGTGGACCGCGGTGCCGGTGGTCGCGTCCGGGCCGTGGGGGTCGTCCGGGCCGTGCAGGTCGTCGCCCATCAGGTTCTCGTCGAAGGGGATCCCGCCGTCGAGCACGGCGCGCACGCGGTCGGCGTCGATCGTGTTGGTCCAGGTGCCCACGAGCAGGGTGGCGATGGCGTTGCCGGAGAAGTTGGTCAGCGCCCGGGCCTCGGACATGAACTTGTCGATGCCGACGATCAGGCCGACGCCGCCGACCAGGTCGGGCCGGTGGCTCTGCAGCCCGCCGGCGAGGGTGGCCAGGCCCGCCCCGCTGACGCCCGCCGCACCCTTGGACGCCACGATCATGAACAGCAGCAGGCCGATCTGCTCGCCCAGGTGCAGCGGCTTGTTCAGGGCGTCGGCGATGAACAACGACGCCATGGTGAGGTAGATGGCGGTGCCGTCGAGGTTGAACGAGTACCCGGTGGGAACCACGATCCCCACGGTGGTCCGCTCCACGCCCACGTGCTCCATCTTCGCGATCAACCGAGGCAGCGCCGACTCCGACGACGAGGTCGCCACGATGAGCAGGTACTCCTTGCCCAGGTAGCGGGCCAGCTTGAACACGTTGAACCCCGTGCTCACCCGCAGCACCGTGCCCAGCACACCGAAGATGAAGATGATGCAGGTGGCGTAGAAGCCCGCCATCAGCACGCCCAGCTGCACCAGCGCGTCGGAGCCGGTCTGCCCGACCACGTTGGCGATCGCACCCAACGCACCCACCGGGGACAGCCACAGGATCATCGTCAGGACCTTGAACACCAGCTTCTGGAGGTGACCGATACCCCGCAGCACCGGCTCACCCCGGCGCCCGAGGGACTGCAGCGCGAAGCCGACCAGCAGCGCCACCAGCAACGTCTGCAGCACGGAGCCCGACGTCAGCGAGCTGACCAGGGTGTCGGGGATGATGCCCAGCAGGAAGTCGGTGGTCGACTCCGCGCCCTTGCCACCCAGGTCGGTCCCCTTCTTCAGGGCCGCCGTGGTGATCTCCAGGTTGGACCCCGGCTTGAGGATGTTGCCCACCACCAGGCCGATGCCCAGCGCCACGGTGGACATCACCGTGAAGTAGATGAGGGCGAGGGTGCCGGTGCGGCCGACGCTCGCGGCACTGCGCACCGAACCGATGCCCAGCACGATCGTGCAGAAGATGATCGGCGAGATCATCATCTTGATGAGGTCGACGAAGCCAGTGCCCAGCGGGGCCAACGACTTCCCCACCTCGGGCGCGACGAGCCCGAGGATCGCGCCCAGCACCACAGCGGCGATGACGGCCAGGTAGAGGTAGCGGGTCTTGTCCGGGCCCTTGGTGGTCGGTGGGGTCACGTTCTCCCCGTCGGAACGGTCGCGGGTCGTGGTCACGGCTACCTCTCGTCGGGGCCGGCTCAAGTGATCTGGCTCACCAGGCGGCCGAGTGCACTGTGACCTGCGTCGCGGCGGGAGCACCACATGCGTGCATTGTGTTCAGCCCGGGACCGGGGTGCGCCCGGCACGATCCCCTGCCAGGATTCGCCGATGCAGCGACGCAGCTGGAGCCTGGCCCGCCAGCTCTTCGTGCTGCAGCTCGTGGTGCTGGGCGTGATCGTGGGAATCGGCGCGGGCCTGGGCCTGCTCGACTCTCGACACGACAGCGAGAACGCGGCCCGGGCGCAGGTGCTCGGCATCGCCGAGGCCGAGGCGCTGGCCCCCTCGACCCTGCTCGCGCTCGCCTCGCCGGACCCGGCCACCACCCTGCAACCCTCGGCGGAGGCCGTGCGCCGCTCCACCGGGGTCGACTTCGTGGTGGTCATGGCGCCGGACCGCACCCGCTACTCCCACCCCAACCCCGCCCTGCTCGGCGCACCCTTCATCGGCACCGTCGCCCCGGCCCTGGCCGGTCGGACCTTCACCGAGGTCTACCGGGGGACCCTGGGCCCGTCCATCCGGGCGGTGGCACCGGTGCGCGACGCGGACGGCGCCGTGGTGGGTCTGGTCGCGGTCGGCATCACCCAGGCCTCGGTGGGTCGCGACGCCCTGACGCAGCTGCCGGTGCTCGTCGCGGTGTCCCTGCTGGCCCTCGGCCTCGCCACCGCGGGTTCGCTGCTGCTGAGCCGGCGCCTGCGCCGCCAGACCCTCGGGCTGGGATCGGCCGAGCTGGCCGGCATGTACTCCCACCAGGACACCGTGCTGCACGCCCTGCACGAGGGCGTGCTGGTGCTGGATCCCGACCGCCGCCCGGTGCTGGTCAACGACGAGGCGCGCCGGCTGCTCGACCTGGGTGCGGACGCACAGCTCGCGTCGGCGCTGCCGGAGTCGTTGCGCGAGCTCATCACCGCGGGGACCGCGGTGCGTGACGAGCTGCACCTGACCGCGGACCGGATGCTGCTGGTCAGCCAGGGGCCGGCCACCTGGGAGGGCCGCGAGCTGGGCACGGTGCTGACCCTGCGCGACCACACCGAGCTGCAGGGTGTGCTGGGCGAGCTCGACGCGGTGCGCAACCTTGCCGACAGCCTGCGCGCCCAGACCCACGAGTCGGCCAACCGGCTGCACGCCGTGGTCACCATGGTCGAGCTCGGCCGCACCGAGGAGGCAGTCGCCTTCGCCACCGCCGAGCTGGAGCTCAGCCAGCACCTGGTGGACCGCCTCGTCGACGCGGTGGCGGAACCGGCGCTCGCCGCCCTGCTGCTGGGCAAGGTGTCCCAGGCCGGCGAGCGCGGCATCGAGCTCACCATCAGCCACGACACCGCGCTCGCCGCCAGCCCGTCGTTGGACGCCCGGGAGCTGGTGACCTTGGTGGGCAACCTGATCGACAACGCCTGTGACGCGGCCGCCGGTGGGTCCGAGGGGCCGCCGTGGGTCGAGGTGAGCCTGCGCACCGAGGGCGAGCAGCTGGTGCTCACGGTCGCCGACAGCGGCCCGGGGATGGACTCGGCCGCCCTGGTCACGGCACTGCAGCGCGGTCACTCCACCAAGACCGGGCACCGCGGCCTCGGGCTTGCGCTGGTCGCCCAGGTGGTGCGCCGCCACGGCGGGAGCCTGGACGCGACCAACCTCGACGTCGCCGCGATCACCGTCCGGCTCCCGCTGGGGGTGCTGGTGTGACCCGGGTTGCGGGGGCGACGGGGGTGCTGGTGGTCGACGACGAACCGCTGATCGCCGATGCCCACGCCGCCTACGTGCGGCGCTGCCCCGGGTTCACCGTGCTGGGGCGCGCCCACACGGGCGCGGGGGCGCTGCAGGCGGTCCGCGACCTGGAGCCCGCGCTGATGCTGCTGGACCTGGGCCTTCCCGACCGCAGCGGCATCGACGTCTGTCGGGCCCTGCACGCGCTGCCCGGTGCACCCGACGTCATCGCGATCACCGCGGCCCGCGACCTCGACGTGGTGCGTGACGCGGTCGCCAGCGGAGTGCTGCTGTACCTGCTCAAACCGTTCACCTTCGCCGCGTTCCGCGACAAGCTGCAGCGCTACGCCGACTACCGGGCGGCGCTGCCGGCCGGGGAGGTGGCCCTCAGCCAGCGCGACGTGGACCGGGCCATGACCCGGCTGCGCAGCACCGACGAGCGCGCCACCACACCGAAGGGGGTGGACCTGGGCACCTTGGAGCACGTCGGCGCCGCGCTCCGGGCGGCCACCGCCGGGTGCAGCGCGGCCGAGGCCGCGGCCGCGGTCGGGGTGTCGCGGGTGACGGCGTGGCGCTACCTGGAGCGCCTGGCCGCCGACGGGCTGTGCGAGCGGGGCACGGAGCACGGGCGGGCCGGGCGGCCCGTCGTCCGCTACACCTGGCGCAGCTGATGCGGGCGTGTGAAGCAGCACACACATGACCGCGTAGCTATGTTCGAGCGGTGACCACGTCCGCGCGCCCGCACCTGGACCCCGAGACGGTGCTGGCGCAGCACCTGCCCACCGACCTCACCCGCACCGTCCTTGCGCGCACCGTGGCCACCCTGGAGCTCGACGTCGTCGGCCGCGGGCGCTGGACGGTGCACCTGGACCGAGGTCGGGTCACCGTCAGCCCAGGGGCCACGGACCGTCCCACAGCCACCGTCCGACTGCACGCCTCGACGCTGCAGGAGCTGCTGCTCGGCGAGGTCAGCGGGGTGGACGCCTTCCTGGCTCGGGATCTCGTGGTCCGGGGCAGCCTGGCCACCGTCCTGCAGGTGGGCGGGTCCTTCGCGCCCGACGTGGATCTGCCGAGCCGTCCGCGGGCCCGCGAGGTCAGCGCCCTGGGCGCCCGCACCGCCTACCTCGACGCCGGCCCCGCCGACGCGCCGCCGGTGGTGCTGCTGCACGGGCTCGGCGCCACCAACGCCTCCATGCTGCCCCTGCTGGCCGGCCTGGCCCGTGACTACCGGGTCTTCTCCCCCGACACCCCGGGTTTCGGGGCCTCGGAAGCCCCGCCGTGGTCGTACACCGCGGAGCAGCTGCAGCGGTGGCTGCGATCGTTCCTGGACGAGGTGGGAGCGACTGCGCACGGACCGGTCGCGGTGATCGGCAACTCCTTGGGCGGGCGGCTCGCCCTGGAGCTCGCGCTGCGCGACCCCAGCTCCGTCGACAAGCTGGTGCTGCTGTGTGCGGCGCCGGCGTTCCGTCGAAAGCGCCAGCTGGCCCCGGTGGCCCGACGGGTCCCCGCCGGGATCGGTCGAGTACCGGTGGGGATGCCGCGGGCGATGGTGATCCGGTTCATCAAGAGCATGTTTGCCGACCCGACCCGGGTGCCGGACACCTGGTACGAGTCGGCCGCCGACGAGAACGCCGAGGCCATGGGCCACGCCGGTCACCGTCGCGCCCTGGTCTCCGCTGCGCTGAACATCTACACCGACGAGCCCTTCGGCGAGGACGGGTTCTGGAAGCGGTTGCGCGCGCTGGCACCGCCGGCACTGTTCCTGTGGGGCACCGAGGACCGACTGGTCCCGGCCAGCTTTGCCCGGCACGTGGCCGAGGCGGTGCCGAGCGCCCGGTCGATGGTCCTGCCCCGCTGTGGGCACGTGCCCCAGCTCGAGCTGCCGGAGCTCACCGTGGCCCTGACCCGCAGCTTTCTCACCCCGGGACGGGGCCGGGCCACCCCGAGCACCGTCCTGGACCGCTACCTCGCCACCCCGACCCAGCCCGCCCCGTAGGAGGAGAACCCGTGAAGCTCACCCACTTTGGACACGCCTGCGTGCTCGTGGAGATTGACGGCACCCGGATCTTGATGGACCCGGGGGCGTTCTCGACCGGCTTCGAGGACCTGACGGGCCTCGACGCGGTGCTGGTCACCCACCAGCACTTCGACCACCTCAAGCCCGACGTCATCCCCGCCCTGGTCCACAACAACCCCGGGGTCGTGCTGGCCTGCGACCCGCAGACCGCCGAGCAGCAGGGCGGTGACTGGCAGGCGCTGCAGGTGGGTGACAGCCTCACCGTGGGTGCGGTGACGGTGGCGGTTCAGGGTGGGGTGCACGCGGAGATCCACGCCGACATCCCCCGCATCGACAACGTGGCCCTGCTGCTGGGGACCGCGACGGCGCCGGGTCAGCTGCTGCACCCGGGCGACTCGTTCCACGTGCCGCAGGAGAAGGTCGACGTGCTCGCGCTGCCCAGCGGGGCACCGTGGATGAAGACGGGCGAGGCCGTGGACTACCTGCGTGCGGTGTCCCCGCGCGTGGCGGTGCCCATCCACGAGGCGGTGCTGGCCATGCCCCAGATGGCCTACGACATGTTCACCAACCTGGGTCCGAAGGGCACCACGGTCACGGTGCTCGAGCGCGGCGTGGCCACGGAGGTCTGAGCGGGCGACGGATCTGGCCTCAGGCGGCCCGCGCGACGGGAGGCTCGTCGAGGGTGCGGTAGCGGTCGGGACGTGCACCGTGGTGCAGGGCCAGGTCCACGGCGTCGAGGACCGCCTGCCGGGGCCCGGAACGGCTGAGGTGGCGGGCGTCGACCGCGATCCGCACCACTGCGCCGCGTCGTGCGGTGCGTCCGGCGCCCAGAACCAGTGCTCGGCACCACCACGGTTCGGTTCGCGCGTTCTCGACCGCTCCGAGACCGCTGCCTCCGGCCCGGCCGGTCACCCCCAGCACCCGGGCCCGCACCACCGTCTGGTGCTGCAGGTCGTGCACGGCGACGAGGTCGGCGCACAGTCGGAATCCGTTGCGGGACAACGCGGCCAGCGTTCCCGACGACATGACCCACCGGGGCGGTGCGAACAGCCGGGTGCGCAGGCCCACGGACTCCAGCACCCGGTCTGCCGCGGTCAGGCGCAGGCCCGCCTCGTGCTGGGCCAGCGTGGCGAACTCGGCGCGTCGCGGCTTGGTGGCAACCTGGTCGTAGCCGTGCAGCACGATCGCGTCGCCGTGCTCGCGGCGCGCACGCAGCCACTGCTGCGCCGTTCGGTCGTCGACGAGCCGGTGCCCGCCGCGGCCGCGCGGGGCCACCAGCAGGCTCAACGGAACCCCTCGACCGTCGAGCTCACCCGCCAGCTCGGCGGCGTCGGCCAGGTGCTCGCGGCGCACTCCCGACAAGGACACGACCAGCTCCGGCACCCGCCTCGCGCTCACCGCCCCATCGTCTTTCGCGAAGGTGAACGGCGGACGAACTGCGTCAGGACGGCGTGGGAAGACCCTGCGTCCAGTAGTCGCGCACCTGCTCGTAGCGCTGTGTGGTGGCGGCGACGATGGCGTCGGGCAACGGCGGCGGAGAGGTGTCTGACGCCCGGTCCCAGCCACTGGCGGGCGAGGTCAGCCAGTCGCGCACGTACTGCTTGTCGAAGCTGGGTTGGACCCGCCCCGGCGTGTAGCCGTCCGCGGGCCAGAAGCGCGAGGAGTCGGGCGTGAGCACCTCGTCGGCCAGCACCAGCTCTCCGTCGGCGTCCAGGCCCAGCTCGAGCTTGGTGTCGGCCAGGATCAGGCCGCACCGCTGCGCGTGCACCGAGGCCACGGTGAAGACCTGCAGGGTCCGGGCCCGCAGCGCCTGCGCCTGCTCGACCCCCACCGACGCCTGCACCGTCGCGAAGTCCACGTTCTCGTCGTGATCCCCGGCGTCAGCCTTCGTGGCCGGAGTGAAGATGGGCTCAGGCAGGCGGCTGGCTTCCCCCAGGCCGTCGGGCAGCGGTACCCCGCACACCGCGCCGGTGCGCCGGTAGTCCGTCAGGCCCGAGCCGGTGAGGTAGCCGCGGGCCACGCACTCCACGGGCAGCATCCGCAGCCGTCGCACGACCAGGGCACGGCCCAGCACCTCGGCCGGGATGCGCTCGTCGTCGAGGTCGCCGGCGAGGTGGTTGCGCAGCCCCGGGAGCTCGCGGGCCAGCAGCTCGAAGGTGAACACGCTCATCGCGGTCAGCACCGCGCCCTTGCCGGGAATCGGCGTCGGCAGCACGTGGTCGTAGGCCGAGATGCGGTCGCTGGCCACCATGAGCAGGTGAGCGTCGTCCACGGCGTACAGGTCGCGAACCTTGCCCGCGGCGAGATGAGGGTAGCTGGAGAGGTCGGGGCGCACGGAGGATCAGCGTAGTGCTGCGCGGAACAGCGACGACGGGAGCAGGGTTGACAACTTCGACGACGTCGACGCCACAGGAGAACCACCCTTGACCGCCCAAGCCGCTGCCCGTGTCGACGTGGGGTTTCGCTCCGAGCGCGGACCGATCCTCATCGCCCTGATGCTGTGCACCGGGCTCGTGGCCCTGGACTCCACCATCATCGCCACCGCGGTGCCGTCCATCGTCGACGACCTCGGTGGCTTCTCCTCGTTCCCGTGGTTGTTCTCCACCTACCTGTTGGCCCAGGCCGTCAGCGTGCCGATCTACGGCAAGGTCGCCGACCTGTACGGGCGCAAGCCGGTCATGCTGTTCGGCATCGGGCTCTTCCTGCTCGGCTCGGTGCTCTGCGGGTTCGCCTGGTCGATGCCCGCGCTCATCGTGTTCCGGGCGGTTCAGGGTCTCGGTGCCGGCGCAGTGCAGCCCATGAGCATCACCATCGCCGGCGACATCTACACGCTGGCGGAACGGGCCAAGGCGCAGGGCTACCTGGCCAGCGTGTGGGGGATCTCGGCGGTGGTCGGGCCGACCCTGGGCGGGGTGTTCAGCGAGTACGTGTCCTGGCGGTGGATCTTCTTCGTGAACATCCCGCTGTGCCTGGTGGCCGCGGTGACGCTGCGGCGACGGCTGCACGAGCAGGTCGTGCGCCGCGAGCACCACATCGACAAGCTGGGTGCGCTGCTGCTCACCGTCGGTGCGACGTTGGTGGTGCTGGGCCTGCTCGAGGGCGACGAGGCGTGGCCGTGGATCTCCTGGGTCTCGTTCGCCGTGCTGGGTGGGGGTCTGCTGCTGCTGGTCGCCTTCGTGGTCGTCGAGCAGCGTGTGCCCGAGCCGGTCCTGCCGCTGTGGGTGCTGCGGCGGAGGCTGCTGCTGGTCACGAGCCTGGTGGCGGCCGGGGTCGGGGCGATCGTGCTGGGTCTGACGTCCTACGTTCCGACGTTCGTGCAGACGGTGCTCGGTCACGGGCCGCTGGTCGCCGGGTTCGCGCTGGCCACGCTGACGGTGGGTTGGCCGCTCGCGGCGTCGCAGGCCGGCCGGTTGTACCTGCGCTACGGGTTCCGAGTGACCGCGCTCCTCGGCGGAGTGGTCGCGGTGCTCGGGACCGGGCTGGTCGCGACCGTGTCCGCCCAGACCTCGGTGTGGGCGATCGCGGCCTACTGCTTCGTGATCGGTCTCGGCATGGGCCTGGTGGCGAGCCCCACGCTGATCGCCGCCCAGTCCTCGGTCGGTTGGTCGGAGCGCGGCGTGGTCACCGGAACCAACCTGTTCAGCCGGTCGTTGGGCAGCGCGGTCGGGATCGCGTTGTTCGGGGCGATCGTCAACGCCTCCGTGCGCAACGGTGAGTCGGCCGCCGCGGTCGAGCTCGGCTCGCGGCACGTGTTCATGGCCGTGGCCGGGCTCGCCCTGGTGATGACCCTCGGGGTGCTGGCCCTGCCCGGGCGTGACCGCACTCCGGCCGCTGACGCTCCCACCGCCTGATCCGGCCCACGCTCGGCAGCCGCCACCCCGCCGGACACCCGCCTCGTCTCGGCACGCGAGACGTCGCTGGATATCGGTTCGCGTGCCGAAACGATGGTCACCTTCAGGCTCTTGCTGCGGCCTGCCTCAGAGGATCGGCGACGGCGAGTACCGGGCGGCGTCGGGGTACTGCGCGACGAGCGCCCCCACCCGCGCCACCACCGAGGCCACCTGCGCACCCGCGGCCCCGGTGAAGGCGGCTCGGTCGGCGAGGGCGGCGTCGAGCCCGGCCCGGTCCAGGGGCAGCCGGTCGTCGGCCGCGAGCCGGTCGAGCAGGTCGTTGTCGGCACCGGACTCCCGCATCGCCAGGGCGACGGCCACGGCGTGGGTCTTGATCGCCTCGTGCGCGGTCTCCCGACCCACCCCGGCGCGCACCGCGGCGATGAGCACCCGTGTCGTGGCCAGGAACGGAAGGTAGCGCTCCAGCTCGCGCTCCACCACCGCCGGGTAGGCGCCGAACTCCGCGAGCACGGTCAGGAACGTCTCGATCAGCCCGTCGACGGCGAAGAACCCGTCGGGCAGCGCGACCCTACGCACCACGGAGCAGAACACGTCACCCTCGTTCCACTGCGCCCCGGCGAGCTCGCCGGCCATCGACGCGTAACCGCGCAGCACCACGGCCAGGCCGTTGACCCGCTCGCAGCTGCGGGTGTTCATCTTGTGGGGCATGGCCGACGAGCCCACCTGCCCGGCGGCGAAGCCCTCGGTGACGAGCTCGTTGCCGGCCATCAGCCGCACCGTCTGGGCGAAGCTCGACGGCCCGGCCGCGAGCTGCACTAGGGCGGAGAGCACGTCGTGGTCCAGCGAGCGCGGGTACACCTGCCCGACGCTGTCCAGCACCCGGGCGAAACCCAGGTGCGCGGCCACCCGCGCCTCGAGCTGCCCGAGCTTCTCCGGTGAGCCGAGCAGGTCCAGCATGTCCTGCGCAGTGCCCATCGGGCCCTTGATCCCCCGCAGCGGGTAGCGGTCGATCAGCTCACGGACCCGCTCCAGCGCCAGCAGCAGCTCTTCGGCGGCGGAGGCGAAGCGCTTGCCCAGCGTGGTGGCTTGGGCGGCGACGTTGTGGCTGCGCCCCACCATCACCAGCTCGGAGTACTCGGCCGCCCGCTGCGCCAGCCGCGCGGCGACGGCCACCCCGTGGGCGTGCACGTGCTGCAGCGAGCGCAGCACCTGCAGCTGCTCGACGTTCTCGGTGAGGTCGCGGCTCGTCATCCCCTTGTGCACGTGCTCGTGCCCGGCGAGGGCGTTGAACTCCTCGATGCGGGCCTTGACGTCGTGGCGGGTGACCCGCTCGCGGGCGGCGATCGAGGCCAGGTCCACCTGCTCGACGACGGCTTCGTAGTCGGCGATCGCCTCCGCCGGGACGTCCACGCCGAGCTCGGACTGCGCGGCCATGACCGCGATCCAGAGCTGACGCTCGAGGACCACCTTGTGCTCGGGCGACCACAGCGTGACCAGCGCCGGGCTGGCGTAGCGGGCGGCGAGCACGTCGGGGATTGCGGGGGACATCACGTGGCGGCAGCGTACGGGGACACGGGCGGGTGGTGGGCGGGTGGTGGGCTGGTGGTGGGCGATCAGACCGGCGGGGCGAGATCGTCCAGCACCTCCAGCAGCATCACCCGGGCCACCTCCCGCGGCTCGGTGGCGCCCTCGATGAGCGCGCTGACGACCGCCCCGTCCACCACCGCGACCAGCTGCCGCAAACGCTCGTGGGTGCAGGTGCGTCCGCAGCGGAAGAGCACCTCGGTGAGCAGCGCGTCGAGCTGAACCCGCAGGCGGCGCTGCAGCGGACCCATGGCCGCGCGTCGGGCCGAGCTGACGAAGCGTTCGTAGCGGGCCACGAGCTTCTCCCGCGCGGCCTCTCCTTCACCGACGCCGAGCAGCAGGTCCAGCACCAGCTCCGCGGCCGCGTCGGCTCCCCGGCTGCGGCGGGTGACGTCGTCGATGCGAGCGCGCACCGCGTCCAGCTCTGCGGCGGCGCCGTGCTCGACCGCGGCCACCAGCAGCTCGTCCAACGAGTCGAAGTAGTAGGTCGTCGACGCCAGCGGCAGGCCCGCGCGCTCGGCCACCGCTCGGTGCTTGACCGCGTCGAACCCGCCGGAGTCCAGCAGCTCGGAGGCGGCTGCGGCCAGCGCTTGGCGTCGTCGCTCTCCCTTGGGCGTCGCGGCCCCGGCTGACGTCATCGCCTCATGGTGCCAGTCGTACGGTTCCGGGGTGGTCAACGGTGCGGTGCAGGTCGGGACGGTGCGGGCCATCACCCGGTTCCCGGTGAAGTCCATGGCCGGGGAGGCGCTCGACCGGGTCGAGCTCGATCACCGTGGCCTGGTCGGCGACCGGGTGCTGGCGCTGCGCACGGCAGACGGGGGGCTGGGCAGCGGCAAGACGAGCCGGCGCTTCCGCGCTCTGCCCGGGTTGCGTCTGGTGCAGGCCAGCACGGGTCCCGACGGGGTGGTGCGGCTGCGCCTGCCCGACGGCCGGGTGCTCCCGGCGCTGGAGGCGGACGGGGTGCTCAGCGAGCTGGTGGGCCAACCGGTGTCGGTGGTGACGGAGGGCGCGGTCAGCCACTTCGACGAGGACGGCCTGCACCTGGTGACCACGGCATCGCTGCGGGCGGTGGCCGGCGAGTCCGGGGTGGCGGTGGACCCGCGGCGGACCCGGGCGAACTTCCTGCTGGAGGTTCCCGGCCGCCGGTTCGCCGAGGACGACTGGCAGGGGCGTGAGCTGGGTGTCGGCTCGGCCACG
>JBDTDI010000266.1:0-6876 GCA_039923155.1 Mycobacteriaceae bacterium | reverse complement strand
TGTTCAACCACCCCTTCATCGTCCCTGGGCTGATCAACATCGCGATCGCCGTCGCCCTGGGCTTCGTGTTCGGCTCGGTCATCCTCTGACAGAGTCGCGGGATTGGCTGGAAGATCAGACGTTGAAGCCGAGCGCCCGGAGCTGCTCGCGGCCGTCGTCGGTGATCTTGTCCGGACCCCACGGCGGCATCCACACCCAGTTGATGGCGATGTCGGAGGCCATGCCGTCCGCGGTCAGCGCGGAGCGGGCCTGCTCCTCGATGACGTCGGTCAGCGGGCACGCGGCCGAGGTGAGGGTCATGTCGATGGTGACCAGGCGCGCGTCGTCGATGCGCAGGTCGTAGACCAGGCCGAGGTCCACGACGTTGATGCCCAGCTCGGGGTCGACGACGTCACGCATCGCCTCCTCCAGGTCGTCGATGCTGGGCAGCTCCCGCTGCGCAGCGACGCCCGCGGGCGCGGCGTCGGTTCCGGCGCCGGCGTCGAGGTCGGCGGCGGTGCGACCGGCCCGGGTGTCGGTGGTGGTCTCGTCCAGCTGGGTCTCACTCATGGGGCTCTCCTGTCGTCGGTTCAACGGTGTTCTCGTCCGGAGCTGGTTCCAGCGCCAGGCCGGTGGCGGCCTTGAAGGCCATCCAGCCGAGCAGCGCGCACTTGACCCGCGCCGGGTAGTGGGCGACACCGGCGAAGGCCACCCCGTCGCCAAGGGTGTCCTCGTCACCTGGGTCGGCGCCCTTGCTGGTCACCATCGCCGTGAAGGCGTCGACCGTCGCGATGGCGCCCCGCAGGTCGGCGCCCACGACCAGGTCGGTGAGCACCGAGGTCGCGGCCTGGCTGATCGAGCAGCCCTGCCCGTCGTAGGACACGTCGGTGACGGTGGCCCCGTCCGGTGACAGCGCCACCCGCAGGGTGACCTCGTCGCCGCACGTGGGGTTGACGTGGTGCACCTGCGCACTCAGAGCCGCGGACGCGGGTTCGCGCAGGCCCCGACCGTGGGGGTTCTTGTAGTGGTCCAGGATGACCTGCTGGTACATCTGCTGCATCAGCATCAGCGCACCCCGAAGAAGCGCTGGGCCCCACGGACCCCGTCGACCAGGGCGTCGACCTCGGCCTCGGTGTTGTACAGCGCGAACGACGCCCGGACGGTGGCGGCCACGCCCATCCGCTTGTGCAGCGGCCACGCGCAGTGGTGCCCCACCCGCACGGCCACCCCGGCGTCGTCGAGCAGCTGCCCGACGTCGTGGGCGTGCACCCCGTCGACGACGAAGGCCACGGCACCACCCCGGTCGGCCCCGTCGGTCGGTCCCACGACGTGCACCCCGTCCACGCCGGCCAGCTCGGCCAGCGCGTACGTGGTGAGGTGGTGCACGTGGGCGGCGACCGCGTCCATGCCCACACCGTTGAGGTAGTCCACCGCCGCGCCGAGCCCGACGACCTGCGAGGTCATCGGCACGCCGGCCTCGAACCGCTGCGGTGCCGGGGCGTAGGTGGAACCGGTCATCTCCACCGTCTCGATCATCGAGCCCCCGGTGAGGAACGGCGGCATCGCCGACAGCAGCTCGCTGCGGCCGTAGAGCACCCCCACTCCCGAGGGGCCGAGCATCTTGTGCCCGGAGAACGCCGCGAAGTCGACGGCCAGCCCGCGCAGGTCGACGGGGCCGTGCGGTACCGACTGGCAGGCGTCGAGCACGGTCAGGGCGCCGACCGCACGCGCCCGGTCGACGAGCTCGGCCACCGGCAGCACCGTGCCCAGCACGTTGGACTGGTGGGCGAAGGCCACCACCCGGGTGTGCGGGGACAGCTCGAGGGAGTCCAGGTCCAGACGGCCGTCGTCGGTCACGCCGTACCAGCGCAACGTGGCCCCGGTGCGCCGGCACAGCTCCTGCCACGGCACCAGGTTCGCGTGGTGCTCGAGCTCGGTGACCACCACCTCGTCACCGGGGCCCACCGGTCCACCCGGGCTCGAGCCCGTGGCCGGGAAGCGGTCGTCGCCCAGGGTGTGGGCGACGAGGTTCAGCGCCTCGGTCGCGTTCTTGGTGAACACCACCTCGTCCACGCCGGCGCCGACGTGCTCGGCGATCCGGGCCCGCGCGGACTCGTAGGCGTCGGTGGCCTCCTCCGCCAGCTGGTGCGCACCACGGTGCACGGCGGCGTTGGAGGTGAGCAGGAACTCCCGCTCCGCGTCGAGCACAGGCAGCGGACGTTGTGACGTCGCCCCGGAGTCGAGGTAGACCAGCGGCTTGCCGTCCCGCACGGTACGGCTCAGGATCGGGAAGTCCGCCCTGATCGCCGCGACGTCGAGACGGGTCTGCCCGTGCGAGATGACGGTCGTCATCTCACGCGTCCACCTCGGCCATGGCCGCTGCTGCCGACGCCGCCTCGGCCTTGTCCGCGTCGGTGAAGCGCACGTAGCCGTTGGCCTCGAGCTCGTCGGCCAGCTCTGCGCCACCGGACTCCACGATGCGACCGCCGGAGAACACGTGCACGAAGTCCGGCCTGATGTGCCGCAGGATCCGGGTGTAGTGGGTGATCAGGAGGACGCCGCCCTCGTTGGTCTCGGCGTAGCGGTTCACCCCGTCGCTGACCACGCGGAGCGCGTCGACGTCGAGCCCGGAGTCCGTCTCGTCGAGGATCGCGATCTTCGGCTTCAGCAGGGCGAGCTGCAGGATCTCGTGCCGCTTCTTCTCCCCGCCGGAGAATCCTTCGTTGACGCTGCGCTCGGCGAAGGCCGGGTCGATGTCCAGCTCGGCCATGGCCGCCTTGACCTCCTTGACCCACAGCCGCAGCTTCGGGGCCTCGCCGCGGGTCGCCGTGACGGCGCTGCGCAGGAACCCTGACATCGAGACCCCGGGCACCTCGACGGGGTACTGCATGGCCAGGAACAGTCCGGCCCGCGCCCGTTCGTCCACGGTCATCGCGAGCACGTCCTCACCGTCGAGGGTGATGGTCCCCGCGGTGACGTCGTACTTGGGGTGCCCGGCGATCGCGTAGGACAGCGTGGACTTGCCCGAGCCGTTGGGGCCCATGATGGCGTGGGTCTCCCCGGAGCGGACGGTCAGGTCGACACCCCGCAGAATTTCCTTCGCCGGGTCGGCAGCGTCGTCGGTGTGCACGCTGACGTGCAGGCCGCGGATCTCCAAGGTGGACATAGGGGTTTCTCGTCTCCAGTTCGGTTGGGGCAGTCGATGGTGGGGGCGGCTCAGATTCCGACGGCTGCGAGCTCGGCTTCGATCGCCGACTCGAGACGCTCCCGCATGGAGGCGACGGTGATCTTGGCCAGGACCTCGTGGAAGAAGCCGCGCACCACCAGCCGGCGCGCCTGCTCCTCGCTGATCCCGCGCGAGCGCAGGTAGAACAGCTGCTCGTCGTCGAACCGCCCGGTGGCGCTGGCGTGCCCGGCGTTGTCGATCTCGCCGGTCTCGATCTCCAGGTTCGGTACCGAGTCGGCGCGGGCACCGTCGGTGAGGATCAGGTTGCGGTTGAGCTCGAAGGTGTCGGTCCCCTCCGCCTCGGCGCGGATGAGCACGTCGCCGATCCACACGGTGTGGGCGTCGGGCAGGTCCGAGCTGGGCGAACCCTGCAGCGCACCCTTGTACATGACGTCGGAGCGGCAGTGCGGATGCGTGTGGTCGATGAAGATCCGCTGCTCGAGGTGCTGACCGGCGTCGGCGAAGTACACGCCCAGCAGCTGCGCGTCGGCCCCCGACCCGTCGTAGCGCACCGTCGGGGTGAGACGCACGACGCTGCCGCCCAGGCTGATGGCGCTGTGCCGGATGGTCGCGTCCCGACCGAGCATCAGGTGGTGCGCGGCCAGGTGCACCGCGTCGTCCGCCCAGTCCTGCACGGTGACCACGGTCAGGTGCGCCGAGTCCTCGACCACCAGCTCCAGGTTTTCCGCGAAGGTTCCCGAACCACGCTGGTCGATGACCACCACGGCGCGGGCGAAGGGTTCGAGGCGGATCTGGGTGTGGCCGTAGGCCACCTCGTCCAGTCCCGGGCCGGTGACCGTGATCATCACCGGCTCGCCCACCTGCACCTCCTTCGGCACCGACACCATCGTGGCCTTTGTGAAGGATGTCCAGGCCTGGGCGGCGACGCGGTCGGCGGGCGTGCCGGCGGTTCCGAGCCTGACGTCCTCACGCCCGACCGTCTGCACCGTGACCTCTGCCGGCGCCTGGACGTCCACCGTCGCCTGACCCGTTGCGGGCGCGGTGCCGTCGTGCAGTCCACGCAACCGCTTCAGCGGGGTGAACCGCCACGCCTCGTCGCGGGAGGTCGGTACCTCGAACGCGTCGACGTCGAAGGAGGTGAACGCCTCACCCCGGCTGGCCGCCGGGATGACGGGCACCTCGGGCACCCGCTCGGGTCGTCCTGCTGTCACTGTCTCGTTCAGACCCATGGTCAGCCCACGGCCCCTTCCATCTGCAGCTCGATCAGGCGGTTGAGCTCCAGGGCGTACTCCATCGGCAGCTCACGGGCGATGGGCTCGACGAACCCGCGGACGATCATGGCCATGGCCTCGTCCTCCCCCATGCCCCGGCTCATCAGGTAGAACAGCTGGTCGGCGCTGAGCTTGGAGACCGTGGCCTCGTGGCCCATGGACACGTCGTCCTCGCGGATGTCCACGTAGGGGTAGGTGTCGCTGCGGCTGATCTGGTCGACCAGCAGCGCGTCGCACTTCACCGTGGACTTCGAGCCGTGCGCGCCCTTGGCGATCTTCACCAGGCCGCGGTACGAGCTGCGACCGCCGCCACGGGCCACCGACTTGCTGACGATGGTCGAGGTGGTGTTCGGCGCCAGGTGCAGCATCTTGGCACCGGCGTCGGTGTGCTGGCCCTCCCCCGCGAAGGCCACGGAGAGCACCTCACCGTGGGCGTGCTCACCCATCAGCCACACCGCCGGGTACTTCATGGTGACCTTGGACCCGATGTTGCCGTCGATCCACTCCATCGTGGCGCCCTCGGCGCACTTGGCCCGCTTGGTGACCAGGTTGTAGACGTTGTTGGACCAGTTCTGGATGGTGGTGTACCGGCAGCGTCCACCCTTCTTCACGATGATCTCCACGACCGCGGAGTGCAGCGAGTCCGAGGAGTAGGTGGGGGCGGTGCAACCCTCGACGTAGTGCACGGACGCGCCCTCGTCGACGATGATCAGCGTCCGCTCGAACTGGCCCATGTTCTCGGTGTTGATCCGGAAGTAGGCCTGCAGCGGAATCTTCACGTGCACACCGGGAGGCACGTAGACGAACGATCCTCCCGACCACACCGCGGAGTTGAGCGCAGCGAACTTGTTGTCGCCGGCCGGGATCACGCTGCCGAAGTACTCCTGGAAGAGCTCGGGGTGCTCCCGCAGCCCGGTGTCGGCGTCGGTGAACATGACGCCTTGGCTCTCCAGGTCCTCGCGGATGGAGTGGTAGACCACCTCGGACTCGTACTGAGCGGTGACGCCGCCGATCAGTGCGTTCTTCTCCGCCTCGGGGATCCCGATCCGGTCGTAGGTGTTCTTGATGTCCTCGGGCAGGTCGTCCCAGGTCAGGGCTTGCTTCTCCCCGGCCCGCACAAAGTACTTGATGTTGTCGAAGTCGATGCCCGAGAGGTCTGCACCCCAGTTGGGCATGGGCTTGCGGTCGAAGATGGCCAGGGCCTTGAGGCGCTTGGCGCGCATCCACTCCGGCTCGCTCTTCTTGTCCGAGATGTCAAGCACGACCTCCTCGGACAGTCCGCGGCGAGCGTTCTCACCAGCAGCGTCGGAGTCCGACCACCCGAAGGCGTACTGACCGAGGGACGCGATGGTCTCGTCCTGCGTCATGGCGGTGGTCATCGGGGTGGGCGCGGTGACGACCTCGGGCTGTGTGACGGTCATGCGTTCTCCTTCCGGAGGGCGGAGCGGGGTGGGTCGAGGGGGGCGGCGGTAGCGGGCGGGGTGCGCCTCACGGTTGGTGGTGCACCCGATTTCGGGGTCGGTGTCCGTCGGTCGAGCGGGACGTGTGTGGTGCACACCGGGTCACCGTTGGCGATGGTGGCCAGGCGTTGCACCGGGGTGCCGAGCAGATCGGCAAAGGCGTCCTGCTCGGCGGCGCAGAGCTCGGGAAACTCCGCGGCGACGTGGGCGACCGGGCAGTGGTGCTGGCACAGCTGCACACCGCTACCCACACCATGTACCGACGCAGCGTAACCGGCACCGGTCAACACCGCGGCGAGGTCGGTGGTCAGCGCGGCACGGTCGGCGGAGTGTGCACCCTCACGCACCTGCGTGACGACCGGAGCCACGCGCCGACGGGCGAACTCCGCCACCGCCGCGTCGCCACCGATCTCCCGCAGCTGACGCAGCGCCGCAACGGCCAGGTCGTCGTAGGCGTGCCCGAACCGAACCCGTCCGTGCTCGGTGAGCACCCAGCTGCGGGGTGGCCGTCCCCGGCCACGGGGCCCGCGCACCGGGGCCGACGCGCACGCCGCTTCCCCGTCCGCGCACAACGCGTCGAGGTGGCGCCGAACGCCGGCCGCGCCGAGGCCGAGCTCCGCCGCGACCGCGGACGCCGACACCGGACCGCGCTCCAGCACCAGGCGCGCCACGGAGTGGCGGGTCTGCTCCTCGGAGGTGCCTGGCATATTCACCCCACCAGTGTGTCGCAATTCCTCCCCGACCGCCAACCGGGGGGGGGCACCCGTGTCCTTCGCCGCCCGTCCGGGCGGGCCTGAGGCCCTCGCGCGGCTAGCCTGGCGCGGTGGAGCCCGCCGGAGCGCACGCCCAGCCGCAGCGCCGAGGCGCTGCCGGCGGCACGGGCCTGGGCCGCGGCCGCCCCGGAGCCACCATCTCGGTGCTGCACAGCAGCGAGCCCCCCGAGCTCACCGCACCACAGCCGCTGAGCACCCACGAGCGG
>JBDTDI010000265.1:0-7728 GCA_039923155.1 Mycobacteriaceae bacterium | reverse complement strand
ACCGGGGCGGTGGACGGGTTCCTCGGCCCCAACGGCTCGGGCAAGACCACCACCATCCGGATGTTGCTCGGGCTGGTGTCGCCGACCTCCGGTGCGGTCCAGCTGCTGGGCACCGACCGGCTGGCTGACGTGCTGCCCCGGGTGGGCGCCCTCGTCGAGGGGCCGGCCTTTCATCCGTACCTGAGCGGACGGTCGAACCTGCGTCGCCTGGATGCGGTCGACGCCACTGCCGACCCCCGCACCGCCAAGGCCCGATCCGCGGCCGCGCTGGACCGGGTGGGCCTGTCCGCGGCGGCGGACAAGCGCTTCCGGCAGTACTCGCTGGGCATGAAGCAGCGCCTGGGAATCGCGGCCGCCCTGCTGCAGCCCCGCTCGCTGCTGGTCCTCGACGAGCCGACCAACGGGCTGGACCCGCAAGGAACGCGAGAGGTCCGCACGCTGATCCGGGCGCTGGCCACGGACGGCACCACGGTGGTGCTCAGCTCCCACCTGCTCAGCGAGATCTCCCAGCTCTGCACGCACGTCGGCATCATGAGTGCGGGGCGGCTGCTGCGCCAAGGCGGCCTGCGTGAGCTCACGGCGGCGGGCACCGCCACGCTCACCACGACGACCACCGTCCTGGCCGCCCCGGCCGCCGCCAACGAGCTGCTCCGCCTGGGCCTGCTCGACGTGCAGATCGACCACGACACCGTCACCGCCGAGCTGGGCGACCACCCGCCGGAGGACGTCACCGCCGCGCTCGTGGCCGCGGGAGTACCGGTCCGGGGCCTGGCCGTGAGACGACCCACCCTCGAGGACCTGTTCGTGGAGCTGACCGGCGAGGGCTTCGATGTCGCCCGGTAACCCTCCCGCCCCCCGGCGCGGCTCGACCGCCCGGCTGTGGCGCAGCGAGCTGCGGCTGGTGTTCGGCCGCCGCCGCAACCAGGTGCTGCTGGCGGCCCTCGGCCTCGTTCCGGTGCTGATCGGGGTGGCGGTCAAGCTGTCCAGCCGCGGTGGGCAGGGACCAGCCTTCCTGAACCAGGTGAGCAGCAACGGGCTCTTCCTGGTCTTCACCGCGATCGCCGTGTCGCTGCCCCTGTTCCTGCCCCTGGCCGTCGGGGTGGTCAGCGGGGACACCGTGGCCGGTGAGGCGGGTGCGGGCACCCTGCGCTACCTGCTCGTGGTGCCGGTGTCGCGGGGACGGCTGCTGGTGGCCAAGACGGTGGGCTCCTTCGCCTTTGCCGCGGCCGCGGTGCTGACCGTCGCCGTGGTGGGGCTGGTGGCCGGCGCAGCCCTGTTCGGGCTCGGCGACGTCACCCTGCTGTCCGGGGACACGGTGAGCCTGGCCGACGGCATCCTGCGGGGCCTCGGGGTGGCGGTCTACGTGTCGCTGTCCCTCACCGGCCTGGTGGTCCTCGGCCTGTTCCTCTCCACCCTCACCGAGGTCCCTGTCGCCGCCATGGCCGCCACCATCGTGGCCGCCGTCACCTCACAGGTGCTGGACTCGCTGCCCCAGCTCGACGCCGTCCACCCCTACCTGCTGACCCACCACTGGCTGGACTTCGGGGAGCTGCTGCGCTCCCCGGTGGACGTGACGACGCTGGGGTCAGGACTGCTGGTGCAGGCCGGCTGGGTCGCGGTGGCCGGGGCCCTGGCCTGGGCCCGGTTCACCACGGCTGACGTCACCGCCTGAGCAGTGACCTCGCCGGCGAACCGGGCCCGTGCCGTCAGGGCAGCATCCAGCTGAGCACCGGCGTGGACTGCAGGTACACCAGCACGCACATCAGGAGCAGGAACCCCACGCTCCAGCCGAAGACCTTGCGGAAGATCTCGCCCTCGTTGCCCGCCATCCCCGTGGCTGCGGCGGCGATGGCGAGGTTCTGCGGGGAGATCATCTTGCCGAGCACACCACCGGAGCTGTTCCCCGCGGCCAGCAGGATCTCGGGCAACCCCGCCTCCTTGGCCGCCGCGACCTGCAGCGTGCCGAACAGCGCGTTGGACGAGGTGTCCGAGCCGGTGACCGCCACCCCGACCCAGCCGAGCACCGGGGACAGGAAGGCGAAGAAGCCGCCCGCGCCCGCCATCCACTGCCCGATCGTGATGGTCTGGCCGGAGAAGTTCATGACGTAGGCCAGGGCCAGCACCGCGGCGACGGTGAGGATGGCCCACTTCAGCTGGTCCAGCGTCACGCCGTAGGCGCGCAGCGCCGGAACCGGGCCGAGGGACAGGGCCAGCATCGTCAGCAGTCCCGCGATCAGCAGCAGCGTGCCCGCCGAGCCCAGGAAGCCGAAGGAGAACGTCTGCGACGACAACGGCTTGCCCGCCGGGCTCAGCACGTCGATGCCCGGCCAGGTGAACTTGGTGCCGCCCTTGGCCAGCAGGTTCCCGATCGCCTTGATCTGCGCGAGGGAGAACACCACGATGATGATCAGGTACGGCACGTAGGCCTTGAAGATCTCACGGCCGGAGTCGGTGGGGTGGACGCCGTCGCCGTCCGGTGCTGCACCAGGGCCAGAACCGCCCGTGGCGGTTGCTGCGACGCTGCCGCCGGTGCCCGCGCTGCGTCGACGTCCACCGGTCTCGGCCTCGTGCGCGGCCGACGTGGCCGAGGAGATCCGGCCCGACAGCTCCGACTCGCTGAGGCTCTCCACCGTCAGCTCGTGGGCCGGGGACCACACCCGCAGCAGGGCGACGATCGCGAACGCGGCGAGCAGGGAGGCGATGATGTCGGTCAGCTCGACCGACAGGTAGTTCGAGGACGCGAACTGGGCGATCGCGAAGACCACCCCGCCGACGACGGCGGGCAGCCACACCTCGCGCAGCCCGCGCCGGCCGTCAACCATGAACACCAGCACCAACGGCACGAACAGGGCCAGGACCGGGGTCTGTCGCCCGACCGTCGAGGCCAGCTCGTCCAGCGGCAGGTTGGTGATCTTGGCCAGCGTGGTGATCGGCACCGCGATCGCCCCGAAGGCGACCGGCGCGGTGTTGGCCACCAGCGCCACGGTGGCCGCCTTCATCGGCTTGAAGCCCAGCGCGATGAGCATCACCGAGCTGATCGCCACCGGGGTGCCGAACCCGGCGAGCGCCTCCATCAGTCCACCGAAGCAGAACGCGATGATCACGGCCTGGATCCGCTGGTCCGAGGAGATCGTCCCGAACGAGCGGCGCAGCACGTCGAAGTGCCCGGTGGTGACGGTCATGTTGTAGATCCAGATCGCGTTCACCACGATCCACATGATCGGGAAGACGCCGAAGACCGCGCCCTCCGCTGCGGTGCTCAGCGTCGTGCCCACGGGCATCCCGTAGACCGCCACCGCCACCACGATGGCGACGAGAAGGGCGATGAGTCCGGCCCACTGGGCCTTCATCTTCACCACCCCCAGCAGGATGAAGATGGTCAGCAGGGGCAGCACCGCGACGAGCGCGGACAGGCCCAGCGAACTTCCGACGGGGTCGAAGACCTGGGTGTACATCGCGGTGTCCTTTCCTTCAGGGGTGGGTGATCAGCGGTGGTGGGCAGTGGTGGACGCGGCGGCTGTCGGGTCCGAGATGGGATCCACGCCGCGGATCGAGGCGTCCAACAGCTGGACCGGGTGGAACAGCGGGACGCCGTCGTCGAGGTAGAGGCGGATCTGCAGCAGGCAGCCGGCGTTGGCGGTGACCACGGCGTCGGGACGGGTGGTGGAGATCTGGGCGACCTTGCGCCGGCCCAGCTCCTCGGCCGGTTCGGGCTGGACCAGGTTGTAGATGCCCGCGGAGCCGCAGCAGATGTCGGCCTCGGGGATGTCCATGACGGTCATCTGCGGGATGGTGCGCAGCACCTGCCGCGGCTGGGCCGTGATGCCCTGGGCGTGCCGCAGGTGACACGCGTCGTGGTAGGCGACGCGGGCCGGGATCGGGTGACGCTCGGCGACCGGGCCCAGCTCCGCCAACAGCTCGGAGACGTCGCGGACCTTGGCCGAGAACGCGGCCGCCTTGGGTCCGTAGACGGGGTCGTCGCGCAGCAGCACGGCGTACTCCTTCATCGACGAGCCACAACCGGCAACGTTGGCGACGATCGAGTCCACCCCGGCCCGCTCGAAGCAGTCGATGAGCTTGCGGGCCCGGACCAGCGCCTCCTCCTCCCGGCCGGCGTGGCTCGAGAGCGCGCCGCAGCACTGCTGGTCGCGCGGGGCCACCACGTCGCAGCCCTCCGCGGCCAGCACCCGGGTGGCGGCGGCGTTCACGTCGCCGAAGAAGATGCGCTGCACGCAGCCCGACAGCAGTCCCACCCGGTGCCGGACCGGGCCGACCGCCGGGGTGAACGCGGGTTGGGTGACCACCACGCTGCGCATCGACAGGTCGGGCAGCAGAGCCTCCATCGCCCGCAGCCGCGGTGGCAGCTTCGCCAGCAGCCCGGTGCGCACCAGCAGGTTTCGCAGCCCCGAGCGCTGGTAGAGCGTGCCGAAGAACGCCGCCGGCCGCAGCCGTGACGGGTAGGGAAACAGGCTGAAGATGAGGGTGCGGAACGCCTTGTCCGCGCGGGTGCGTTCCCAGTTGCGCTCGATCTGCGGGCGCACCGCCTCGATCAGCTGGTCGTACTTGACCCCCGACGGGCAGGCCGTCACGCAGGCCATGCACCCGAGGCAGGCGTCGAAGTTGGAGACGAACTCGTCGTCCATGGCCACCTCGCCGGACTTTCCCAGCTTCATCAGGTAGATGCGCCCGCGCGGGGAGTTGGTCTCGTTGCCCTCGAGCAGGTAGGTGGGGCAGGTGGGCAGGCAGAACCCGCAGTGCACGCAGTCGTCGATCAGCTCGTCGGCCGGGGGGTGCAGCAGGTCGAACACACCGTTGCCGGTGCTGGGCTGCATCCCGGCGGTCACCGCGCCGCTGTTGTCGCCGCCCTGCGTGGCCGGCTGGTCGGGCGATGTCTGGGAAACGGGGGTCATGGTCTCGGAGAGCCTTCCGGTGGTCGGGGGTCAGAACCAGGGCCGGAACCGGCCGGGGGCGAGTCGACCGTCCGGGTCGAACGCCGCCTTCACCCGCCCCAGCAGGGCGGCGGTGGACGGCGGAGGACCGAGCACGTCCAGGTGGGTGTCGACCTCGGCTGGTCGACGGCACACCAGCACGCTCGCCCCCTGCGCGAGCGCCGCCGTGCGCACCGTCTCGACGGCGCGGGCGTGCGCGTCGGTGCCGGTGCCGGTGCCGGTGAGCACCAGGGTGTGCAGGCCGAGGGCGGCGCTGGAGACCACCGCCAGGTCCAGGCCCTGCGCTGCCGACGCGGCGCGAGCCGCGTCGACCAGGGTACCCAGGTCGCCGGGAAGCCCGCTGACCCGCAGCACGGTCTGTCCGTCAACCCCGGCGACGGTGGTGTCGTGCGCCGTGGCCACCTGCTCGACGTCGTCCGGGGTGAGCTCGACGGCGTCGATGCCGAGCCCGGCCAGCAGCGCCGTCATCCGGTCCCGGGCGCTGGCCACCGAGCCCGACGTCCCGTCCAGGCGCACGTGCAGCCGACCCCCTGCACCCCCACCGGGAGCGCTGCTCCACTCCAGCGTGGTCGGCTCCAGGGGGCTCGCCATGACCGCGGCCGTGGCGGCGGTGGCCGTCTCGGCGTCGGCGTCGGCGCCCAGCACGTGGGAGGACTGCGGGCGCGGGTGCAGGCGCACCACCACCTCGGCGATGACCGCCAGCGACCCCAGCGAGCCGTACACCAGCTTGGCCAGGTCGTAGCCGGCGACGTTCTTGATGACGTGCCCGCCGCTGCGGGCCACGGTGCCGTCGGCCAGCACCAGGGTCACCCCGATGACGAGGTCGCGCAGGCCGCCGTAGCGCAGCCGGGACGGACCCGACTCACCGGTGGCCAGCAGCCCGCCGACCGTGGCGCCGAACCGCCCGCTCGGCGGGTCCAGGGCCAACCACTGGTCCTGTGCAGACAGGTGCTCCTGCAGCTCGTCGAGCGTTGTGCCCCCACGCACGGAGGCGGTGAGGTCGGCGGGGTTGTGGGTCAGCACCCCACGCATCTCGGTGGTGTCCAGCACCAGGTCGGGGCGCTGGACCCGCCCGCCCCACTCGAGCTTGGTGGCCCCGCCCCGCACCAGCACGGACCCGTTGGTGCTGCGCAGGGCCTCGGCGGCCTCGGCGACGGTGACCGGACTGGCGGTCTGCTCAGTCGTCTCGGTGCTCACGGGTGCTCCCTGCTCAGCCACGGTCGATGACGCCGGCTTGCTCCAACGGGTGGGCGCGGTAGGGCCCGGGCCGCTCACCGCACAGGCGGGGAGTGGGAAACACCTTGCCGGGGTTGGAGATCCCATCCGGGTCAAAGGCAGAGCGGACCCGCTTCATCACCTCGAGGTCGTCGAGGGAGAACATCTTGGGCATCGAGCACGCCTTGTCGGTGCCCACCCCGTGCTCGCCGGTGATGGAGCCGCCCATCTCCACGCACAGCTCGGCGATCGCGGTCGCGAGGTGCTCACCCCGCTCGGACTCCCCGGGCACGGCGGCGTTGTAGAGCACCAGCGGGTGCAGGTTGCCGTCACCGGCGTGAAAGACGTTGGCCACCCGCAGGCCCGCCTCGTCGGCCATCTCCTGCATCCGGACCAGCACCTCACCGAGCCGGGTGCGGGGGATGACGCCGTCCTGCACGTAGTAGTCGGGGCTGATCCGTCCCATCGCGGCGAACGCCGCCTTGCGGCCCTTCCAGATCAACATCCGCTCGCCGGGGTCGCTGGCGAAGCGGATGTGCGTGGTTCCGGCGTCGCGGCAGATGGCCTCCACCCGGGCGAAACCCTCGTCGCACTCCGCCTCCGGCCCGTCGAGCTCGACGACGAGGGCGGCGGCGGTGTCCAGGGAGTACCCGGCGTGCACCGCGGCCTCGCAGGCCTCGATGGCCAGCGCGTCGAGCATCTCGACGGCGGCGGGGATGATGCCGGCGGCGATGATGCCGCTGACCGCCTCGCCGGCGGCCTCGGCGCTGGGAAAGTCGGCGACCAGGGTGCGGACGGTCTCGGGCTTGCGCAGCAGCCGCACGGTGATGGCGGTGGCGATGGCCAGGGTGCCCTCGGAGCCGATCACCACGCCCCGCAGGTCCGGGCCCACCTGCTCGACCCCGTGCCCACCGACCTCGACCACGGAGCCGTCGGGCAGCACCAGGGTCATCGCATACACGTGGTTGGTGGTGAACCCGTACTTCATGCAGTGCGCGCCACCGGAGTTCTCCGCGATGTTGCCGCCGATCGTGCACACGGTCTGGCTGGAGGGGTCGGGGGCGAAGTACAGGTCGTGGGCGGCGACGTACGTGCTGATGTCGGCGTTGGTGACCCCGGGCTCGACCGTCATCCGCTGGTTGGCGACGTCCAGGTTCAGCACCCGCCGCATCCGGGCCAGACCGATGACCACCCCGTCGGCCACCGGCAGGGCCCCGCCGGAGAGCCCGGTGCCTGCCCCCCGTGCCACGTAGGGCACACCCTCCCTGGCGCAGGCGGTCACCACCAGCGCCACCTGCTCGGTGGTCTCCGGCAGCACCACCAGCGCGGGCACCACCCGGTAGCCGGTGATGCCGTCACACTCGTAGGTGCGCAGCCGGGTCGCGTCGGTGATCACCTGCTCCGGGGACAGGGCGGCGAGCACCTGCGCGGTCACCGCCCGGGTTCCGCGGTTGTCCGCCGCGGGTTGCGCATCTGGGGCGTTGGTCGGGTCGAGCGTGGTGACCGACATGGAAACCTTCCGTCATACGGAAACTGCCTACCGTCTGACGATATGGTTCCTCGT
>JBDTDI010000264.1:0-5542 GCA_039923155.1 Mycobacteriaceae bacterium | reverse complement strand
GCGGCACTCGACCACCAGGACCTCAGACCCACCCAGGTCCACCGCCGCGCCCAGCTCGACGCGCCCTGGTCGAGCCCCGACCTCGAGCCCTCCCACCTCCACGACCCCCACCAACCACCACCGTTCTAGGCTGGCCCCCCGTCAGGAACCTCACGGTCGAGCTCCCTACCCACAGCTCGCTTCCACGCTTCTCGGGCCGGTCGGCCGCGCTCGCCCCTTGCCGGAGCCGCCTGGCGCAGGGCACTATCGAATTATGTTTGCCAAGCGAACACAACTTTCGGGAGGTGATCGTGGCGGCGCGCGACGGGTGAGCAACATTGACAGGCGAGCTCCCGCGCTCCTGGTCGTCGCCCTGCTGCTCACCGCCTGCAGCACTTCCGGAGGCGGTCAGGCAGGACCGACACCCACCAGCGCCGTACCGTCACCGACGCCGGGATCAAGCACGCCACCCGCACCGTCACCGTCCAGCGCCGCGACCGAAACGGCCTCGTCGCACGACCTCGGACTCCCCGAGAAGGACCGTCCGCCGTCCGGGACCGACAGCGCGTACCTCCAGGGCTCCTCGATGAAGGGTCCGACCACGGTTCTGACCTTCGACCGCGTCCAGTTCCTGACCGGCGAGGCCGCAACCAAGGCCAACGGTGGCAAGAAGCCAGGAGGCGACAACGGTTACAAGATCGTGGACGACAGCCCGATGCTGCGGACCGTCGGCGTTGCCCCGAACGTGACCGTGACGGGCAGCCTGGGAATGAGCACGTTTCTCGACCCCGCGGATCAATCACCCAGTCCGCGGCCGTACACCCTCGAGCAGCTGGTCCGCTTCCTCGGCGCGAAACAACCAGGTCACGAGCTGTTCCGCCTCACCTACAACGGCTCTGGACTGATCAAGACGGTCACCGAGGTCTACCTTCCCTGACCGCCGCGGGTCGGTGGGTCCAGCGAGCTCGGAGTCAGGGCAGGCGCCAGTCCACCGGCTCGTCGCCGAGGTCCTCCAGCTCGGCGTTGACCCGGCTGAAGGGTCGCGAACCGAAGAAGCCCCGGTCGGCCGACATCGGTGAGGGGTGCGCGGAGGCGATGATCGGCACGTCGGTCAGCAGCGGGGAGAGCGTCCCAGCGTCCTTGCCCCACAAGACCGCGACCAGAGGCTCGGAGCGTTCGACCAGCGCCCGGATGGCCTGCTCGGTGATGGCTTCCCAGCCCCGACCCCGGTGGCTCGCCGGCTCGCCGGGCCGCACCGTGAGCACTCGGTTGAGCAGCAGCACACCCTGCTCGGTCCACGGCGTCAGGTCACCACAGGTCGGTGTGGGCAGGCCCAGGTCCGCGCTGTACTCGCGGAAGATGTTCGCCAGGCTGCGGGGAACCGGGTGGGTGTCCGCCGCTACCGAGAAGCTCAGTCCGACGGCGTGGCCCGGAGTGGGATACGGATCCTGTCCGACGACCAGCACCCTGACCGCGTCAAAGGGCTGCTGGAAGGCCCGCAGCACAGCCGCGCCCGGGGGCAGGTAGGTGCGACCGGCAGCGATCTCCGCGCGCAGGAAGGTGCCCATGGTGCTCACCTGCTCGGCCACGGGTTCCAGGGCACGGGCCCAACCTGCCTCGACGACCTCCGCCAACGGTGCTCCTGCCACGAGAGGTCACGCTAGCGGCCGCCGCGGCGACTGCCACCCACGCCCTCGTCGGCGGCCACGGCGGATCAGTCCAGTCGGCGGAGCTCGTCGCGGTAGCGGGCCACGTTCTCCAGGTACTTCGCCACGATGCCCTCGACGTATCCGGCCGGCACCTCGTGGTCGGCCCGGATGCGCGCCGGCACCCCCAGCGCCATGGAGCGAGCGGGCACCACGCCGTTGAAGCTGACCACCGCACCCGCTCCCACCACGGCCCCGTCACCGACGGTGGCACCGTTGAGCACCACCGACCCGGACGCGATGAGGCACCCGTTGCCGATGGTGGCTCCCTCCACGTGCACGTTGTGACCCAGCACGCAGTCGCTGCCGACGGCAGTGGGGTGCCAGTCGGTGCAGTGCAGGACCGTGCCGTCCTGGACCGACGTCCGCTCGCCCACGACGATCCGTCCGTAGTCGCCCCGCAGCACCGCCTGGGGCCAGACGCTCGCCCCGGCAGCCAGGGTGACGTCGCCGATGATCGTCGCGTCCGGGTGCACGAACGCATCCGGATGAACGGTGGGCTCGACGTCGCCAAGGGCGTAGAGGGCCATGCGGCCGAACCTAGCCGTGCGGGAGCTGGCCGCCGGACACCGCCCGCAACCCGAGGGTCAGGTCTCGGGCGTAGCAGCGTGAGGACTCCTCGTGGCGGTACACGCCGAACTTGGGGGTCGGGGCGTAGCCCGCGCTGGCGTACAGGGACATGGCCTCGGGCTGTTCGATGCCGGTCTCCAGGATCATCCGCGCACGACCAGCCGCCCGGGCCCCGCCCTCGAGCTCGGCCAGGACCGCGCGGGCCAGACCGCGACGCTGCGCGGCCGGCAGCACGTACATCCGCTTGAGCTCGGCGTCGCCGTCACGCACCCCGAGGCCCTCACCGTCCGCGTCACGGGCCCGCCAGCCCCCCATCGCCACCGCCTGCCCGTCGAGGCGGCCGAGCAGGAAACCCCCCACCGGCGGGAGGAAGTCGGCCACCGCGAGCACGGTGTCGTCGCCCGAGCCGTAGCGGCGCACGTACTCGACCTGCACCGACGCCACCAGCAGCTGAACGCGCGGGTCGTCGTAGCGCACCGGCTCCAGCGTCCAGCTCACCGGAAGGCAGTCCAGCCGGTGGGCCCGTCCTCGGTGTCCCACACGGCTCCGTCCACGGTCAGACCGGACCCCGCGGTCACCATCCCGATCGGGCTCCACCCCTCCGGCAGGTCTCGCTGGGGCGGGAAGGTCGCCACCAGCGCATGGTCCTCGCCACCGGTCAGCACCCACAGCCACGGGTCGACACCGAGGGCAGATCCCACCTCGACCAGCTTGCCTGCGGGAGAGAGGGAGCCGCGGCGCAGGTCGGCCGCCACCCCCGAAGCGCTCAGCAGCTGCCCCAGGTCGGACAGCAGCCCGTCGGAGACGTCGGTCATGGCACTCGCCCCACCCCGGGCCGCGGCTACCCCGGCGCTGTACGGCGGCTCGGGAACGCGGTACGCCGCGACCACCGCCGCGGGCGCCCGGAACCCTCGTCCGAGCACCGCGAGCCCGGCCGCCGACCAGCCGAGCCGGCCGGCGAGGGCGACCACGTCGCCGGGCTGCGCCCCCGAGCGCAACACCGGTTCCCGGCCCTGCAGGTCACCGAGCACCGTCACCGACACCACCAGCTGCCCCGCCCGCACCACGTCACCGCCGACGACCCCCGCCCCGACCCGCCCCGCCTCGTCCCACAGCCCGTCGGCGATGCGCTCCAGCGTCGCGACGGGGGTGTCCGGCGGGCACGCGAGCCCGACCAGCAGCGCCGTGGGGACCGCGCCCATCGCGACCACGTCGGCCACGTTCTGCGCGACCGCTCGCCGCCCCACCTGCTCGGGGGTGGACCAGTCCAGCCGGAAGTGCACCCCCTCGACCAGCACGTCGGTGCTGGCCACGACCCGTGAGTCGGCGGCGGCGACCACGGCCGCGTCGTCACCCGGTCCGAGCAGGGTGCTCGCGGGCTGGGTCCGAGACGAGCCGGCGTGCGGCCGGGTCACCCGGGCGATCACCTCGACCTCCCCGACCTCGGCGACGGTGCTGGGCTCGGACGAGCTGGGCGGCCTGGCGGTGATGATGTCCTCTTCTCCAAGTGCCGCGACGCCCGCGCAGCGGGGTCACGAGTAGGTTCACTCATCGGTCGGGAAACACCCGGTCGACGACGGGGCCGAGCGCGGTGTGGACGCCCACCTGTGTTCCTACCGGGAGCCGACCCCCAGCGAAGGAGAGGCACGCCGTGGTGCACGCATACATCCTGGTCCAGACCGAGGTCGGCAAGGCCGCGGCCGTGGCGTCGGCGATCGGCGAGATCCCCGGTGTCGCATCGTCGGAGGACGTGACCGGGCCCTACGACGTCATCGTTCGGGCGCAGGCCGGTTCGGTGGACGAGCTGGGGCAGCTGGTGGTCGCGCGGGTGCAGGGCGTGGCCGGGATCACCCGGACGCTCACCTGCCCGGTCGTCGACCTGGGCTGAGTACGTGGCCCGAAGACGCTCCGGCTACCCCCCGGCCGTGATCGCCACCGCGATCGCGCTCCCGGTGGCCCTCGTCGTCGGCGTGGTTGTCGCCGCCGTGTTCGCCCAGCGGACCCCGGCGATCGCCCCGGTGGCCCTGGCCAGCGCCCCGGCCCCCGACTCGGGCTCCGCGGCCTGTGCAACCCTGCTCTCGTCCCTGCCCGACGTCCTCGGCGACGCGCGGCGGGCGGCGTTGGTTTCTCCGGTTCCGGCGGGCACTGCAGCGTGGCGCACCGACGACGAGACCGCGGACCCCCTGATCCTGCGGTGCGGCACGCCCCGCCCGGCCGAGTTCACGGCGGCCGCGGCCCTGATCGCTGTCAACGGGGTGAAGTTCCTGGAGATCCGGGGCGCCAAGCAGGGACCTTCGGCCACCAGCTACGTCGACGTCGACCGCGGGGTGTACATCACCTTGACCCTGCCCAACGGCGCCGGCAGCGGGTCGGTGCAGCAGCTGGCCGAGCTGATCGCCGCCAAGCTGCCCGCCAAGCCGTTGGACCCCGAGCCCGTCGGCGGCTGAACGCCGCCCCTACCGCAGGCCCGTCCCGCGGGCGATGGCGGTGTCGACCAAGGTCGAGAGCAGCGTGGGGTAGTCCACCCCGGTCGCCGCCCACATCCGGGGATACATCGAGCTCGGGGTGAAGCCGGGCATGGTGTTCACCTCGTTGATCACCGGGCCCCCGTCGGTGAGGAAGAAGTCGACCCGGGCCAGACCCGCGCAGTCCAACGCCCGGAACGCCGCCACGGCCATCTCCTGCACCTGCCTCGTCGCGGCGGCATCCAGGCGGGCGGGCACGTCGTAGCTGGCCCCGCCACCCAGGTACTTGGTCTCGAAGTCGTAGAACCCGTCGGGTTCGCCGGTCTCGTCGGCGGCCAACCGGATCTCCGCAGGAACGCTCGCCCGCAGCTCGCCGGTTGGCAGCTCCAGCACTCCGCACTCCACCTCGCGACCGGTCACCGCGGCTTCCACGAGGACCTTGGGGTCGTGCTCGCGGGCCAGGGCGATCGCCGCGGGCAGGTCCTGCCACCGCTCGACCCGGCTGATGCCCAACGACGAGCCCCCACGGGCCGGCTTGACGAACACGGGCAGGCCCAGGCGCTGCTGGTCGGCCTCGGTGGGCGCGGCCACCCCCGGGCGCAGCACCACCCGGGTGCCCACGGGCAGCCCGTCTGCGGCGAGCAGCTTGGTGGTGAACTCCTTGTCCATGCCCGCCGCACTCGCCAGGACCCCGGCCCCCACGTACGGCACCCCGGCGAGCTCGAGCAGACCCTGCAGGGTGCCGTCCTCGCCCTGCGGTCCGTGCAGCACCGGGAACACCACGTCGACGGTGGCGAGAACGGTTCCGGCCTCGGCGCGCGC
>JBDTDI010000263.1:0-5959 GCA_039923155.1 Mycobacteriaceae bacterium | reverse complement strand
CAGCCCCGAGTGGTACTGGCGCAGCAGGCTCCGCGATCCGGCGTCCACCTCCACCCCGTCCAGACCGGCGCCCGACGCACCCCGGGCGGCCGCCACGAAGCCGTCGACCAGTGCGGCCAGCTCGGTGGCCTCCATCGCCATCGGCTGCTCGCCGCTGATCGGGTCGGTGAACCGCGACGGCGCCCACAGCGCCGACCGGGACCACGCGCTGGACCCCTGACCCCCGGTGTGCCCGAGACTTGCGAGGACCAGGGACCCGTGTGGCCCACACGCAGCGCGCACGGCGGCCCACCCCGGCCCGCACTCCGCCGCCAACGGCGCCCGCTCGTAGGGCCAGTCGCCCGGGTGCACCGACGCGGTCTCGACGACCACGATCCCGGCCCCGCCGGCCGCCCGACGGCGGTAGTGATCGACGTGTGCCGACGACAGCGCGCGCCCCCGCCCGAGGTTGGTCTCGTGCGGTCCGAACACCACGCGGGAGGACGCGAGGCGCCCGGCCACGGTCCACTGGCCGAGCAGGTCGGGCTCAGCCGGAGGCACTCACGTGCTTCGAGTCCTCGGTGCCCAGCACCCGGGGCCACCCGTCGGGCACGACCACGTCGCTGGGGGTGAGGTCGTGCACCGAGCGGTGACCCAGCCCGAGCACGGCCGAGTCGATGCCGCTGCGCAGGATGTCCAGCACGTTCTCGACCCCGGCCTGCCCGTTGGCGGCCAGACCCCACAGGTACGCCCGACCGATCATCGCGGCCTTCGCCCCGAGAGCGAGGGCCTTGACCACGTCGGAACCCCTGCGGATGCCGCCGTCGGTGACGATCTCGACCTCGTGGCCCACCGCGTCGGCGACGGCGGCCAGTGCCCGCACCGCGCCGGGGGTGCCGTCGAGGTTGTTTCCACCGTGGTTGCTCACCGAGATCGCGCTGACCCCGGAGTCGACCGCCCGGTGCGCGTCGTCGACTCGCATGACCCCCTTGAGCATGAACGGCCCGTCCCACTGCTCGCGCAGCCAGGCCACGTCCTCCCAGCTGGGCAGGGGCGTGCCCATCCACTGCCCGTAGGCCTCGAAGAACGTCGGTGCGTCGCCACCGCCGGGCGGGGCGAGGTTGGGCACGGACAGGTCGGGGATGGCGCCGGTGCGCAGGTAGCGGTACAGCCACTGCGGGCGCAGCGAGACCTGCGGACCGAACTTGAGCGCGGTCTTGAGGTCGATGCGCTCAGGGATCTGCGGGCTGCCCCAGTCGCGACCGTTGGCAAAGCTCCAGTCCAGGGTCATGATCAGCCCGACGGCGCCGGCGGCCTTCGCCCGCTCCATGCGCTGCACCAGCTGGTCGCGGGTGCCCACCCAGTACATCTGGAACAGGGTCTGCGGGCTCGCCGCTGCGACCTCCTCCACCGGCTTTGACGCGAAGCTGCTGAGCCCCATCGTGATTCCGCGGTTCGCGGCCGCGCGCGCGACGGCCACCTCACCGTCGGGGTGCACCGCCTGCACCCCGGTCGGCGAGATCATCACGGGCATCGACAGCGGCTGTCCCATGATCGACGTCGACAGGTCGCGCTCACCCTGCAGCCCCGCGACGTGCGGGGCGAAGCCGAGCTCGGCGTAGGCCGCGGTGTTGTCGTCGATGGTCGCGCCCCGCTCCGACCCGGCGATCAGCGCCCCGTACACCGAGCGGGGCAGCTGCTTGCGGGCCCGCCGCTGTGCCTCCGCCACGGACTCGAACCACGCGTTGCTCACTGAAGACCTCCTTCGCCGACGGCGGTGGTGCCGTCGGACCTCCTATTTTGGCACTGAATGCCACAACTGGCGAACGCTCAGCGCGTGAGCCCGGCCAGGGGGTTCTCGTCGCAGATCTTCAGCGGCGCCTCCCGCGGGGGCAGCGCCGGGATGCCCAGGGTGGTCGACTGCCCCCGCACCGGACGGGAGTGGGAGTGGTCGCCGGTCGGGCGGGGGTTGCCCGTCGAGTCCACCGCGGACAGCGCCAGCTCCCCGTAGCCCTGCACGCACTCGGGGTCAGGACCATCCAGGGGCAGACCGGTGAAGAACTTCGCGGCCATGCACCCGCCCCGGCACGAGTCGAAGTGCGCACACTTCGTGCACGCGCCGCCCGTCTGCGGGCTGCGCAGCTCCGTGAACAGCTCCGAGTGCTGCCAGACCTGTTGGAATCCGCCGTCGCGCAGCAGGTTCCCCGCCAGGAAGGCGTCATGGATCGCGAACGGACAGGCGTAGACGTCGCCGATCGGGTCGATCAGGCACACCACCCGTCCCGCTCCACACAGGTTGAGCCCCGGGAGCGCGTCACCGAAGGCGGCGAGGTGGAAGAACGAGTCGCCGGTCAGCACGCCCTCGCCGTGGGCGACCAGCCAGTCGTAGAGCTCGCGCTGCTGCGCCATGGTGGGGTGCAGCTCGTTCCACACGTCCGCGCCGCGACCGGCGGGGCGCAGCCGGGTCAGGCGCAGGGTCGCTCCGTAGCGGTCGGCCAGGGCCTTGAACTCGTCGAGCTGGCTGATGTTGTAGCGGGTGCACACCACGGAGATCTTCGCGTCGGAGAAGCCGGCGTCGGCGAGGTGACCCAGGGCCCGGCAGGCCATGTCGAAGCTGCCCGCCCCCCGCACCGCGTCGTTCACCTCTGCGGTGGCCCCGTCGAGGGAAATCTGGACGTCGACGTAGTCGCTGCCCGCGATCCGACGCGCGACCGCAGGGGTGATCTTGACCCCGTTGGTGGAGAACTTGACCCCCACCTGGTGCTCGGTCGCGTAGTCGACGAGCTCCCAGAAGTCGCTGCGCACGGTGGGTTCGCCCCCACCGATGTTGACGTAGAACACCTGCATGCGCTGCAGCTCGTCGATGACGGCCTTGGCCTGGGCGGTGCTCAGCTCGCGCGGGTCGCGGCGCCCCGACGCCGATAGGCAGTGCACGCAGGCGAGGTTGCAGGCGTAGGTCAGCTCCCAGGTCAGGCAGATCGGGGCGTCCAGGCCCAGCTCGAACTGGTCGATCAGCTTGCCGACCTTGGGGGTGGCTGACGGGGTGGTCGTCTCGAGCACGGCGGTCATGCGGGCACCTCTCTCACGACGATCATGTCGGAGCCCGCGAGGGTCTCCAGGGCCTTCTCGTAGGCGCGCATCGAATCATCGGCGACGCCCGCGGCGCGGCACGCCGAGCGGGCGTCGGGGTGGGAGTCCAGCGAGGAGACGATGGTGACCACGGTCCGGTTCTTCAGGAACGACAGCCGGCGGGTGCCGAAGTGGTAGAGCAGCGCGCCGAACGGCTCGGGACGGACCGCGACCTTCGGGTGAACCCGCCAGGCCTGGTCCAGGACGGTCCCGGCTTCCACCGCCTCGACCGTCACCTCAGTAGACCCCGCACATCCCGTCGATGGAGACCTCCTCGACGAGGGTCTCCTCGACCAGCACCTCGTCGTTCAACACCTCAGCGGCCTGGGGGGTGTTCTGCTCAGCCATGGCAGTCTCCTTCGTCGTGGGACGGTAGTGGGCGTCACCATAATGACACCGGATGCCAGCTGGGAAGGGGGCTGACCGTGACACCGCAGATCGGAGCCCCCCGTGCGGGGCGACGACCATCGACGACCCGGGCCGAGATCGGCCAGGTCGGCCTCGACCTGTTTGCTGCCAACGGCTTCGAGGCCACCACGGTGGAGCAGCTGTCGGCGGCGGCCGGCATCTCCCGGCGCACCCTGTTCCGTTACTTCGACTCCAAGAACGACGTCCCCTGGGGCGAGTTCGACGCCGAGCTGCACCGCATGCGCGAGTTCCTGCACGCGCTGCCGGCGGACGCTCCGCTCGGGGCGGGACTGGTGCAGGCGCTCGTCGACTTCAACACCGTCACACCGGAGCAGACCCAGCGCCACCGGCTCCGGATGCGGCTGCTGCTCACCGTGCCCGCCCTGCAGGCGCACGCCACGCTGAAGTACGCCGAGTGGCTGCGGGCGGTCGCCGAGCACGTGGCGCACCGGACGGGGTGCCGCCCCGACGAGCAGGGCCCGCGCACCACCGCCTGGATGGCGCTGGGCGTGGCCCTGGCCGCGTACGAGCGGTGGCTCGACGACGAGGGCGCCGACCTGGGCGATCTACTGCGCACCGGCGGCAGGCTGCTCACCGACGGCATCACGGCACCGCACTAGCATCAGTCCACGATGAGCAACCCTGAGCACGACCCACAGAACGACCCACAGAACGAGCCACAGCACGACCCGGAGCCCAGCTTCGCCGAGCTCGTCAGCGATGACGGACGCGGCATCGACGAGCGGGTCCTGCGGGCGCTCGCCGACGTCGGGTACGAGAGCCCCTCCCCCATCCAGGCGCAGACCATCCCGCCGCTGCTCGGTGGGCGGCACGTCGTCGGGCTGGCCCAGACGGGCACCGGCAAGACCGCGGCGTTCGCCGTGCCGGTGCTCTCCAACATCGACGTCAGCTCGCGGACCACCCAGGCGCTGGTGCTCGCGCCGACCCGGGAGCTGGCCATCCAGGTCGCCGAGGCGTTCGGCACCTACGCCAAGCACCTGCCCGGGCTGCACGTGCTCCCGATCTACGGCGGCCAGGCCTACGGGGGGCAGCTGGCTGGGCTACGACGCGGGGCGCACGTGGTCGTGGGCACTCCCGGACGGGTCATCGACCACCTGGGAAAGGGCACCCTGGACCTGACGGGGCTGCGCTTCCTGGTGCTCGACGAGGCCGACGAGATGCTCAACATGGGCTTTGCCGAGGACGTCGAGACCATCCTGGCCGACACCCCCGCCGACAAGCAGGTGGCCTTGTTCTCCGCCACGATGCCGGCCCAGATCCGGCGGATCTCCAAGAAGTACCTCACCGACGCGGTCGAGGTGACCATCCGCAACAAGACGGTCACCGCAGCGGCGACCCGACAGCGGTACCTGCAGACCTCGCACCCTCGCAAGCTCGACGCCCTCACCCGGATCCTCGAGGTGGAGGACTTCGAGGCGATGATCATCTTCGTCCGCACCAAGCAGGCCACCGAGGAGCTCGCCGAGAAGCTGCGGGCGCGCGGGTACTCGGCCGCAGCCATCAACGGTGACGTGCCGCAGACCCAGCGCGAGCGCACCATCGGTCAGCTGCGCAGCGGCAGCCTGGACATCCTCGTCGCCACCGACGTCGCCGCCCGCGGGCTCGACGTGGAGCGCATCAGCCACGTCGTCAACTACGACATCCCCACCGACACCGAGTCCTACGTGCACCGCATCGGACGCACCGGCCGGGCCGGGCGCACCGGCGACGCGCTGCTGTTCGTGACCCCTCGCGAACGGGGCCTGCTGCGCTCCATCGAACGAGCCACCCGGCAACCGCTGGAGGAGATGGCCCTGCCGTCGGTGGACGACGTGAACGCCCAGCGCGTGGCCAAGCTGGCCGACTCCATCACCGAGAGCCTGGGCCACCACGAGCTCAGCCTGTTTCGGCGTCTGGTCTCCGACTACGTGCAGGCCCACGACGTGCCCGAGCTGGACGTCGCCGCAGCGCTGGCTGTTCTCAGCCAGGACGGCACGTTCCTGCTCAAGCCCGAGCCCCCGGCTCCACCCCGCAAGCACGAGGACCGCCCCGACAAGGCTCAGCGGTTCAACAAGGCCGAGCGCTTCGACTCGGGCGAGCGCTCCGGACCCCGCCGGTCGGCGACGTCCGGGCCCATGGCGACGTACCGGATCAACGTCGGGCGCCGGCACAAGGTGCAGCCGGGGGCCATCGTCGGGGCGATCGCGAACGAGGGTGGCCTGAGGCGGGCCGACTTCGGCCACATCGACATCCAGGCCGACCACAGCCTGGTGGAGCTGCCCGACCAGCTCTCCTCGGAGACGCTGGAGAAACTGACCCGCACCCGCATCTCGGGCAAGCTCATCGGGCTGACCAAGCAGGAGGCCCCGTCGCCGAACCGGGAGCGACACCCCCGCAGCTGAGCTCGCCGGGGTCCCGTCACGGGCCCAGCCCCACCGGGCTG
>JBDTDI010000262.1:0-6155 GCA_039923155.1 Mycobacteriaceae bacterium | reverse complement strand
CGCCGCGAGCGCGACGCGAGCTCACGGTAGGTCGTGCGATGGATGTCGCCCTCGACGCGCCGCGACACCACCTCCTGCTCGCCGTGATGTCGCTCCGCGTGCACGAGCAGCGAAGAGATCAGCAGAGGCACCTGCATCATCGAACCGTTCATCTTGTCTCCGTTGTCGTTCGTCGCGACCCGCGGGCGCTGCCGCGAGCGATTTCAGGGCTTGGCCGATATCGGCTGCAGGTCGCCGCAGGAAGCGCCCATCCACTTGCCGTTCATGGTCGTCTTCGACTGCCGGGGCGGCGTCATGGAAGAGAGCGTGGAAGACACCGTCATCGTGTAGCTGTCGCTTCCCGAGAAGACGATCTCGCCGTCGCTCTCGACCTTCAGCGAAGGGCAGCTGGAGTGAAACTTCCAGGTGCTGCCGGTACGCGTCGAATAGTCGGTCTTGCAGCCCGCCGCCTCTGCCTGCAATCGGCCGGAGGCGATCAGCAAGTTCACCTTCGAGATGGGCGACCCCAAGCACCTGGGCCACGTGCTCAACGTGGTGCGCAACGTCGAGGGTGTCTACGACGTCTACCGCGTGACGTCGTCCGGGTAGCGTGCCCGCTCAGACCTGCGTCGCTGCGCCCTTGAACCCTTCCAGGATCACGTTGTTCTGCTTCTCGTAGGCGTCTGCGGACTTGCCGAGGGCAGCCGCGGAGTCGCGCAGGTTCTGCACCGCCTGGCTGATCGCCCACAGGCCGCTCCCCGGCCCGCCGTTGATCTGGCGGTTGTACCAGCCCGCGGCGGTGACGCTGACCTCGTCGAGTCCGCACGGCTCGACGTGAGTTGAGTTCAGCCGAGCTACGGCCTTCAACTCGAGATTGTCGGCGAGCGCAGCGAGACGCTCTGAAGCTTCACGCAACTTCAGCGGTGCCACCGCCAGCGAGACCGATCCACCCCTGACCTGTCCGTCTCCGATGTCCGCGATCATCACGTTGGCCATGCCACACCTCCCAATTTGGACTTTTTGTAACGTACCTGTGACGGCGTCCGCGTGGAGGCGGTTCCATCAACTTGGTCTGCTTCGCGCCTACTTCTGCATCGACTTGAGGGCGTCAAGCGCGACTTCCGCAGCCTTGATCGTGTTGGCACAAACCAGCCTGCCGTCCATGGCGACGAAATCACGTCGGTCAAGCACCGAGATGCCCAGGGCGGCCGTACCTGAAATATCCACCACAGCCGAACAGCCCCCTGACTGGTCGGATGAGTACGTCACCACCATCGGGTAACCGCCGACGTCGACCACGCGGTTGTCGTTCGGGTGCGCTCGGGTCTGGTCGAGCCACTTCTGGGCGGAGTAGGTCGCGCTGATAACGAACCCGTAGACACCCCAGGCGACCACAGAGTAGCTGCAGAGCTTCCCACCGAGAACAGAATCGCTGACCTTCGGATCGCTCGTAGCCGGCCTGTCAATCCCCAGCTCAGCCTTCTTGTCCTGGGGAACCAGCGCACACGGATCGATCCCCGCGACGGAGAGCGTCGCCGGGCGCGGCGGCAAGGTGAGCGGCGGCGCCGCCGTGCCCGTCGTAGCTGTCCCGCCCACCGATGTCGTGCTCGGCTGCGGGGTGCCTGGCGTCGTCGACGAGCACCCCGCAAGCATCACTACAGCAGCAACGACAACACACCCCGTCGCCCGCCAGCGCCGCCACGCCCACCTCATGGACCCACGGTAGCGGGCGGGCGTCACCACGAGCTCTCTCCGGCGCAGGTCGCCTACTTCGGCACTGCTTCGAGCGCGGTCAGGCCTTCACGGTCATGGTGGTGATGGTTACCGGGGTCGCGGGCGCGCCGTCACCGGGCTGGCCCTGCCCGGACCCCTTCTTGATGCCCTTGGCCGCGATGGCGTCGAGGACCTTCAGGCCCGGTTCGCTGATCGTGCCGAACACGGTGTACTGCGGGGGGAGCGGGGAGTCCCCGTAGACCAGGAAGAACTGGCTGCCGTTGGTGTCCGGGCCGGCGTTGGCCATGGCGATGGTGCCGCGCGGGTAGATCGCGGCCTTCCGCGCGGCCGGGTCCTTCGCGTCGAGCTGGTCGGTGGGGAACTCGTTGGCGAAGGAGTAGCCGGGACCTCCGCTGCCCTTGCCGGTCGGGTCGCCGCACTGCAGCACCTTGATGCCCTCGGTGGTCAGTCGGTGGCAGGGGGTGTTGTTGAAGTAGTTCTGCTGGACCAGGTTGACCAGGCTGTGCACCGTGCAGGGCGCCTTCGCCCGGTCGAGGGTCAGCGGGATGGTGCCTGCGCTGGTGGTCATGGTCACCGCGACCGTGCCCTGGGTGGAGATGTCTGTACCCGTCGGCACGGTGTTCTTCTTCGACGCCGGCTGGTCGGGGGTGGGCTTGTAGGTGCAGCTCACGGTGGCCGCCAAGGGTTTCGCCCGGGCCGTGGGCACCGGTACGGGCGCGGCGGTGGCCGGTGCCGCGCCGGTGGTGGACTTCGTCGCCGAGCTTGAGCCTGCCGCCGTGGTGGTCGAGCTGTTGTCGCCGCGCGTGAGCACGACGACGAGGGCGACGGCCCCCACGAGGACGACGACACCCACCGCGGAGAACAGAACCGTCAGCTGGCGACGTCGACGGGCCCGCTCCGCACGGCGCTCCAGCTGCCGTTCCAGCCTGCGCTTGGCGGTCTCTCGTCGCTGCTCGTTCGTCGGCACCGCGGTGGCTCCACTCTCTCGTACGGCAAGGGACGTGCCCGGCGAGTCTGCCAGCCACCCGGGTGGGCTTGACGTGACGTCGCCGCCGATAGGGTCAGAACCAGCCGGTGTGGCGCCGGACCAGGTGTGGAAGAGGTGGTGTGCGCGTGCTCGTGGCCGGGTTTCCCGCAGGGTCGTTCCAGACCAACTGCTACGTGCTGGCCCCCGAGGAGGGCGGGCCGTGCGTCGTCGTCGACCCAGGTCAGGACGCCGTCGAGCCGCTCGAGGCGCTGCTGGAGAAGCGGCGGCTGAGCCCGGTGGCGGTGCTGCTGACCCACGGCCACGTGGACCACACGTGGTCGGTGCACCCGGTGTGTGACGGTCACGACATTCCCGCCTACATCCACCCCGCCGATCGCGCGATGATCGCCGACCCCGGTCGCGGGGTGAGCCCGCAGCTCATGGCCATGCTGGGTGGGCTCGCCTTCCGCGAGCCCGACGAGGTCATCGAGATGGGTGACGGCTCGGTCCTGGACCTCGGCGGGGTTCGGCTGCGGGTCGACCACACCCCCGGGCACACCGAGGGCTCGGTGGTGTTCGGCACCGACTACGAGACCGACGACGGGGCGGGACGGCTGGTGCTGGCCGGGGACACGCTGTTCGCCGGGTCCATCGGGCGCACCGACATGCCCGGTGGTGACCACGCCACGCTGCTCGCGTCGGTGGCCGAGAAGCTGCTGACGCTGCCCGACGACACCCTGGTGCTGCCCGGGCACGGCCCCACCACCACGATCGGCGCGGAACGGGCCTCGAACCCCTTCCTCACCGGCCTGACCCCACCACGGAGAGGTCTGTGAGCACCCCCAGCTCCGGCAGGCTCGCCGCACCCAAGGGCGTTCCCGACTACGTCCCCCCCGACTCGGCCGCGTTCGTCGCGGTCCGCGACGGTCTGACCCGGGCGGCGACGCTGGCCGGCTACACCCACGTCGAGCTGCCCGTGTTCGAGGACACCGCCCTGTTCGCCCGCGGGGTGGGGGAGTCCACCGACGTGGTCAGCAAGGAGATGTACACCTTCACCGACCGCGGGGAACGCTCGGTGACGCTGCGCCCGGAGGGCACCGCGGGCGTGGTGCGCGCGGTCATCGAGCACGGCCTCGACCGGGGCGGGCTGCCGGTCAAGCTCAGCTACGCGGGGCCGTTCTTCCGCTACGAACGCCCCCAGGCCGGACGTTACCGCCAGCTGCAGCAGGTCGGTGTGGAAGCCATCGGGGTAGACGACCCGGCGCTGGACGCCGAGGTCGTCGCCATCGCCGACGCCGGCTTCCGCTCGTTGGGCCTCACCGGGTTTCGGCTCGAGATCACCACCCTGGGTGACTCCTCCGACCGGCCGGCCTACCGGGAGGTGCTGCAGGACTTCCTGTCCGGGCTGGACCTGGACGACGCCACCCGGGACCGGGCCCGGCTGAACCCGCTGCGGGTGCTCGACGACAAGCGCCCCGAGGTGCGGGCCATGACTGCCGATGCCCCGCTGATGCGCGACCACCTCTCCGACTCGAGCCGTGAGCACTTCGCGACGGTGCTGGCGCTGCTGGACTCCCTGGGGGTGCCTTACACGGTGAACCCACGGATGGTGCGCGGGCTCGACTACTACACGAAGACGACGTTCGAGTTCGTGCACGACGGTCTCGGGGCGCAGTCCGGCATCGGCGGTGGTGGACGCTACGACGGGTTGATGGCTTCCCTCGGCGGGCAGGCGCTGAGCGGCATCGGCTACGGCCTGGGCGTCGACCGCACCATGCTGGCGCTGGCGGCCGAGGGCGTCGCGGTGGGGGAGACCGCGCGGGTGGAGGTGTTCGGGGTGCCGCTGGGCGACGCCGCCCAGCGGGCGCTGGTCCCGGTGGCCGGGGCGCTGCGTGCGGCCGGGGTGCGGGTGGACCTGGCCTACGGCGGGCGAGGGCTCAAGGGGGCCATGAAGGCCGCCGACCGCTCCGGAGCCCGCTTCGCGCTGGTGCTGGGCGAGCGGGACCTCGAGACCGGGACGGTGGGGCTCAAGGACCTGGGCACGGGGGACCAACGGGATGTGCCGCTGGCCGACCTGGTGGACGTGGTGCGGGACGCCCTGGGGCGCCCCTGACGTTGAGGGGGTCCCGCTCGGGCCGCCGGGATTGACCGTTCCCTGAAGGCGGGCCGCAGGTTACTCCCGGGGCAAGGTCGAGCCCCCCGCCGTGGCCGGGTGCCAACGCGCAACGAGCAGCGCAGCCACCAGCAGGCCCAGCGCGAGCAGCTCGCCGAGCAGGGTCAGCGGGGCCAACCCGGTGCGGAACAGCTGCACACCGAGCGCCACCAACGAGAGCACGAGCACGACCAGGGTGCCGATCCGTCCCCACCGGTACCCATCGGCGAGCCCGACCACCACGACGAGCACGACCGATCCCAGGACGCACGCGAGCACCAGCGCGAACACGGTCCCGACCGGCGAGGCCGTGGCCATCGATCCGTAATCGGAGTAGCGCCTGGGCATGCCGCCCGCGAGCCGGCCGAGCTGGACCCAGCTGCCGGGATGGCCCCGTCCGGGGGCGAGCGCCACGGTCACGATCGCCCACGCCAGACCGAGCGCCCCGAGCGCAGCCACCGCCCGCCTGGGCGAGCGTCGTGGCGGCTGGCTGACCCTCGGGCGCCCCAGGCCCCCGAGCCACGCGGCGAACCCACCCAGGACGGCGAGAATTAGCGGCACCAGCAGCCACTCCTGGCGCGGGGTCGCCAGCGCGGGCACGGTCAGCGCGACGGCAGGCTGCGGCGTGGAGGCGAACCACCCGAAGTCATCGGTGCCCGCCCCCAGCGCAACCACCAGCAGGAGGGCCACGAGCCCCTGTGCCACCCCGACCAGCGCACCCACCAGAACTGCACGGCTCATGGGGTGAGTCTCGCCTGGTAGCGGGCGCTGTTCACGCGGCGCACCGCCGCCTGCGCACAGGGCCGACCAGTCTTGACCATCGTTCGAACGTGTGATCGACTATCGTCATGCGGTGGGACAGTCAGCGGGTAGGTGCGGGGGAGCCGACGCTGCCCGGCATGCCCGGGCTGTTGCGCAGCGTCCGTACCCCGGAGTTTGCCGGAGTGGTGTTTCACGAGGTGGCCGCCAAGTCGGTGCTCAACGAGGTGCCTCAAGGCTCGGGGATGCCGTTCCGGTGGACGGTCAACACCTTTCGAGGTTGTACCCACGCATGCGTGTACTGCTTCGCGCGCAACACCCACACCTACCTCGACCTGGACGTGGGGGCGGACTTCGACAGCCAGGTCGTGGTCAAGGTGAACGCCGCGGAGGTCCTGGCGCGCCAGCTGCGCCCACCCCGGTGGCGGCGTGAACCGGTGGCCATGGGCACCAACACCGACCCCTACCAGCGCGCCGAAGGGCGTTACGCGCTGATGCCCGGGGTCATCGAGGCCCTCGCCTCGTCCGGCACCCCGTTCTCCATCCTCACCAAGGGCACCCTGC
>JBDTDI010000261.1:0-7198 GCA_039923155.1 Mycobacteriaceae bacterium | reverse complement strand
CAACGAGAACGGTGGCCCGACCCGGGTCGATCAGGCCTCGCTCGGGGCCTCGGGGGCGTCCTGCGCGGGCGTGGGCGCGTCGGTGCTCGACACCGGTGCGTCGCCGACGGCGGCCTCGGCCACCGGGGTCTGCGCGGCCTCTGCAGCCGCGTCCGACACCGCAGTCGCGGCGGGGACCGCGGCCGCGGCCACAGCGTCGGTGGCGCCGGTGGTGTCGGCCGGGATCTCGGCGGCGACCGCGGCTGTCTCGGCCACGGGCGTCTCGGCCGGAGCCCCCGCGTCGGCGGCGGGGGTGGTGTCGGGGGTCGTTGCCCCTTCGGTACCCGCTGCGGCCAGCATCTCCTGCTCCCACTCGGCCAGCGGCTCGGCGGCACCCTCGGCGTCACCGCTGCCGCGGTTCGCGCCGCCACGGGCCTGCAGGCCCTCGGCGACCGCTGCGGCGACGACCTTGGTCAGCAGCGCCGCCGAACGGATCGCGTCGTCGTTGCCCGGGATCGGGTAGTCGACCAGGTCCGGGTCGCAGTTGGTGTCGAGGATCGCCACGACGGGGATGTTGAGCTTGCGCGCCTCGGCGACGGCCAGGTGCTCCTTGTTGGTGTCGACGATCCACACCGCGGAGGGCACCTTGGACATGTCCCGGATACCACCCAGAGTGCGGTCCAGCTTGGTCATCTCGCGGGTCAGCATGAGGATCTCCTTCTTGGTGCGACCCTCGAACCCTCCCGTCTGCTCCATCGACTCGAGCTCCTTGAGGCGCTGCAGACGCTTGTGCACCGTGGAGAAGTTGGTGAGCATGCCGCCCAGCCAGCGCTGGTTGACGAAGGGCATGCCGACTCGGGTGGCCTGCTCGGCGATGGACTCCTGAGCCTGCTTCTTGGTGCCGACGAACATGACGGTCCCGCCGTGCGCGACCGTCTCCTTGACGAACTCGTAGGCCTGGTCGATGTAGACCAAGGTCTGCTGCAGGTCGATGATGTAGATCCCGTTGCGGTCGGTGAAGATGAACCGCTTCATCTTCGGGTTCCACCGACGGGTCTGGTGACCGAAGTGTGCGCCGCTGTCGAGCAGCTGCTTCATGGTGACGACTGCCATGGGTGATCGGGGGCCGTGGGCCCCCGTCCTCGCTCTCTTCACTCTGTCCCCGCCGGCCGTGGTGGCCCACCGAGGGTGTCCCGGTTGTCGCGGCGCCCGGTAGGCACCGCCCTGGCACCCGGGCGGGTTCACCGAGCCCGTCGCAGCGGGACCGCCGGCGGCCGTTCCACCTGAGGTGCGGGTGGTGCCCGGGCGCGCGAAGTCGGCCCGTCCACAGACGAGCCGCACCGATCAGTGTACGACGTGGTGGCCCGCACCGGCACCACCAGTAGCTCTGCTGTGGACAACGGGTTCCGACCACGCCGTCGAGCGGTGTTCACGTCCGGCGGGGACCGTCGCGGCTCAACCAGGAGAAGCGTGAGCCGGGTGAGCACCCCCTTGCGCCGATCGCTGCACCTCCTCGCCGTGACCTGGGGCCTCGTCCTGCTACCACCGTTGGTCGGCCCTGCGGCGGTTGCTACGGGCGCGGTCCCCGCGCCGCACAGCGGCCTGGAGTCGCAGGCGGCTGGTTCTCCCTCCGTCGCACCCCCGACCGTCCTGGCCGGGACCTACCGCTGGCCGGTTCCGGGACCGCCCCACCTCGGGCGCCTGTTCGACCCACCGGCCACCCGATACGGCCGCGGGCACCGCGGGATCGATCTCGTCGCCCCCACCGGCAGCACGGTCCTGGCCGCGGGTGCGGGCACCGTGGTGTTTGCCGGGCGGCTCGCGGGACGCGGAGTGGTGTCGATCCAACACCCCGACGGCCTTCGGACCACCTATGAACCGGTCGAGGTCTCGGTCGTTCTCGGCGCGGCGGTGGGTGCCGGCCAGCCGATCGGAGTCCTCGCATCCGGTCACCCCGGCTGCTCCGCACCGGCGTGCCTGCACTGGGGGGTGCGGCGCGGCACAGACATCTACCTCGACCCGCTGCGCCTGGTCGGGCGGTGGGAGGTACGACTGTTGGCGTGGTCGGATTAGCGGGGCGGCGGGTGGACACGGGTGCTGGCGGGCGAGCCGCGCCGCTCAGCTGCGTCCACGACGGGCGCGGGGACGCGAGGACGGGTCGGGCACGCGCACCCCGGTGACCTCCGCTATCCGGGTGCGCAGCCGCAGCACCGCCCGTGTGTGCAGCTGGCAGATTCGGCTCTCGGTCACCCCCAGCACGGTGCCGATCTCTGCGAGGGTGAGGTTCTCGAAGTAGTAGAGGGTGACCACCGTGCGGTCCCGCTCGGGTAGTGCCTGGATCGCCTCGGCAAGGGTACGGCGGGCGTCGGCCGACTCCAGGATGCTCACCGGGTCCGGCGCGTGGGCGTCGGCCAGCACGTCGGCGGCCGACAGCCCCGCCGCGCCACCGCTCGTCGGAACCAGGTTGTCCAGCGCGATCACGGAGGTCATCGACATCTCCCGGTACAGCTGCTGCAGCTCCCCGGGGGTCAGACCCGCCTCGACGGCCACCTCCGCGTCGGTGGGGGTGCGGTGCAGCGTCGCCTCGAGCCGCCCGAGCGTGGCTTGCACCGTGCGGGCTCTCGAGCGAACGGAGCGCGGCACCCAGTCCTGCGCGCGCAGGTCGTCGAGGATCGCGCCACGGACCCGTTGCATGGCGTAGGTCTCGAACTTCCAACCGCGCTCGGGCTCGAAGCGCTCGATGGCGTCGATCAACCCGAAGATGCCCGCCTGCACCAAGTCTGACGCGTCCACGTGCTGAGGCAGACCGCTGCCCAACCGACCCGCCACGTACTTGACCAGCGGCGCGTAGTGCAGCACCAGGCGGTCCCGCAGGTCCTGGGTGCGCTCGGCACCGAACTCGCGCCACAGCTCGGCGAGCCTGGCCTCGACCTCGGCTCCGCGAGAGCTGCCGTCGGAGGCCTGTGCACCACGGCCGCGACGAGCCACGGCCGTGCGCGTCTGCGACCGGGCCCCACCCACCTCCGGGTCACGCCCGGGGATGCGCTCGGTCATGGACAGTCCTCAGTCGCTCGACGGTCACGTGGGTGTAGAGCTGCGTGGATGACAGCGTAGCGTGACCGAGCAGCTCCTGAACGACACGAAGGTCTGCTCCCCCCTCCACCAGGTGGGTGGCGGCGGAGTGCCTCATGCCGTGAGGTGCGAGGTCGGGAACACCCGGCACCGCGGTCACTGCTTGGTGCACCACCCGCCGCACCGCCCGCTGGTCCAGGCGACCACCCCGGGTGCCCAGCAGCAGCGCCGGTCCGCTGGTGGCCATGACCAGGTGGGCCCGGCCGTGCTGGCGCCAGGCGCGCAGCGCTCGCTCGGCCGGAACCCCGAAGGGTACCGATCGTTGCTTGCCCCCCTTGCCGTGCACCCGCAGCAACCGACGCCCGTCGTCGACGTCCTCGAGGTTCACCAGGCACAGCTCGCCCACGCGAACCCCGGTGGCGTACAAGAGCTCGAGCACGAGATGGTCACGCAGCGCAACCGGATCGCCCTGCGCCGCGCCGGCCGCGGCCGCAGCGAGCACGTCCGCGGCCTGTTCGGGGCGCAGCACGGTGGGCAGCACCCGGTGCGCCCTGGGGGCCTGGAGCCGCGCCCCGACGTCGGTAGGGGCCAGGCCCGTCCGCAGCGCCCATGCGGTGAAGGTCCGCACCGCCGACGTTCGTCGAGCCAGGGTCGTGCGCGAGACCCCCACCACAGCCTGAGAACCCAGCCAGGAGCGGAGCAGCGCCAAGCTGAGCTCGTCCACCCGCCGCGCCCCCGATTCGGATCGGGCGTGGGCCAGCATCGCCTTCACGTCGCCCCGGTACGCCCGGACCGTGTGGGGGCTGCGGCCGAGCTCGAGGGCCAGGTGTCGGACGAAGCGCTCCAGCGCCACCTCGAGCCCGTCAGCGGTGGCACCGTCCTCTCGCGGTGCAGGCACAGGTCCACGGTGGTCTGCCGCTGCCTCCCGGTCAAGCACCGGTGCGTGCGTGCCGGGCCCGGCTCCAGCCCTCGTCCGTGCGCTTCACCAGTCCCTCGATCTCCAGCGACACCATCGTGGGTCGCACCCGCTCCATCGGCACCCCGGACCGCTCGGCCACCAGCGACAACGGCAGCGGTGCACGGGTCGGCAGCACCTCGAACACCTGCAGCTGGGTGGACGTCAGCCCGTCCAGCAGCCGGTGCGGGCCGGCCGGCTCCAGCGCGAGCTCCCCGATGTGGCCGATGCGCTCGACCACGTCCGCGGCCGACGTCACCAGCTCGGCTTCGCCCCGGACGATCATCCGGTGGCAGCCGGTGGACTGCAGCGAGGTCACCGGCCCGGGTATCGCCATCGCTGGGAGACCGAGAGCGCGTGCCCAGCTGATCGTGCTGCGGGCCCCACTGCGCCAACCGGCCTCCACGACGACCGCCCCGCCACCGAGTCCGGCAACTATCCGGTTGCGGGCCAGGAACCGGAACCGGGCCGCGCTCGTACCCGGCGGATGCTCGGTGAGGACGATTCCGGTGGCGGCGATGCGGTTGAGCAAGCCACCGTGCCCGGCCGGGTAGGCCCGGTCCACCCCGCAGGCCAGGACGGCCACGGTCGCACCGCCGGCGGCGAGCACCGCCCGGTGGGCCACCCCGTCCACGCCGTACGCCGCTCCGGAGACGACGGCGACACCGTCGGCGACGAGGTCCTGGCAGAGCTGGGTCCCCACCCGTTCGCCGTAGCCGCTGACGTCGCGGGTGCCCACCACGGCCACTGCCCGCTCGACGATCTCGTCCAGCCGCGCCGGTCCCCGCACCCACAGGGCGACGGGGGCGACCGGTTCCTTGCCCTCGACCCGGGACGGCGCCGGGGTGATGCCCCCGAACGCGTTCATCTTCCACCCCGGCCACTCGTCGTCGTCGGTGGTGACCAGTCGTCCACCGCACGCGGACAGCGCCGCAAGGTCGGCCGCGGCCCGGTCGAGGTGGTGGCGAGCCTGGGTCGGTCCGAGCAGCCCGTCGGGCAGGGTCCTGGCCCTGATCCGCGCTTCCGCTCCGACCGGGCCCTCCTGGGAGATCAGGGCGTGCAGGGCGCAGCTGGGGCCTTCCACCACGCGCGAGAGGTAGGCCCACGCCCGACGTGTCCGCTCGTCGATGCTCACGCGGCGGCCCTCCGGTCGCGGACGCTCAGAGCCGCCAGGACGGCGGATGCATCGGGTGAGGTTGTTCCGGCGAGGTCGGCGAGGGTCCACGCCACCCGCAGGGCCCGGTCGGCGCCGCGCGCAGTCACCTCGCCCTTGCGCAGCGACCGCTCCAGGGGGACGAGCGCGGCCCGGCCCAGCCGGAAGCGTTGACGAAGAGCCGGACCGGGGACCTCGGAGTTGGTGCGCCAGCCCTGCGCGGCCCAGCGTTCCTCGGCGCAGGCTCGGGCCACGGCAACCCGGGCCCGTACCGCGGCACTGTCCTCGGTCGCGACCCCGCACAGTGCGGACGAGGCGAGGGTCTGCATCCGGACGCGGAGGTCGACCCGGTCGAGCAGCGGTCCGGACAACTTGCCCAGGTACCGGCGTCGGGCCGTGGGTGCGCACGAGCAGTCGACCTCCCGCGGGGGTGCGCACGGACATGGGTTCGCGGCCAGGACGAGCTGGAACCGGGCGGGGTAGCGGGCGACCCCGTCGCGGCGTGCGATGCGCACCTCCCCGTCCTCGATCGGGGTGCGCAGCGCTTCCAGAGCCCGGACGGAGAACTCCGGGCACTCGTCGAGGAACAGCACGCCGCGGTGGGCGCGGCTGATCGCGCCGGGGCGGGCAAGACCACTGCCTCCGCCGACGAGGGCGCTGACCGAGCTGGTGTGGTGCGGGGCGATGAACACCGGTCGAGTGATGAGCGGGCACTCGGTGCTGAGCAGCCCGGCCACCGAGTGGATGGCGGTGACCTCCAACGCCTCCTGCTCCCCGAGCGGGGGCGACAGCCCCGGCAGTCGCTGGGCGAGCATCGTCTTCCCGGTTCCCGGCGGGCCGGTCATCATGAGGTGGTGTGCTCCCGCGGCGGCCACCTCGACCGCCCAGCGGGCCTCGTCCTGTCCGACGACGTCGCCGAGGTCGCACACCTCCGGGTCCAGCACCGGTGGCGGGGCGGCGCTGGGTGCGGTGAGCGTCCGCTCGCCGCGGAGCCACTCGAGCACCTCGGTCAGACGGCTGGCGCCGAGCACCTCGATGCCGTCGACCAGCGCCGCCTCGCCGAGAGATCCGCTGGGAACCACCGCCCGCCGCCACCCGGCACGTCGTGCCGCCAGCAGCGCAGGCAGCACGCCCCGGACCGGTCGCACACGACCGTCCAGGGCCAGCTCACCGAGCAGCACGGTCTCCTGCAGCAGCCACCCCGGCACCTGTTCGGCGGCGCACAGCACGCCGCAGGCCAGGGCCAGGTCGTAGACGCTGCCCACCTTGGGCAGGGTCGCCGGCGACAGGGCCAGCGTGATCCGCCGCGAGGGCCAGGATCCGCCCGAGTTGGTGACCGCGGCCCGAACCCGGTCACGCGACTCCTGCAGTGCTGCATCGGGCAACCCGACCAGGTGCACCCCGGGCAGCCCTTGAGCGAGGTCCGCCTCGATCTCGACCATGACCCCGTCGACCCCGCTGACGGCCACCGAGTGGGCCCGGGCCAGCGCCATCAGAACACCCCGACCAGGTGCTCGAGCTCGCTGACGCCGGTGCGCCGGTCCGCCAACACGGCGACCACGTCGAAGCGCACCTCGACCCATCCGAGGCGATGCTCGGCCAACCAGCGCTGCGCGAGCCGGCGCAGCCGAGACAGCTTGCGGTGGGTGACCGCCTCCTCCGGACGCCCGAACCCGGTGCCCGAGCGGGTCTTCACCTCGACGAACACCACGGTGGTGCCGTCGGTGACCACGATGTCGATCTCACCGTCGCGGCAGCGCCAGTTGCGATCGAGCAGCACCAGCCCTTGAGCCCGCAGGTGGTCCACCGCGACCTGCTCGCCCCACGCACCGAGTGCGGCGCGGACGTTGCCCACGCCCGGCTGGGGTGGCACGACCGCCGGTGGTGGAGGCGGCGGTGAGATGTCGTTGCGCTGCGCGACCACGGCAAACCTCGGACCCTCGTGCGAGGCGGTCACCGGTGCGACCGCCGAGGACACCGACCCTGCCGCGAGCGGGACGGCTGCGTCCGGGGCTGTTGGCACCCTGTGGACGGCGGCA
>JBDTDI010000260.1:0-5439 GCA_039923155.1 Mycobacteriaceae bacterium | reverse complement strand
GCGGTGAACATGAACGGGGCACCGTTGCCCGTGGAGCACGGCTTCCCGGTGCGGATGCTGGTCCCCGGCCTCTACGGCTTCGTCTCGGCGACGAAGTGGATCACCGACATCGAGCTGACCACGTTCGCGGCGAAGCAGGCCTACTGGACCCCGCGCGGCTGGTCCGACCACGGCCCGGTGAAGATGGCGTCGAAGATCGTCTCCGGTTCGGCCAAGCCTGCCGGGGCTGTGTTCACCGCCACCGTCACCGGCGCGGCCTGGGCCACGCACGTCGGCGTCGCGAAGGTGGACGTTCAGGTGGACGGATCAGGGTGGCGGCCAGCGTGTCTGGGCGCGGACGCGGGTCGGGACACGTGGCGGATGTTCCGGATCGACCTGCCTGGGCTCAGCCGCGGACAGCACGTGGTGCAGTGCCGCGCCACCGACGTCACCGGTCGGGTGCAGACCCAGATCCAGGCTCCGCCGGACCCGGACGGCGCCACCGGCTGGCACCAGGTGCGGCTCACCGTCGGCTGAGCCCGCCCTGGGGCTCGGCCAGGGCGGGCCCCAGCGCCGTGACGAACAGAGCCGCGCGGGGGAGGTCAGGCCGCGTGGTTGCAGGTGGCGCAGGTGCAGTCGGCGCAGCTACAGGCCGAGCAGCGGTCGGAGCAGCTCGCGCACTCGCAGGTGGCGTGGTTGCAGGTGGGGCAGGTGCAGTCGGCGCAGGTGCAGGTGGCGCAGGAGTCGCTGCAGTGGCTGCACTGGCACGTCGTGCATTCGTCGTAGTGCATGCCGTCCTGGGCGACGTGCTCGCGGTGCACGTGACCGTCGTGCACGTAGTCGACGTGATCGGCGTGGATGACGGCGTCGTGACCGCAGCCGGGCCCGTGGGTGTGGCGGTGCGGCTCGGCGGTGCGGTGCTCGGGGGTAGTCATGCACACATCGTTATATGCGGATACCTGCATGTCAAGGAGGGGTGCGGAGCGGGCCGGGGGGGAGCTCGGGTCCCGGCCTCGGCTGACGCGGGCGGGGGGCGAGGGTCAGAGCCCGTAGGCCTCGAGCAGGCGCAGCCACACCTCGCTGATGGTGGGGTAGGACGGCACCGCGTGCCAGAGCCGGTCGACGGGCACCTGCCCGACGATGGCGACCGTGGCTGCGTGCACCAGCTCGGCCACGTCCTGGCCGCAGAAGGTGACCCCCAGCAGGGTGCGGGTCGAGGAGTCGACGATCATGATCGCCTTGCCGGTGTAGCCGTCGGCGTGCAGCGCGGAGCCGGCGACCGCGATGTCGATCTCCACGACGTCGTGCACGGTGCCGGCCGCCTCCACCTGGGCCACCGTGCAGCCGACGGAGGCGACCTCGGGGTCGGTGAAGACCACCTGGGGCACCGCCCCGTGGTCGGCGGTGCTGACGTGCGCGCCCCACGGCTGGTCTTGCACGGGCGCGCCCGTGGCCCGCGCGGCGACGACGTCGCCCACCGCCCGGGCGTCGTACTTGCCCTGGTGGGTGAGCGGGGCGCGGCCGGTGACGTCGCCGCAGGCGTAGAGCCACTGGCCCACCACCCCGTGCACGAGCCCGGTGTCGTCCACCTCCAGCGTGTCGCCGGGGGTGAGGCCCACGGTGTCCACCCCGAGGTCGGAGGTCGCGGGCCTGCGGCCGGTGGCGACGAGCAGCTCCGCAGCGATGAGCTCGGTGCCGTCGGCCAGCAGCACGTGGACGGCCGCCCCGTCGTCGGAGTGGTCACGGTGCACCCGCTTGCTCTTCGCGTCCAGGCGCACGGTGATCCCGTCGGCCTCCAGGCCGGCGCGGACGAGCTCGCTCGCCGCGGGCTCGAACTTGTCCAGCACCCGGTGCCCGTGCGCCAAGAGGGTGACGGTGGACCCCAGCCGTGCCCAGGCCTGGGCCAGCTCGCAGCCGACCACACCGGCGCCGATGACGATCAGGCTGGCGGGAACCTCCCGGCTCGAGGTCGCCTCCCTCGAGCCCCAGTGCCGGGTCTCGGCCAGGCCGTCGACGGGCGGTTCGACGGGCACGCTGCCGGTGGCCACGATCACGGCGTGGCGCGCGATCAGCTCGCCGGGGCGGTCGTCCTCGCCGCTCACGACGACCGTCCGCTCGCCAGTCAGCCGTGCGTGTCCGCGCACGACGGTGATGCCGGCCGTCTCCGCCCACTCCTGCTGGGAGTCGTCGCTCCAGTCGGAGGTGAACGAGGTGCGCCGGTCGAGCACCGCAGCCGGGTCCAGGGTCGCCGTGGTCCCGCTCAGCGCCCGGGTGGCGTGCACGGCCTGGGAGGTGCGGATCAGCGCCTTGGAGGGCATGCAGGCCCAGTAGGAGCACTCGCCCCCGATCAGGTCGCCCTCCACCATCGCGACGGTCATTCCACCCCGTACCGCGCGGGCGGCGGCGTTCTCACCGACCGCCCCTGCCCCGATCACCACGACGTCGTAGCTCTGGCCCATGTGCTCACTCGACTCCAGGAAGCTCAGGAGCACAAGTCGGCTGCTGGCGTGCGGGGCGGCGCGGGAACTAGGTTCGGCATCTCCGGGCGCCGCCGGTCCCGAGCCGAGCTGATGCAGGAGGTGGCATGGGGCAGCAGGTGGCGCGGGCGCGCAACGGTCACGAGACCCGCGCCAAGATCGTCCGCGCCGCGGCGGAAGCGATCGACCGCAGCGGCTACACCGCCACCTCCGTCACCACGCTCGTGGAGAGCATCGGGATCACCAAGGGAGCTTTCTACTTCCACTTCCCGGCCAAGCAGGACCTGGCCGTGGCGGTGGTGGACGCGATGCACGCCGGCTGGGCGCCGGCGGTGCAGCAGTGGGCGGCGAGCGAGGCCGACCCGGTCACGGTCGCGCTGGGCCTGCTCGACGAGCTGGTGCTGCGCGCCAGCAGCGACGTCGTGGCGCGGGCCGGGATCCGGCTCACCGTGGAGCGGGAGCTGACCGATGCCGGTCTGCTCGACCCGTTCCCGGAGTGGGAACGAATGATCACGCACCTGCTGCACCGGGCCCAGCGCGGCGGCCTGCTGCGCGAGGGCATCAGCCCCGCCACGGCGGCGCACGTGCTGGTGTTCGGGGTGCTGGGCGAGATCATTGCCACCGGGCACACGTCCGACCCCGACGTGCTGCGGTCCCGCACCGACGTGCTGCTGGGGCTGGTCGTGCCGGCGTGCACCGTTGAGACCTGGGCCGAGCAGTGGCGGCTCTCGGGCTGGGCGGGACGGTCGCTGCCGCTCCTGTCCGACCCCGACCGAGGCGCAGGCTGCCGGCGGGCGGGCTGAGCCGGGCGCGGTCGGCTGCGTCTCAGACGGGCAGGCCCATGGCCCGGGCGGCGAGCTGCGCGAGGTGCTCGGGTCGGTCGTCCCCGGCCTGGCGGACCTGGGTGCGGCAGCTGTAGCCGTCGGCGAGCACCGCGGTGTCCGGGCCGGCGGCGCGCACCGCGGGCAGCAGCACCGCCTCCGCGCAGGCCTGGCTCACCTCGTGGTGTCCCGCGGTGAACCCGAAGTTCCCGGCCATCCCACAGCACCCGGAGTCGAGCACCTCGGCGCGGATGCCCAGGGCGGCCATGACGACGCGGTCCGCGGCGGTTCCGAGCTCGGCGTGAGCGTGACAGTGGACCTGCACGATGGCCGCCCGCTCGGTGCCGTCTGCCACCGCTGACAGGTCGGGGTGCTCGGCGAGCACCTCGGCGAACGTGCGGATCGCCGCCGGCAGCCGGTGCTCGTCGGGCAGCAGCTGGGCGGTGTCGTGGCGCAGCGCCGCCGTGCAGCTCGGCTCCAGGCCGACCACCGGCACCCCGGCGTCCAGCCAGGGGGCCAGGGCCCGCACGCTCCGGGCCAGCACCGCGCGTGCGTGCTCGAGCTGCCCGGTGGAGGTCCAGGTCAGCCCGCAGCACACCGGCTCCGCCGGCAGCTCCACCCGGTACCCCAGGTGTTCCAGGACCGCCACCGCAGCCCGGCCCACGGCCGGATCGAGGTAGTTGGTGAACGTGTCCGGCCACAGCAGCAGCCGGGGGCCCTCGGCCGCCGGTTCGGGGCCCTGGCGGGTGGTGAACCACTCGCGGAAGGTGTGCGGGGCCAGCGCGGGCAGGGTGCGCTCGGGGGCTACGTTGGCGACCTTCTTGACCAGGGCGGCAACGACGGGGAGGGCGACGACGCGGTTGACGGCGGAGCGGGCACGGGCCAGGCGCAGCCACACCGGGAGCCAGCCCATCGCGTAGTGGTCGCGGGGCCGCAACCGCCGCGCGTAGTGCTGGTGCAGGAACTCCGAGCGGTAGGCGGCCATGTCGACGTCCACCGGGCAGTCACTCTTGCAGCCCTTGCAGCCCAGGCACAGGTCCAGGGCGTCACGGACCTCCGGCGAGCGCCAACCGTCGGTGACGACGTCGCCGCGCATCATCTCGTGCAGCAGGCGCGCCCGGCCGCGGGTGGAGTGCTGCTCCTGCCCGGTGGCGCGGTAGCTGGGGCACATCACGCCGCCGGCGTCGTCCAGGCAGGCGCCCACCCCGACGCAGCGGCGCACCGCGGTCTCCAGCGACCCGCCGTCCGCGGGCAGGGCCATGACCCGTGCGGTGCGCAGCGGCAGGGTCGGCCCGGCCAGGAAGACGCGCAGGTCGCCGTCCAGCGGCGCGGGGTCGACCACGCGGTGCGGGTTCATCATGGCGTCGGGGTCCCACGCCGCCTTGAACGCCCCCATCGCCTCCACCACCCGCGGGGGGTACATTCGCCCCAGCAGCTCGGCGCGGGCCTGCCCGTCACCGTGCTCACCCGACAGCGAACCGCCGAGGCCGGCGACCAGGTCGGCGGCCTCGGTGAGGAACGTCCGGTAGCGGGCGATGCCGGGGCGGCTCAACAGGTCGAAGTTGATGCGGGCGTGCACGCACCCGTCGCCGAAGTGGCCGTAGTAGGCCGTGCGCAGGTGGTGGGTGGCGAGCAGCGCGTCGAAGCCGCGCAGGTACTCGGCGAGGCGGTGCACGGGCACGGCCGAGTCCTCCCACCCCGGCCACGCCTCGCTGCCGTCCGGGGCCCGGGTGGCCAGGCCCGCGCCCTGCTCACGGATGCTCCACAGCTCCCTCGCCCGGCCCGGGTCGGTCACGACCAGGGCTCCCCTGCTCTGCACGCACGCCTGCACCGCCTGCGCGGCGGCCCCGGCCTGCGCGCGGTCCTGGCCGCCCACCTCCACGAACAGCCACGCCGCCCCGTCGGGCAGCAGACGCCAGCTGGTGGAGTCCGGTCGACCGGCGCGCAGGGTCGCCACCAGCGAGGCGTCCACACCCTCCACGGTCTGCAGGACCAGCTCGCCGGCGTCGCGGGCGGCGACCAGGGCGGCCGCCGCCTCGGCGGCGGCGTAGGACGAGTCGAAGCCCAGCACGGTCAGCGCCGTCGCCGCCGGCAGCTCGACGAGGTCCACGGTGGCGGTGAGGATGGTGGCGCAGGTGCCCTCGGTGCCGACCAGCACGCGG
>JBDTDI010000259.1:0-10425 GCA_039923155.1 Mycobacteriaceae bacterium | reverse complement strand
AGCATCAGCGCGGCATAGGTCTGCAGGTTGTCCCGCCGGCGCCCGGCCCACCACCGGGTAGCGCCGCCCCACCCCGCGCAGCGCGGTGAGGTTCTTGGTCCCCAGCGCGTCCAGCCACGCCCCGGCGCAGAGGAAGAGAAGCGCCTTGGTGGCGGCGTGCGCGATGAGGGCCAGCACCCCACCGTTGATCGAGCCGGTGCCCGCGGCCAGCACCACGAACCCGATCTGGGCGCAGGTGGAGGCGGCCAGCAGCTGCTTGAGGTCGTGCTGGGTCATGGCGACCGCGCCCATCACCACCGCAGTCACCGCCCCGACCCACGCCACCGCGGTGTCGATCCCGGTGGCGGCCAGCAGGGGGTGCAGCCGCAGCAGCAGGTACCCCCCGGCGGCCACCATGGTCGCCGAGTGCAGCAGGGCCGATGCGGGTGACGGGCCGAGCATGGCCCCGGACAGCCACCCGCTGAACGGCAGCTGCGCCGACTTGCCGAGCGCCGCGACCGCCACCCCCACCGCCGCCACCCGTGCCCACCCGGAGCCGCCGTCAAGCGCGCCCAGCCCGGTGCTGCCCAGCGCCAGCCCGGCCCCGACCGCGACGTAGAGCCCCACGTCGGCCAGGCGGGTGGTGAGGAAGGCGGTCACCCCCGCGTCGACCCGCGCCGGCTCCCGCCAACCGTGCCCGATCAGCGCGTAGGACGTCAGCCCCATCAGCTCCCACCCGGCGAGCAGGGCCACCAGGTCGGTGGCGGTGACGACCACGAGCATCGCCGCGGTGAACAGCAGCAGCAGCCCGAACAGCCTGCGTCGGCCGGACTCCGGCGACCCGGTGGTGAACACCACCACGACCAGGGCGGCGACGGAGACGGTGAGCACCAGCGCCGCCGACAGCCCGTCGACGGCCAGCCCGGAGGCCAGCCCGGGCAGGAACGTGACCGTCAGCGAGGGGCGCGCCAGCGTCACCAGCACGGCCGTGGCGAGCACCAGGCCGGTGGTGACCACGGCCAGCGGGCCGGCGGCGCGCTCCCCGCGGGACCCGAGCACCGGCGCGGCGAGCAGCCCGAAGCCGACCAGGGCCGGCAGCGCCACGAGCAGCGCCAGCAGCGCGCTCACCCGCGCAGCTCGTCGGCGGAGTCGACCAGGTCGATCTCCCCGGCCCGGAACGTGGCGGTGACCACGGCGAACCCCACCGCCATCTCCACGGCCATCGCCGCGAGCGCCACCAGCACGAGGACCTGGCCGTCGGGCCGGCCCGGGGACAGGTAGAACCAGAACGCGCACGCGGCGACGACGATCGCGTTGATCATCAGCTCGAGGCCCATCATCACCATGACGACCGACTGCTGGCTGAGCACCCCGTAGAGACCGATCGCCAACAGGGCCGCCGCGAGCAGCAGGAAGGTCTGCAGGGTCATCGGCCCACCCCGCCGCGGACGGGGTCGTCGGGGGTGGCGGCGTCGAGGTCGTCGCCGTAGCGGTCGTAGCGTCCGTGGTTGGTGGCCAGCACCACCGAGGCGACGATGGTGGCGAACAGGGCGACGCCAACCACCATCATGACCAGCATCTTCGAGCCCATCAGGGCCCGCCCGAGCTGGAGCGTCGCGTCCACGCCTGCCCCCCGAGCTCCACCCTGCCCGACCCGCTCCGGCCACGGAGCCACCAGGATGCCGGCGGCGAGCACCACGAACGTGCCCACCGACACCGACATGGCCACGGTCTTGTTGTGGTACATCTGCATCGGCATGAGCCCGGCCGGGTTCATCATGTACATGAGCATGAACACGGACATCACGGCCATCTCCATGATCATCATGAGCACGACGACGACGGCCAGGTAGCTCAGCTGCAGCAGGAGCACGGCCCCGGCGGCGAGCACGAACGACGCGAGCAGGGCCATCGTCGCCCGGGCCATGGAGCTGACGCGGAACACGGCGAAGCCGGTGCCCACCGATCCCAGCGCGAAGACCCAGAACAGGGCCGAGCTGATCCACCCGGCGTTCACAGCACGACCACCGCGACGACGAGGGTCTGCAGCACGGTCGCGGGCAGCCACCACAGCCAGGCCTGCTCGGTGAACCGCGGCGCCCGCACGGCCGGGCCCACCGACCGGGCCGCAACCAACCCCCCCAGGACCAGCAGCGTCTTGACCAGCCACCACGCCCAGCCGGGCAGCAGCGGTCCGGCCCCGCCACCGAGGAACAGCGGCACCGCGGCGGCCGCACCGACCGCGAGCATCGAGTACCGGCCGGTCTCGAGCAGGGCGCGGTCGACCCCGGCGAGCTCGGCCCCCAGCCCGCCGGCGACGTCAGCGCCGACGGGCGCGCTGAATGGTCCTGCGGTGCTGAAGCCGAGAACGGCGAGCAGGTAGGCGGCAAAGGCGACCGGCATCCACACCACGAACCACAGTCCCGACTGCGTGGCCACCACGTCACCCACGCGAAGGGAACGGGCGCCGACCGCCACGCTGACCAGGGCGAACATGTGCGGCAGCTCGTAGGCCAGGCCCTGGGCGAGCAGCCGATAGCCGCCGACCAGGCCCCAGCTGCTGTTGGAACCCCAGCCGATGCACCAGAAGGCCACCCAGACCACGATGTCGGCGGCGTTGAACCAGACGATCCCGATCGACGAGTCGCTGACGACGTGCCCGCCGACGGGCACGACGAGCCCGGCGAGACCGGCGGCGGCCAGCAGCCCCAGCAGCCCGGCCCGGGACAGCAGCAGGTCGGCCCCGGGCACACGGCGGGGTTGCTGCAGCAGCAGGCGCGCACCCTCGCGAACCGGGTCCGCCAGCGCAGGGGCCACCGAAGTGCCGGCCGCCCGTGCGGTCAGGGCGGCGGAGAACGAGCCGGCAGCCAGGGCGAGGGCGCCGAGCACGGCGGGGACCCCCAGCGCCGCGAGCACCGGCAGCGACTCAACCACGGACGGGCTCCCGGCTCAGCACCGGCGCCAGCGGCAGCGACGCGACCACCGTGCGGGCGTCCGCGACCTCGATTCCGGCGAGCATTCCCGGCAGGGCGTGCAGCGAACGCTCCCGGCTGGCGGCGGCGGGGGCTTCGAGGCCGGCCAGCTCGTCCAGCAGCCCCAGCACACGGGTGTGGGCGTCCGCGCCGTCCAGCACCCCGACGCCCTGGGTGAGCACCCGCACCCCTCGGGAGCGGCGCACCCGGGCCACCAGACCCGCCACGAGCTCCTCGCGCCCCCCGAGCAGCTCGTCGCGGACCCGGGCGGCCCGGACCGACGCGTGCTCCCAGCCGAGCACGGCCAGCACCTGCGCGAGGTCGTCGGCGGCGCGGGCCCGAGGCTCGACCCGTTCCGCCTCGGCGGGCTCGTCCACGAGGTGCACCGTCGCCTGCTGGACCACGTCGCCCTGCATCGTCAGCTCGACCCGCAGCCCGGCGGGCCAGTGCGCCAGCACCGGCCCCCACACCGGGTGCAGCTGGTCCAGGCTCAGGCCGTCGCGGTCCGCGCCGCGCTCAGCCATCCCCAGGCCGCCGGGGGCCATCTCCTGGTCGGCCGGCGACGGGGCCCGCGCGGCCTCCTCGGCGCGCTGGAAGCCGTCGTCGCCCAGCTGTTGCCGGCCCTCCTCGAGGCGGGCCAGGTCCGCCGCCGTGGTGACGTCGACCCGCGCGCGGGGGGTGGGCAGCTGGACCCAGACCGTGGCCAGGGCCCGCGCCAGGCCGGGACCGGGGGCGCCACAGACCACCAGCAGGTCGGCCTGGGCGGGGCTCAGCGCCTCGCGCCACCCCAGCTCACGCACCCGGGCCTGCACGCTCCAGCGCAGCGCCGTCGCCCCGGGCGCGGTCACCAGCAGCGGCCGGGGCCAGGCGACGCCGCGCAGTCCCGCGCGCAGCCTGCTCACACCCACCCCCTCACACCCACCGGAGTGCTCCCTCGCGCCAGGCGTAGAGGACCCCGGCGAGCAGCACCGCCAGGAAGCCGAACATCTCCACCACCGAGGACACCCCGACCTCGTGCACGACCAGCGTCCACGGATACATGAACACCATCTCCATGTCGAAGGCGAGGAAGACCATCGACACCGTGTACCAGCGCACGTGGAACCGGGACACGGCGTGCTCGTGCGGCACCGCTCCGGAGAGGAACGCGTGTTGGCGCAACGGGTCTCGGGCAATCCGGAGCAGCATCGAGCAGCCGTACGCGGCGCCGGCGAGCAGCGCGAGCAGCGCGAGCAGAAGCCCGGCCCCGAGCAGGCCGTTCACCGGGCCAGGGGACGAAACCGTCGCAGCCGCAGGCTGTTGGTGACCACGAAGACCGACGAGAAGGCCATCGCCGCGCCCGCGATCACCGGGCTCAGCAGCCCGAGCGCGGCCAGCGGTATCGCCGCCACGTTGTAGGCGAAGGCCCAGAACAGGTTCCCCTTGATCGTGGCCAGGGTGCGCCGCGCCAGGCGCAGCGCGTCGGCCACGGCACGCAGGTCGCCGCGGACCAGGGTGATGTCGCTGGCCTCGATGGCCACGTCACTACCGGTACCCATGGCCAGGCCGAGGTCGGCCCGGGCCAGGGCGGCGGCGTCGTTCACGCCGTCGCCGACCATGGCCACCACCCGGCCCCGTTGCTGCAGCTCCGCCACCACCGTGACCTTGCCCTCGGGCAGCACCTCCGCGATGACGTCGTCAGCGGCGATGCCCACCTGCGCGGCCACGTCAGCAGCGACCAGCGCGCTGTCCCCGGTGAGCAGCACGGGCCGCAGCCCCAGCTCGCGCAGTGCCGAGATGGCGTCCGCCGAGGTCGGCTTCACCGTGTCGGCCACCACCAGTGCGCCGCGCACCCGTCCGTCCCAGGCCACGAACACCGTGGTCCGGCCGGCGCCGACCCCGTCCAGCTCGGCGGGCACGTCGTCGAACAGCTGGGCCCGCCCCACCACGACGCGGCGCCCGGCGACGGTGCCCTGCACGCCCAGGCCGACGGAGCTCTCGAAGTCCGACACCGCTCGCACCGGTGCCTCGAGCCCGGCGACGATCGCCCTGGCCACGGGGTGCTCGGAGCCGTCCTCCACCGCGGCGGCGTTTGCGAGCACCTCGCCCGCGTCCTCGCCGTCGACGACGAAGACCCCCCTCAGGCTCATCACCCCGGTGGTGACGGTGCCCGTCTTGTCCAGCAGCACGGTGTCGACTCGGCGGGTGCTCTCCAGCACCTCGGGGCCCTTGATGAGGATGCCCAGCTGCGCGCCACGCCCGGTCCCGACCATCAGGGCGGTGGGCGTGGCCAGACCGAGGGCGCAGGGGCAGGCGATGATCAGCACGGCGACGGCGGCGGTGAACGCCGCCCCCGCTCCCCCACCGACGAGCAGCCAGGTCACCAGGGTGAGCAGCGCGATGGCGATGACCACCGGGACGAACACCCCCGACACCCGGTCGGCCAGGCGCTGCACCGGCGCCTTGCCGCTCTGCGCGTCGGAGACCAGACGGGCCATCTGGGCCAGCTGGGTGTCAGCACCGATGCGGTTGGCCCGCACCAACAGTCGCCCACCGGCGTTGGTGGTCGCCCCGACGACGGCGTCCCCCGGGCCGACCTCGACGGGGACGGACTCACCGGTGAGCAGGCTCGCGTCGACGGCGGAGGTGCCCTCGACGACCACCCCGTCGGTGGCCAGCTTCTCCCCCGGGCGCACCACGAACACGTCGTCCAGCGCCAGCTCCTCGACGGCGATCCGCTGCTCGATCCCGTTGCGCAGCACCGCAACGTCCTTGGCGCCGAGCTCCAGCAGGGCGCGCAGGGCTGCGCCGGAGCGCCGCTTGGCCCGAACCTCGGCGTAGCGCCCGGCGAGCAGGAACGTGGTGACCCCGGCCGCGGCCTCCAGGTAGAGGTTGCCGCTGCCGTCCCCGCGCTGCAGCGTGAACGAGAAGCTGTGACGCATGCCGACCTCGCCGGCCGAGCCCAGCACCAGCGCGTACAGCGACCACAGGAAGGCCGCGCTCACCCCGACCGAGACGAGGGTGTCCATGGTGGAGGTTCGATGACGCGCGTTGGTCGCCGCCGCCACGTGGAACGGCCACGCCCCCCACAGCACGACCGGCGTCGTCAGGGCCAGGGCAACCCACTGCCAGCCGTCGAACTGGGCCGACGACACCATGGAGAGCACCACGACCGGCACGGTGAGGGCCAGCGAGACCAGCAGCCGGCGCAGCAGGGGGCGGTCGTCTTCGGCGGCGTCGGTGGGGTCGTCGGTGGGCAGGTGGGCGGTGTAGCCGGCGTCGGCCACCGTCTGCAGCAACCGGTCCTCGCTGACCCCTGCGCCGTGGATCACCCGCGCCTTCTCGGTCGCGTAGTTGACGGTGGCGCTCACGCCGTCGAGCTTGTTGAGCTTTCGCTCGATGCGGTTCGCGCACGACGCGCAGGTCATGCCGTCGATCCGCAGCTCGACGCGCTCGGTGCCCTTGTCGGTGTCGGAATCGGACGTTTCGGTGCTCACGGCGCCGCCTCCCGCGCGGGTGGTGGGATGTTCAGTCGGCTTGTTCAGTCGGCCAGGGTGTAGCCGGCCTCGGTGACGGCGCCCCGTACGGCGGCGGCGTCGACGTCCCCCTCGACGGTCAGCCGCCCGGATTCCAGGTCGACGGCGACGTCGGTGACCCCGTCGAGCTCGGAGACCTCCTCGGTGACCGAGGCGACGCAGTGCTCACAGGTCATGCCCTCGACGGTGTAGGTGCTGCTCATGATGTGCCCCTTCTCTTCTCAGCTGCGGACGAGACGCGCGATGGCGTCGGAGGCTTCCCTGACCTTCGCGTCGGACTCGGGCCCGCCCTGGCGGGCGGCGTCGACGACGCAGTGGTGCAGGTGGTCGTCGAGCAGGCCCAGCGCCACCGACTGCAGCGCCTTGGTGGCGGCCGAGACCTGGGTGAGGATGTCGATGCAGTACGTGTCGGACTCGACCATGCGCTGCAACCCCCGAACCTGGCCCTCGACCCGGCGCAGACGCTTCAGGTGGTCGTCCTTGTTGGTCGTGTAGCCGGGCATGCCGCCTCCTCCGCTCGTCCCTGACACAACACCCTACCCCCCTAGGGTATTTCAGAGCGAGCGACGGAGCTGCGGTCGAGCAGGTGCTCAGGCCTTGAGGTGGGCGGTCCACTTCTCCTCGACGCGACCGAGCTTCCACACGGAGACGGCGACGGCCCACACGACGACGAACATGCCCACGATGGCGTAGCCGACGTAGTTCAGGTCGAGCCCGGCCACCGCGACGAGCGGCCCGGAGGTGACTCCCAGCTGGTCCACGAACACCGAGATCAGCTCGATGACGCCGATGACCAGGGCGACGAACACCGAGAGCCCGGTGATCGTCAGGTTGTAGAACACCTTGCGCACGGGCCGGGAGAAGGCCCAGTCGTAGGCGAAGTTCATGAAGCACCCGTCGATGGTGTCGAGCAGGCTCATCCCGGCCGCGAAGAGGATGGGCAGGGTCAGCACCGCGTACCAGGGCAGGTTGACCGCCGCCGCCCCGCCGGCGATGACGAGCAGACCGACCTCGGTGACGGTGTCGAAGCCGAGGCCGAACAGGAATCCGGTGGGGTACATGTGCCAGGGTTTGCGCACCGCCCGGGTGACGCGACCGAGGACCCGGTTCATCAGCCCACGGTTGTTCAGCTGGTCCTCCAGCGCCGCCTCGTCGAACTCGCCGTGGCGCATCCGGGCGAACACCTTCGCGATGCCGACGAAGATCACCAGGTTGACCACGCCGATGAGCACCAGGAACACCCCGGAGATGCTGGTGCCGAACAGTCCGGTGACCGTCTCCAGGGTGGACGAGTCGCTGGAGAGCTGACCGGCGAGCGACTTCACGCCGAACGCCAGCAGGGCCACCAGGATGAAGACCACCGACGAGTGCCCGAGGGAGAACCAGAAGCCCACCGACAGCGGCCGCCGGCCCTCGCCCATCAGCTTGCGGGTGGTGTTGTCGATCGCCGCGATGTGGTCGGCGTCGAAGGCGTGTCGCATGCCGAGCACGTAGGCGGTCAACCCGAGACCCACCCCGAACACCGACCCGTTGACCGCGTAGTCGTGCGGGGCCACGAAAGCCAGCAGCACGCCCCACCCGATCAGGTGCAGTCCGAGGATGAAGGCGGCCATCCCGCCGATCGAGGCCCACTCGCGGGGACTCAGCGCCGCCCGCACCCGTTGCGCGCGGGTCGGTCGGGTCGTGGTCAGCGTGATGGGAGGCTCCGAACGCCGGGGGTGAGGTCCGGACGGCCCCACGCCTGCCGTTGCAATCTAGGTGCGCCGACGACGTTGGTGCAACAGCTGCGCAAGAAGCGTGGGTGTGGATCCGCCCCCCGACGCGGACCCGGGCTCGTGGTGCAGCATGGACCCGTGGTGCACCGAAGCAGGGCCGGCCTCGTCCCGAGGTTGCGGCCGTTCACGTCGACGATCTTCGCGGAGATGACCGCGCTCGCCACCACCCACGACGCGGTCAACCTCGGACAGGGTTTCCCGGACACCGACGGACCCGCCGAGATGCTCGAGGTCGCGCGCGAGGCCATCAGCAGCGGCCTGAACCAGTACCCGCCCGGGCGGGGGATGCCGGTGCTGCGCGAGGCGATCGTCGCCGATCGCGCCGCCCGCTACGGACAGCAGCTCAACCCGGACACCGAGGTGCTGGTGACCGTCGGGGCGACCGAGGCGGTGGCGACGGCGCTGCTCGCCCTGGTCGGTGCCGGTGACGAGGTGCTGCTGCTCGACCCCGCCTACGACTCCTACGCGGCCGGGGTCGCGATGGCTGGGGCGACCGCGGTCCGGGTGCCACTGGTGGGTGAGGGAACCCGGTTCGCGGTGGACCTGGACGCGGTGGCGGCCGCGGTCTCCCCCCGGACCCGGGTGCTGCTGGTCAACTCCCCGCACAACCCCACGGGCACGGTGTTCACCGACGACGAGCTGCGCGGGCTGGCCGCCATCGCCGTCACCGGGGACCTGGTGGTGGTGACCGACGAGGTCTACGAGCACCTGACCTTCGACGGACGGACGCACACCCCGCTGGCCAGCCTGCCCGGAATGGCCGAGCGCACCCTGAGCGTCTCCAGCGCGGCGAAGACGTTCAACGCCACCGGGTGGAAGACCGGGTGGATCTGCGGGCCCGCCGAGCTGGTCTCGGCGGTCATGGCGGCCAAGCAGTTCGTGACCTTCGTGGGTGCGGCCCCGTTCCAGCCGGCCGTCGCCCACGCCCTGACCCACCAGCAGGCCTGGGTGCACAACCTGGCCACGGACCTGCAGCGCAAGCGCGACGTGCTGTCGGCGGCCCTGGCCGACGCCGGGTTCGCGGTGCACGCCAGCGAGGGCACCTACTTCGTGTGCGCCGATCCCCGCCCGCTCGGGTTCATCGACGGCCTCGACCTCTGCCGGGCCCTGCCCGCCAAGGTCGGGGTCGCCGCCGTGCCCGTGGCCCCGTTCGCCGCCGACCCCGCACCGTGGCGCCACCTCGTGCGCTTCGCGTTCTGCAAGCGCGACGACGTGCTGGCCGAGGCCGGGACCCGGCTGCGGGCGCTGCAGACGACGAGCGGGAGCCGACCGTGACCGAGGGCCCGCGCCCGGCCAACCCGGCTCGCGGTGACCGCCTCCGCGGCGCACTGACCGCGGCCGAGCGTGGGGTCGCCGCCGCGGAGAAGGGTCTCGCGGCGGCGGAGAAGGGGGTGGCCCTGGCCGCGGCGGGGGTGGCCAAGGTCGACGGGCGCAAGCGACGCTGGGACGACCACAAGCGCGCGCGGCGCGAGGAGTTCATCGACGCGGCCCTGGTCGCCATCCGCCGGGAGGGTCCCGGCGTCGGGATGGAGGCCGTGGCTGCCGAGCTCGAGGTCAGCAAGACGGTGCTCTACCGGCACTTCGTCGACAAGCGTGACCTGGTCGGGGCCATCCTGACCCGGATCGCGACCACGGTGCTGCTGCCGGCCATCATCACCGAGCTGCAGGTGGAGCGTCAGGACGTCGAGCAGGTGCGGGCGGTCATCCGCGCGTACGTGGAGTCGGTGGCCGGTGAACCGGAGCTGTACTCGTTCGTCTTCGCCCACAACCACGAGGTCGCCGAGGGCTCCGAGGTGATCGCCACGACCGAGCGGATGGTCGCCGAGGCGCTGGCCACCCTGATCGGTGACCGGCTGCGGGCCATGCGGATGGACTCCGGCGGCGCCGAGGTGTGGGCCTACGGGACCATCGGCATGGTGCAGCTGGCCACCCACTGGTGGATCAACCACCGGACGATGAGCACCGACGCCCTGGTGGACTACCTGACCATGCTGGTCTGGGGCGGGCTCGACGGCGTGCTGCGCGCCGGCGGCTCCCCCGCGGCCTTCGCCCGGCGCGAGGACGACGATCCCCACCTGCGACTGCTGGCGGGCATGGCGGTGGCGGGCAACACTCCAGCCGTGCGGGACGAGCACCCCGACCGCTGAGGTCGGCGCGGGATGTCAGCGCAGGACGTTGACGATG
>JBDTDI010000258.1:0-8650 GCA_039923155.1 Mycobacteriaceae bacterium | reverse complement strand
CCGCAGCTGCGGGTCCCGGGGCTGGAGAACGTGTGGGCCGCAGGGGACTCCGCGTCGGTGCCCGATCTGACCAAGCCGGCCGAGGACGGGCAGCGTCCCCCCACCCCGCCCACCGCCCAGCACGCGCAGCGGCACGGCGCGGCCCTGGCCCGCAACGTGGCCGCGAGCTTCGGGGTCGGGCAGGCGCGGGCCTATCGCCACAAGGACCTCGGCCTGGTCGCCGACCTGGGCGGCAAGGACGCGGTCGCCCGACCGCTGGGCATCAAGCTCAGTGGGCGCCTCGCCAAGATCGTGGCCCGCGGCTACCACCTCTACGCGTTGCCCTCGATGTCCAACCGGGCCCGCGTCGGGACGGACTGGTTGCTGTCCGCGGTGCTCTCCGGGCAGTCGGTGCAGCTGTCCGCGGTCAGCCCGGAGGACGCGGCGATGGCCGCGGCGCAGCGCACGCGGGTGTTCTCCGAGGGGTGAGCTCGGGCGGGCGGCCGGGTGGTTCCTACCCGGTGGTGATCAGGTCCGGCGGCAGTGGCCGGTCGGCGGCGAGGTCGCCGAAGAAGGCCCGCGCCCGGTCGGTGTCCCAGGCCACCACCGAGCCGACGTCGACCGTGGGGGTGCTGGCGATGGGGACGGTGGTGTTGACCAGGTCGCCGCTGCCGATGTCGCGGCCGAGCCCGACGAGGTTCCACACGTGGTCCCCGGAGTCGACGGTCAGCGACCCGACCCCGCGGGTGGCCAGGGGGATCACCCGGAGCGGGTTGAGCGCCGTGGTGGGGCTGGTGGCCTTGCTGAGCAGCGCGGCCAGGAACTTGCGCTGGTTCTTGATCCGGGAGATGTCCTGGTTGGCGTAGAGGTGGCGGCTGCGCACGAAGCCCAGGGCCTGCGCTCCGTCGAGGTGCTGGCAGCCCGCGGGCAGGTTGATGCCGGCGGCCGGGTCGTCCAGGGCCTGGTCCAGGCACAGGTTCACCCCGCCCACCGCGTCGACCACGCCCGCGAAGCCGCCGAAGCCGACCTCGGCGTAGTGGTCCATGCGCAGCCCCGTCGCCTGCTCGACGCTCTGCACGAGCAGGGTCGGTCCGCCGATGGCGAAGGCGGCGTTGAGCTTGTCCTTGCCGTGGCCGGGGATGGGCAGGTAGGAGTCGCGGGGGATGGAGACCAGGGTGGACGGGCCGCTGCTGGAGCGGTGCAGAACCATGATCGTGTCCGTGCGTCCGCCACCGGCGTCACCGGTGGACAGGTCCTTGCGCTGCTGCTCGGTGAGCCCGGCCCGGCTGTCGGAACCGACCAGGAGCCAGTTGGTGCCCGCGGTCGCTGCGGGGCGACCGGGATAGTCGGCCAGGGCGTCCACCCGGTTCAGCTTCGAGTCCAGGTACAGGGTGAACCCCGCGACGAGGACCACGAGGACGAGCACGAGGACACCGAGGCGCTTGCCCCAGCCGAATCGCCGGCGCCGGCGGGCGTGTTGCGGGGGTGGCGGGGGCTCGACGGAGGCGGGCGCCGGGGCCCAGCTGCTCCGGCGCTCCCGTCCCCCGACGTTGCTCGGGGGACGTGCGGGCTGGCGGAGGGGCGGACCGGAGGGTGGTCGGCCACGATCGTCGCGGTTGGGGCGTTCGTCGGGGTAGCGGCGCTGACCGGGGGGAACCTGGGACCAGGCCCGTGGACGGTCGCCGCCGGGGTTCACCTGGCGCGGCATCGCGCGGGTCGGCTCGGGCTCCTCGGGGGTGCCGCGGGCCGGTCTGCGTCCGCCGTTCCAGCCGTCTGCCACGGGTGCGACCATACGGACTCCGGCTGAGACGGTTCCTCAGGCGCGAGGGGCCGCCGTCAGCCGATCGGGTCGCGCTGCACCGGGCAGGACATGCATCGCGGCCCGCCGCGCCCGGAGCCCAGCTCGGACCCGGCGATCTCCAGCACCTCGATGCCGGAGTCCTCCAGACGGGCGTTGGTGCGCACGTTACGCTCGTAGGCCACCACCACCCCCGGCGCCACGGCGAGGGTGTTGTTGCCGTCGTCCCACTGCTCCCGCTCGGCCGTCACCGGGTCGAGGCCGGTGTCGATGACCCGCAGCTTGCCGATGCCCATCGCCTCGGCGGCAGCCTCGACGAAGGGCGCCGGTCCGCTGACCTTCACGTGCTCGCCGTCGGTGCGGATGGTGAACGCGCTCAGGGTGTCCTGGATCGCTGGGTACATGACCACCGCATCGGCGTCGACCATCGTGCACACGGTGTCCAGGTGCATCGACGCACGCTCCTGGGCGATCGGGACCGCGAGCACGGTGTGGGCCAGTCCGTCGGCGAAGGCGCTGCGGGCGAAGGACTCCGCGCCGGCCGGGGTGGTGCGCTCACCGACCCCGATGGCCAGCACCCCGGGGGCGAGCAGCAGCACGTCGCCGCCCTCCAGCGGGGCCTGGGCGTGGCCGTACGCGCGGGCCGTGCCCGCGAAGCGCGGGTGGTGGGCGTAGATCAGATCGGTCAGCGTGGTCTCGCGCTGGCGCGCGGGCAGGGCCAGGGAGGTGATGGCCACCCGGTCCCCGACCCACACCGAGCTGTCCCGGGTGAACAGCAGGTTGGGCAACGGGTCGACGACGAAGTCGGCGCCGTGGTGCATGCGCCGCACCAGCGACACCCCGGCGGTCTTCTCGGCCACCGGCAGCTCGTCGAACGTCATGCCCGCCATGAGGATCTCCGCCAGCTCGGCGGGGCTGACCCCCAGCAGGTGCTCGGACAGGGCGTCGGCGAGGCCACCGCCGAGGCGACGCGCGTCGACGGCGCCGCCGATCCCGACCGCGCGCGCAGCGTCGTCGGCGAGGGCCTCGGTGAGCACGTCGGCGAGCAGCAGCACCTCCACGCCACGGCTGCGCAGCACCGCGGAGAAGGCGTCGTGCTCCTCCTGGGCGCGGGAGAGCCAGGGCAGTCCGTCGAACAGCAGCTGGTCGTTGTTGCGGGGGGTCAGCCGCTGCAGCTCAGCCCCCGGTCGGTGCAGCAGGACCGTGCGCAGGGTGCCCACCTCGGTGTCGACCATGAGCTCACGCTAGCGCGTGGACTAGAGCCAGCTGACGTGCGGCGCCAGCAGCGCGTAGCCGACGAAGGCGACGACGTCGATGATTCCGTGACCGACGACCAGCGGCCAGAGTCGTCCGGTGCGCTGCCACAGCCGACCGAAGATCAGCCCGAGGATCACGTTGCCCACGAACCCGCCGAAGCCCTGGTAGAGGTGGTAGCTGCCGCGCAGCACGGCCGCGGCGAGCAGCGACGGGTTCTCGCTCACCCCGAGCTGGCGCAGCCGGGTCAGCAGGTAGGCGATGACCAGCGCCTCCTCCGCCCAGGCGTTGGCGAAGGCCGAGATCACCAGCACCGGCACCGTCCACCACGCGCTGTTCAGCGTGCTCGGGGCCACGGTCAGGTTCAGCCCGGCGGCGCGGGCCAGCAGGTAGAGCCCCAGCCCGGGGATGCCGATCGCAGCCGCGAGACCGGCTCCCCAGGCGGTGTCGCGGCCCGGGTGGGTGCGGTCGATCCCGAGCGAGGCAAGGGTGAACCGACGCACCCCGGGGGCGCCGCGCCACACCAGGAACACCCCCAGCGCCCCCCACGCCACCAGGCGGGTGATGGTCAGCAGCTGGCCGACCAGGTCGAGGTAGCTGGCGCGGGCCTGGGGAACGTTGATGGCCACGGTCTGCTGCGCCAGGGGCACCGGCGAGGCGAGGGAGTCCAGCAGCGAGACGAAGCTGCGCAGCCCGGACATCCCCAGGGTGACCAGCAGCACGAGGGTGATCTCGACCCACACGCCGCGTCGTTGCTGCGGTGCCAGCACCTCGACCCCGGACGGACCGGGCCGCAGCCACGCGCGAATCACCCCTCGAAGGTAGCGCTCACACCGACCGGCCCAGCCGGTCCGGCCCACGAGCCGTCACCCGGTCGCGCGGGTGGCAGGTGAGCGGGGGCGAACCTGCCCGGGTTAACGTCGGCCCGTGGCCACCTTCCTCGCCCTGGGCATGCCGTCGCGCGAAGGTCGTCGTCCGTTGACCGACGGCCTGCTCGTGAGCTCGAGCGAGCTGCCCGTGGAGCTGTCGGCCGAGGTCGGGCCGTCGGAGGCGTCGGACGCACTGGCCTTCCTGGTCCACTCCGGGCGCGGGTTCGCGGCGGCCGCGCCGGACGGTGCGGGGGTGCTGCGGGTGCTGGCCGCCACGGTCGCCGCGCTGCGGGGCGACGACGTCCGCACGGCGTGGGCGGTGCCCGACCCCGCGTGGGTGGCGGCGGTTCCCGAGCCTGCCGCCGAGGCGCTGCGCGCGGTGCTGGTGGCGGTGGTGGTGCCGGACGTGGACCGGGCCGCGGCCGAGCTGGCGGCCCTCGGAGTCGCGTGACGGTCGTGCTCTCCCGCCTGGGGCAGCGCGTCACAGGTCGATGAGCACCACGCCGGTGACGACCAGCACGGTCGCGGCGACGCGCCACCGGCCGAAGCGCTCGTGGAACACGACGGCGCCGATGACGGCACCGATGATGACGCTGGTCTCCCGCAGCGCGGAGATCGGGGCCAGCGCGCCGCGGGTCTGCGCCCACAGCACCAACCCGTAGGCGACCAGGGAGAGCGCCCCACCGGCCATGCCCGCACCCAGGTGCGGCCGCACCTGCTCCCACAGCCGGCCGCGACGAACCGCCAGCGCCATCAGCGGCAGGACCGGGCCCTGCAGCAGGAACAACCAGCCGGCGTAGCCCGCGGCGGTGTCGGCTCGTCGAACTCCGAGCCCGTCCAGCGTCGTGTAGGTGGCGATCGCCATCCCGGTCAGGATCGCGGCGGCAATCGCGGGCCGCGCCGCGCGGGTGGGGACACCGCCGGCGAACACCAGGGTCGCGAGACCGAGGGAGATCACGAGCACCCCCGCCAGCCGGATCCCGGGCAGCTGCTCACCGGCGAAGACGCTCGCCCCGACGGCCACCAGCAGGGGCGAGGTGCCTCGGGCCACGGGGTAGACCTGACCGAAGTCCCCGAGCTGGTAGCTGCGCATCAGCAGCAGGTTGTAGACCACGTGCACGGTCACGGACGCGGCCAGGAACGGCCAGCTCGCCGGGGACGGCGTCGGGGCGATGAGCACCACCACCGCGGCGCACGCGGTCAGCCCCACCCCGATGAGCGCGAAACCCACCAGCTTGTCGACGATGGCGTGGGCCAGCGCGTTCCACACCGCGTGCAGCACGGCGGCGCCCAGGACCACGACGGTGACCGCAGGACCCACGGACGAGACGGTGCTGAGCACGGGAGCTCCTGGGGGCGGTCCTCGGGGGCGGGTGGGCGGCGTACGTCGGGGCGTGAGGTCGTGCTGCGGGCAGGTCTACCCCCGCTGGTCGTCAGCTCCCGCCGCCGCCTCGTCGACGGTGGTCGTCAGGGTGCTGCGGTACGCGCTGGAGGGAGGCGACGGCTCGCGCGTCACCGGCTCGGAACCCTCGGCCCACACGCGGACCGCCCGGAAGGCGCACCCGTCCTGCCCGGGCGTCTCCCACTCCAGGTTGACGCGCTGACCCGGGGCGAGCGACGGGAGCTCGGCCCCGTCGACGTTGCTGAAGTGGGTCCAGCAGCCGCCCGGAACCTCCGGGGCGTCGATGACCCCCCAGCCGTCGTCGTCGGACCAGGAGCGGACAACCCCAGCGCTGGTCATCGGCTCAGTATCGGGGCAGGGGTTCTCAGCGGCCAAGGACCGGTTCGCGGCCGTCCACCCGCTGCTCCTCCCCCCGAGGACGACGAACAGGACACCAGCGTCGGGAGGGAGGGCATCCGACCACCCTGGTGTCCTGTTGACCATGCAGACGGGGGCGGGGGGCGGGGGACGGGGGCCGTCAGGAACCAGGCCGGGGGGAGCCCGGGCGCCGTAGGCTCATCACCCGTGCAGCGCATCGCCTACCTCGGTCCGGCCGGGACCTTCACCGAGGCGGCCGCGCGCATCCTCGTCGATCCCGCGAGCGTCGAGCTCGTGGCCTGCGTCGTGCCCCAGGCCGCGCTGGCGCTGGTGCGCGCCGGTGACGCCGACGCCGCGTGCGTGCCCATCGAGAGCTCGGTGGAGGGCGCCGTCCCCACCACCGTCGATGCCCTGGCCACCGGACCCCGGCTGCAGGTGGTCGCGGAAACCGTGCTGGCGGTCCGCTTCTCGGTGCTCGTCCGCCCCGGAACCGCCGAGGTACGCACCATCCACACCCACCCGCACGCCGCCGCCCAGGTCCGCAGCTGGATCGCCGAGCACCTGCCCGACGCCGAGCTGGTGCTGACCGCCTCCACCGCCGCGGCGGCGGAGGACGTCGCCCACGGCCGCGCCGACGCCGCCGTGGCCACCGCGCTGGTGGGCGAGCGGCTGGGGCTGGACACCCTCGCCGGCGACGTCGCCGACGTCCGCGACGCCGAGACCCGCTTCGTGCTCGTGAGGACCCCGTGCGCCCCACCCGCCCCCACCGGGCACGACCGCACCTCGGTGGTGCTGGGCCTGGCCAACACCCCCGGCGCCCTGGTCGCGGCCATGTCGGAGTTCGCCCTGCGCGGCATCGACCTGACCCGGATCGAGAGCCGTCCCACCCGCACCGGCCTCGGTACCTACCGCTTCTACCTCGACTGCGTGGGCCACGTCGCGGATCCGCTGGTCGCGGAGGCGCTGGCCGCGCTGCACCGACGCTGCGACGACGTCCGCTTCCTGGGGTCGTGGCCCGCGTCGGGCTCCGGTGCGGGCACGACCCCCGACGACCCGTCGGGCTCGCTGGACTGGGTCGCAGCGCTGGGGCGGGGACAGGGTTGACGGGCCGACTGATCTTTCTCCGGCACGGGCAGACCACGTCGAACGTGGCCCGCCGCCTGGACACCCGCCCACCCGGTGCTCCGCTGACCGAGCTCGGCCTCGCCCAGGCCGCCGCGCTGGTCCCGACGCTGGCCGAGGAGCCGATCCGCGCCGTGCTCAGCTCGCTCGCGCGGCGCGCCCAGGCCACCGCCGCGCCCCTGGCCGCCGCGCGTGGCCTGCAGGTGGACCCGCGCCCCGGTCTGCACGAGGTGGACGTGGGGATCTACGAGGACCGCAGCGACGACGAGGCGCACCACGGTTTCGTCCTGGTGTTCCAGGCCTGGCACAGCGGGCGCCTCGACGAGTCGATGCCCGGCGGTGAGTCCGGCACCGAGGTGCTGGCCCGCTTCGCGCCGCTGCTCGCCGAGGTGCGGGCGCAGCCCGGCCGCGGCACCGTCGTGGTGGTCAGCCACGGGGCCGCGATCCGCCTGGTCGCCTCGGTCGCCGCCGGGGTGGACGGTCGCTTCGCCCTCGCGAACGCCCTCGACAACACCGCCGCCGTGGTGCTGGAGCCCGCGGGCGTGGACGGTTGGGCCTGCACCGCATGGGGTTCGCACCGGCCCCCGTTCGACCCGCCCGCGGTTCCGCAGGTCGACGACGGGACCTGAACGACCGTCGGGAGCGGTGGCCCCGAGCTAGGCCTGTCCTCCCCGTCCCAGCACCACCAGGGTCGCCCCCGGGAACGACGACGCGTTCAGCATCCGGCGCCCGTCGACGATCACCCGCACCCCCGGCAGCTGCGCCTCGGTCAGCTCGGTGTACCCGGCGTGGTCGGCCTGCAGGACGGCGACGTCCACCTCGCTGCCCAGCGTGTGGGGCACGAGGCCGAGGGCGGCCAGCTCGTCGTCGTCGTAGAGCGGGTCGTGCACGGTGACCGTGGCTCCCCGCTCGCGCAGCGCCTCGACGGTGGCGAACACCCCGGAGAAGGCGGTCTCCTTCACCCCACCGCGGTAGGCCGCCCCGAGCACCACCGCCCGCGCCCCGCTCAGTTCCCCGTACGCGCTCGCGGCCAGGGAGACGGCGTGAGCGGGCATGGCGGCGTTGGCCTTCCGGGCCGCCGCGACGATGGTGGCCGACGGGTCGCCGGCCAGGTAGAGCCGTGGGTACACCGGGATGCAGTGCCCGCCGACGGCGATCCCGGGGGAGTGCAGGTGGCTGTAGGGCTGGGAGTTGCAGGCCTCGATCACCTGGTGCACGTCGATGCCGTGCGCGTCGGCGTACACCGCGAACTGGTTGGCGAGGCCGATGTTCACGTCGCGGTAGGTGGTCTCGGCCAGCTTGGCCAGTTCCGCGGCCTCCGCCGAGCCGAGGTCCCACACCCCGTTGACCCTGGGCAGGTCCGGTCGCTCGTCGAAGGTCAGCACCGCCGAGTAGAACTCGCCCGCCCGCCGGGCTCCCTCTGCGCTCAGCGCCCCGATCAGCTTGGGGTAGCGGCGCAGGTCGGCGAACACCCGCCCGGTCAGCACGCGTTCCGGGGAGAACGCGACCTCGAAGTCGCTGCCCGCCACCAGCCCCGAGGTGCGCTCCAGCAGCGGGGCCCAGCGCCGGCGGGTCGTCCCGACGGGCAGCGTCGTCTCGAACAGCACAAGCGTGCCGGGCTGGAGTCCGCGCCCGATGTCGGTGGTGGCGGAGTCCATCACCGCGAAGTCGGGCGCGTCGTCCGCGCCGACGAACAGCGGTACGACGACGACCACCACCTGGGAGACCGCGACCGCGGCGGCGGTGTCGGTGCGCGCGGTGAGCACGCCGGCGCTCACCACCTCGGTCAGCTTCTCCTGCAGGTGCGCCTCGCCGGGAAAAGGTTCGACGCCTCGGTTCACCAGCTCCACGGTGGCGGGGTTGACGTCG
>JBDTDI010000257.1:0-7508 GCA_039923155.1 Mycobacteriaceae bacterium | reverse complement strand
CTCTCCGGTGGCGACGACACCGGGCAGCAACCGTGTCCACCGGCCGCTGCGGCAGCGGTAGCTGATCGTGCTGCGGGCGACGCCGGCCACGACCAGCTCGGCCACGGTGTGCACGCCCAGGTCCTGCACCAGCCGATCGTGTCCGGTGTGGCGGCGCTCCCGACCGGGAACGCGAGACCTGTGGACAACCCCGTGGTCGGTGGACACCCCGCCCTGGCCCCGCTGCACCCGATCCCGCCCGGCGCGCGGGAACCCACCTGGCGCCCTGAATCCGGTGCAACGTGGCCACCTGCACCGCCCGATCCCCCCTCGAGGAGGCCGCGACGCGGAACAGCGCCTACCGTCGGCACCCGTGAGCAGCCCTCCGGAGACCTCTGAACCTTCCGCGGCCGGCGAGAGCACCGCCACCGTCCTGGTCGCCGGGGCCGCGAACCTCGGCGTGGCCATCATGAAGCTGGTCGCTGGGGTGGTCACCGGCTCCGCCGCGCTGCTCGCGGAGGCGGTGCACTCCCTCGCCGACACCGTCACCGAGGTGCTGCTGCTGACCGCGCTGCGCCGCTCCGACCGTCCGGCCGACCGCGCCCATCCGCTGGGCTACGGCAAGGAACGCTTCTTCTGGGCCCTGATCGCCGCGGTCAGCATCTTCGTCTCCGGCGCGGTGTTCGCCCTCTACGAGGGCGTGCACACGATCGTCTCGGGCGAGGACGAGCAGCGCTACGTCTGGGTGGCTTACCTGGTGATCGCCATCTCGGCCGCGCTGGAGGGCACGTCGTGGCTCAAGGCGCTGCGTCAGGCCCGGGCCGAGGCCGCCGGCGAGGGACGCGAGCTGTTCGCCTACCTGCGCACCAGCGACGACCCCACGGTCAAGACCGTGTTCTACGAGGACTCCGCCGCCCTGATCGGGTTGCTGCTGGCCCTGCTGGGGACCCTGGGTCACCAGCTGACCGGTTCCGGGGTCTGGGACGGGGTGGCGTCGCTGCTCATCGGGGTGCTGCTCGCGCTGGTGGCCTACCTCCTCGGCAGCACGACCAAGTCGTTGCTGGTGGGACGCCAGGCGGACGTCAACCTGGTCCGGGCCGTCCGCGCGCACCTGGCCGCCGCCCCCGAGGTCGACGCGGTGGTCGACCTGATCACCCAGGTGATGGGGACCAACCTGGTCCTGGTGTGCGCCCGCATCGACCTCGTCGACGGGCTCAGCACCTCCGAGGTCGAGAAGGCGTGCCTGCGCCTGGACGGCGAGCTGCAGGACCTGTTCGCCGAGGTTGACGAGGTGTTCCTGGAGCCCGTGCCCCGCGGCGACCCCGACCTGCGCGCCAAGGTCCTCGCCCGCTACGGAGAGCTGGACGAGGGGTTCCGGCTCGGGTAGTCCGACACCGACCGTCGAAAACACCGCCCGTCGAAAACACCGCCCGTCGGAAACACCGCCGTCAGCACACCACGGGCAGAGTCGAGCGCCGGGGTGCGACCATGGTCGGCGTGAGCACCCGTGCGCTGAAGCAGTCCCGCAAGCTGGAGAACGTCCTGTACGACATCCGCGGCCCCGTACAGGCGCACGCCACCCGGATGGAGGCCGAGGGGCACCGCATCCTCAAGCTCAACATCGGCAACCCCGCGCCGTTCGGGTTCGACGCCCCCGACGAGATCCTGCAGGACATGATCGCCGGGTTGCCCACCGCACAGGGCTACTCCGACTCCAAGGGCGTCATGACGGCGCGGCGCGCGGTGGTGCACCACTACCAGCTGCAGCCGGGCTTCCCCGAGCTCGACGTCGACCACGTGTACCTGGGCAACGGGGTCTCCGAGCTCATCACGATGAGCCTGCAGGCCATGCTCGACGCCGGCGACGAGGTGCTCGTCCCGGCCCCGGACTACCCGCTGTGGACGGCCTCGGTGAACCTCGCCGGGGGCACCACCGTGCACTACCTGTGCGACGAGGACAACGGCTGGAACCCCGACCTGGCCGACCTCGAGGCCAAGATAACCCCCCGGACCAAGGCCCTGGTGGTCATCAACCCGAACAACCCCACCGGCGCGGTCTACAGCCGGACGGTGCTGCAGGGGATGGTCGCCCTCGCCCGCCGCCACCAGCTGGTGCTCATGGCCGACGAGATCTACGACAAGATCCTCTACGACGACGCCGAGCACGTGTCCCTGGCCGCGGTGGCCCCGGACCTGTTCTGCCTCACCTTCAACGGGCTCTCCAAGGCCTACCGGGTGGCCGGCTACCGGGCGGGGTGGCTGGCCGTGACGGGGCCGAAGGCCCCCGCAGCCAGCTACCTGGAGGGGCTGACCCTGCTCGCGTCGATGCGGCTGTGCCCGAACGTCCCCGCGCAGAACGCAATCCAGGTGGCGCTGGGCGGCTACCAGTCGATCACCGAGCTGATCCTGCCGGGCGGGCGGCTGCTGGAGCAGCGCGACGCCGCGGTGACCGCGCTGCAGGCCATCCCTGGGGTGACCTGCGTCGTGCCCCGGGGATCGCTGTACGTCTTCCCCCGCCTGGACCTGGAGATGTACCCCATCCACGACGACCAGCAGATGGTGCTCGACCTGCTGCTGGAGGAGAAGATCCTGCTCACCCAGGGCACCGGGTTCCACTGGCCGAGGCCCGACCACGTGCGCATCGTCACCCTGCCGTGGGCGCGCGACCTGACGCGGGCGATCGAGCGTTTCGGCCACTTCCTGAGCACCTACAGCCAGTAGGCCGGTCCACAGGCTGGGTCGACGAGCCTCACCGGCTGTGTCGACGAGCCCTCACAGGCTGCGGCCGATGATCTCCTTCATGATCTCGGTCGTGCCCCCGTAGATGGTCTGCACCCGGGAGTCGAGGTAGGCCTTGGCGACGGGGTACTCGCGCATGTAGCCGTAGCCGCCGTGCAGTTGCAGGCACCGGTCGATGAGGTGGACCTGCTTCTCGGTGGTCCACCACTTGGCCATCGCCGCTTCCTCGACGGTGAGCTCACCGGCGTTCAGCGCGGTGATGCACCGGTCGATGAACACCCGCGCCACCTGGGTGTCGGTGGCCAGCTCGGCCAGGGTGAAGCGGGTGTTCTGGAAGGCGCCGATCGGCTTGCCGAACGCGGTCCGCTCCTTGGTGTAGGCGATGGTCTGCTCCAGCACGCTCTCCATCGCCGCCACCGCGCCCACCCCGATCGACAACCGTTCCTGCGGCAGGTTGCTCATCAGGTGCACGAAACCCCTGCCCTCGGTGCCGATCAGGTTGCCCGCCGGCACCCGCACGTCGGTGAAGCTGAGCTCGGCCGTGTCCTGGGCCTTCATGCCCACCTTGTCCAGGTTGCGCCCCCGCTCGAAGCCGGGCATGTCCCGCTCCACGGCCAGCAGGCTGAAGCCTTGAGAGCCGGCGTCGGGGTCGGTGCGCGCCACCACGATGACCAGGTCGGCGTTGCTGCCGTTGGTGATGAACGTCTTGGCGCCGTTGAGCACCCAGTCAGCGCCCTCTCCCGATCCGTCCCGCGTCGCGTGGGTCTTGATGCCCTGCAGGTCGCTGCCGGTCCCCGGTTCGGTCATCGCCACCGCGGTGATCAGCTCACCCGAGCAGAACCGGGGCAGCCAGCGCTGCTTCTGCTCGTCGGTGGTCAGGTCGGTCAGGTAGGGCGCGATGACGTCGTTGTGCAAGGTGAAGCCCAGCCCGGAGTACCCGCCCCGGGCTGCCTCCTCGGTGAGGACCGCGTTGTACCGGAAGTCGCGCACCCCGCCGCCGCCGTAGGCCTCGTCGACGGCCATCCCCAGGTATCCCATCTTCCCCGCCTCGGTCCACACCGAGCGCTCGACGATCTGCTCGGACTCCCAGCGCTCGTGGTTGGGCGCCACGTGCTCGGCGAGGAAGCGCCGGAAGGAGTCCCGGAACTGGAGGTGCTCAGGCTCGAACAGGGTGCGGTCCACGGGGTCTCCTCGTCGGGCGGGGCTGGGTCGGCCGGTCGTTACAATCAGTCTGGACTGTTTGTACCTGCACGTCTACCGTGCGGTCATGACGGTCGACGTGCCCCCGGCGCGCGCGGCGCGTGCCCAGCCCCACCCGGTGCGGACCCAGCCCCGCCCCCGCCGATCCCAGGCCGAGCGCACCGCCACCACCCGCACCGAGCTGCTCGACGCCACCCTGGGCTCCCTGGTCGAGCTCGGCTACGCCCGCACCACCACCCACGCCGTCGCCGCCCGCGCGGGGCGCTCCAGGGGCGCTCAGCTGCACCACTTCCCGACCAAGGAGCAGCTGGTGGTCGGGGCGGTGGAGCACCTGGCCGCCAAGCGTGAGGCGGAGATCCGCGGGAGCACCGACCGCGGGACGGCACTGGAGCTGCTGGCCGACACCTTCACCGGCCCACTGTTCCTGGCCGCCCTGGAGCTGTGGGTCGCCGCTCGCACCGACGCGGCGCTGCGGGCCGCCCTGGTGCCGCTGGAGCGCACGGTCGACGAGAAGCTCGCGGCGCTGGCCACCGACCTGCTCGGGGTGAGCGGCACCGACGCCGAGCTCACCCTGGACCTGCTCCGCGGCCTGGGCATGGCGGTGCTGTTCGGTTCGCCCGCGGCCGCGGAGCGCCGACGCAGGCGCCTGCTCGCGCGCTGGTCCGAGCTCCTGGAACAGCGGTGAGCACCCCTGCCCCGCTGCCCGGGCACGTGCGCACCCTCGTCGTGGGTGCCGGTTTCGCCGGGATCGGCATGGCTGCGACCCTGCGCCGGGCCGACCCGGACGCCGACGTGCTGGTCATCGAGCGCGCCGAAGACGTCGGGGGCACCTGGCGGGAGAACACCTACCCCGGCTGTGCCTGCGACGTGCCGACCGCGCTGTACAGCTTCTCCTTCGCCCCCAGCCCGCGCTGGAGCCACACCTTCGCCCGGCAGCCGGAGATCCTCGCCTACCTGCAACAGGTCGCCGAGGACGAGGCGGTGCCGCTGGCGCTGGGCGTCGAGCTGCTCGGCGCCGAGTGGTTGCCCGCCGCGCAGCACTGGCGGGTGCGCACCACCCGGGGTGAGCTCAGCGCCGACGTCCTCGTCGCCGCCACCGGGACCCTCAGCCAGCCCCGCACCCCGTCGATCGAGGGGCTGGAGTCGTTCGCGGGCACCACGTTCCACTCGGCACGCTGGAACCACACCCACGACCTCGCCGGACAGCGGGTCGGGGTGATCGGCACCGGAGCCTCCGCCGTGCAGCTCGTGCCCGAGATCGCCGACACCGCGGCCCACCTCACGGTGTTCCAGCGCACCCCGGCGTGGGTGATCCCCCGCTTCGACCGGGTGCTGCCGCGGTGGGAGAAGCGGCTCTACACCCGGGTCCCCGCGGTCCAGCGAACCGTTCGCGCCGTGGTCTACGGCTACCGCGAGGCCTACGTGCTCGCCCTGGCGAAGCTGCCGGCCGTGCTGCCCGCGGTGACCGTCGTGGCCAGGACGATGTTGCGCCGACAGGTGCGCACCGCGGCGCTGCGCGAGCGGCTGACCCCGTCCTACGTGCTGGGCTGCAAGCGGCTGCTGCTCTCGGGCACCTGGCTGCCGACCCTGGCCCGCGACGACGTGGACCTCGTCAGCGCCGGGATCGACCACATCACCCCGACCGGGGTCACCGACCGCGACGGCGTCGTCCACCCCTGTGACACGCTGATCTTCGCCACCGGGTTCACCCCCACCGAGCCCCCCGTCGCCCACCTGCTCAGTGCCGGCGGCCGCACGCTGGCCCAGCACTGGGCGGGCAGCCCGCACGCCCACCGCGGTACCACCGTCGCCGGTTTTCCCAACCTGTTCCTGATGTACGGGCCGAACACCAACCTGGGCCACAGCTCGATCGTGCTCATGCTCGAGAGCCAGGCCGCCTACGTCCGCGACGCGCTGGCCACCATGGACACCCAGGGCCTGGCCGTGGTCGACGTGCGCCCCGACGCCCAGGCCGCCTACAACGCGCGCATCGACCGGGCGTTGTCGCGCACGGTGTGGAACGTCGGCGGCTGCTCCAGCTGGTACATCGACGCCACCGGCCGGAACGCGGCCATGTGGCCCACCTTCACCTGGACCTTCCGACGCCTGACCCGCCGCTTCGACGTGGCCAGCTACACCACCGAACCGTCCCGGGCGCCCGCGGTAGTAGCAGGGGCAGGCTCGCCGTGAGCACGCACGTCGACGTGGTGGTGGTGGTCGGCTCCGGTTTCGGCGGCAGCGTCGCGGCGCTGCGACTGGTGGAGAAGGGGTACTCCGTCGCCGTGCTCGAGGCGGGACGCCGGTTCACCGACGCCGAGCTGCCCCGCACCAGCTGGGACCTGCGCCGCTACCTGTGGGCCCCTCAGCTGGGCTGCTTCGGCGTGCAGCGCATCCACCTGTTGCCCGACGTGCTCGTCATGGCCGGGGCCGGTGTCGGCGGGGGCTCGTTGAACTACGCCAACACCCTGTACCCACCACCGCAGGCCTTCTTCGACGACCCGCAGTGGGCGCACTTCACCGACTGGGCGGCCGAGCTCGCCCCCTACTACGCGCAGGCCCGCCGGATGCTGGGCGTGGCCACCAACCCGACCACCACCCCGTCCGACGTGGCGATGCGGGCCGTCGCGGAGCGGATGGGTGTGGGCCACACGTTCACCGCGACCCCGGTGGGGGTGTTCTTCGGCGAGCCCGGTCAGACCCACCTTCACCGCCGAGCACGTGGTGGTCGCAGCCGGCACCTACGGCACCCAGCGCCTGCTGTCACGGATGCGGGCCGACGGTGTTCTCCTGGGGCTGTCGGCCACCCTCGGCACCGCGGTGCGGACCAACTCCGAGGCGGTGCTGGCGGCCACCGACCGCGACCGCAACGTCGACTACAGCCAGGGGGTGGCCATCACCTCGAGCTTTCACCCCGACGCGAGCACCCACGTCGAACCGGTGCGCTACGGCAGGGGCAGCAACGCGATCGGCCTGCTGCAGACCGTGCTCAGCGACGGCGGCGGGCACGTGCCTCGGGTGCTCAAGACCCTGGGCGTCGCGGTGCGCCACCCGGGTGCAGCGCTGCGGGGCCTGTCGGTGCGGCGGTGGTCCGAGCGCACCGTCATCGCGCTCGTCATGCAGACCGGGGACAGCTCGCTGGTGCTGCGCACCGCCCGCAACCGGCTCGGTCGGCGTCGGCTCACCAGCGCCCCCGGCCCGGGAACCCGCCCACCGCAGTGGATCCCGCAGGGCCACACCGCGGCGCGGCTGCTGGCGCAGGAGATCGAGGGCGATCCCGGCGGAAGCCTGACCGAGGTGGTGAACATCCCCATGACCGCACACTTCCTGGGCGGCTGCGCCATCGGTGACAGCGCCGCCACCGGGGTCGTCGATCCCTACCACCGGGTGTTCGGCCACCCGGGGCTGCACGTCGTCGACGGCTCCACGGTGAGCGCCAACCTGGGGGTCAACCCATCTCTGACCATCACCACACAGGCCGAGCGGGCCTTTGCGCTGTGGCCCAACCGGGGTTCCGACGACCCCCGCCCCGCCCTCGGCGGCGCCTACCGCCCGCTCGCGCCGGTCCCGCCCCGCTCGCCGGTGGTGCCCGT
>JBDTDI010000256.1:0-10034 GCA_039923155.1 Mycobacteriaceae bacterium | reverse complement strand
AGCGAACCGGGTCGGCTGCACCCGGACCGACGCTGCTGGTGTGCCCCATGAGCGTGGTCGGCAACTGGCAGCGGGAGTCCGCCCAGTTCGCGCCCTCGCTGCGGGTGCTCGTGCACCACGGGGCCGGGCGGCGCACCGGGGCGGAGCTGACCGCTGCCGTCGCCGCCCACGACCTGGTGCTCACCACCTACCAGACGCTGGCCCGGGACAGCGCGGCCCTCGCCCGGACCGTCTGGGAACGGGTGGCCCTGGACGAGGCCCAGCACGTGAAGAACACCCAGACCACCCAGGCCCGGGCCGTCCGGGCGCTGACCGCGCGGCACCGGGTGGCGCTGACCGGAACCCCGGTGGAGAACCGGCTGGAAGAGCTGCGGGCGGTCCTGGACTTCGTCAACCCGGGCATGCTCGGCTCCGCGCAGTCCTTCCGTGCCCGGTTCGCGGTGCCGATCGAGCGCGACGGGGATCCCGGCGCGGTGACCCGGCTGCGCACCGTGACCCGGCCGTTCGTGCTGCGCCGGCTCAAGACCGACGCAGGCGTCATCACCGACCTGCCCGCGAAGAACGAGATGACCGTGCTCGCGAACCTCACCGCCGAGCAGGCCGCGCTGTACAAGGCCGTGGTCGACGAGATGCTGGCTAAGATCGCCGAGGCCAAGGAGCAGGGCCACGAGCTGCAGCGCAAGGCGCTGGTGCTCGCGACCCTGACCCGGCTCAAGCAGGTGTGCAACCACCCCGCGCACTTCCTGGCCGACGGCTCCGCGGTGCTGCGCCGGGGCCGGCACCGCTCCGGCAAGCTCGACCTGGTCGACGACGTGCTGACCTCGGTGCTCGGCGACGGGGAGAAGGCCCTGCTGTTCACCCAGTTCCGCCAGTTCGGGGAGATCGTGGGCCCCTACCTGGCGCAGCGGCACGGGGTCGAGGTGCCGTTCCTGCACGGCGGGGTGGCGATGGGGGCGCGCAACACGATGGTCGAGCGGTTCCAGGGCGCCGACGGACCGCCGATCATGTTGCTCTCGCTCAAGGCCGGCGGGACGGGGCTCAACCTGACCGCCGCCAACCACGTGGTGCACCTGGACCGGTGGTGGAACCCGGCGGTGGAGAACCAGGCCACCGACCGGGCGTTCCGCATCGGGCAGCGCCGCGACGTGGCCGTGCGCAAGCTGGTGTGCGTGGGCACCGTCGAGGAACGCATCGACGACCTCATCACCAGCAAGTCCGAGCTCGCCGAGCTGGCCGTCGGGGCCGGCGAGTCCTGGGTCAACGACCTCGACACCGACGAGCTGCGCTCGATGCTCACCCTCGGCGCCGAGGCGGTCGGCGAATGAGCTGGTGGGCCGAATGAGCTGGTGGGCACAGCGCCTCGACGACGCCGTCGCCGAGCTGATCGACGCCGGGCGCCTGTCCCGGGGACGCACGCTGGCCCGCACCGGCGCGGTGCTGAGCATGACCGTCGAGGCCGGCCGGGTGCGTGGGCAGGTGCAGGGCTCGGAGGTGCGGCCCTACACCGCGTCGTTCCTGCTCGCCCCGCTGCGCGACGACGACGCCTCCCGGGTGCTCGCGCTGCTGCGGGACGGCCCCGAGCTGATCGGTCAGATCGTGGCCGGGCAGATGCCGGAAGCGCTCGGCGACGAGGCGCACGGGCTGTTCCCCCGCTTCGCCGACGAGCTGGACTTCGAGTGCACCTGCCCGGACTGGGGCTGGCCCTGCAAGCACGCGGCCGCACTGGTCCAGGTGCTGGTGCAGGGCATCGAGGCGCAGCCGCAGACCCTGCTCGAGCTGCGGGGGGTTGATGTCGCCCCGCTGCTGGGCACGGTCGACGTCGACTCCGGCCCTCTCGAGCTGGGCACGCTGACCGCGGGCGCGCTCCTGCAGCACTACTGGGAGCCCAGCGAGGAGCTTGCCGCACCGCGGGTGCGCTTCCGTCCGGCGATCGACGACCTGGACGCCGAGCTGCTGCAGGCGGCGCTGCGCAGCGCCGGCGGTGGGTCCGAGGCCGCCGCGGACGCGATGGCCTGGCTGCGGGAGGCCTACCGTCGCCTGGAGTAGCTGCCCCGGGTGGCCCGTCAGCGCAGCGTGTTCCACGGCGGCATGTGCGCCACCTCCTCCGCGGCGTAGCCGGACTCGCCCACGCTGGGGGTGAGCACCACCAACACGTGGGCTGCCTCGGCGGCGTCTGCGGCGACGAACGACCCGTGCACCACCCCGGCGGGGATGTGCACGCTCTCCCCGACCGTCAGCGTGCGCTGCTCCTGCTCCACCCACTGCTCGATGGTCCCCGCGAGCACGGTGATGACCTCCTCCTGCTCGGGGTGGCGGTGGAAGGCGTGCCCCTGCCCCGGGGTGATCCGCACGTCCAGCACGGTGAGCCCGGCGCCGGGCGCGGTGGCGGGGGTCAGCACCCAGCCCAGCTCACCCCAGCCCACGGCCTCACGGGTGATGGCGTCGGCGCCCACGAACGATCCGGTCACGGCTGCTCCTGATGCTCGGCGAAGGTGATGGCGGTGAACTTCTCGGTCTGCGCCTTCAGGGCCTGCTCCACCGGCAGGCGCTCCATGCTGGAGGCCCCGTAGAAGCCTTGCACCCCGGTGCACGCCCGCAGCACGTGCTGGGCGTCGGCGGGGGAGGAGATCGGGCCGCCGTGCACCAGGGTGATCACGTCCGGGCGCACCTCCCGCGCGGCCGCCACCCAGGCGTCGATCTCGACGACGCACTCGTCCAGCGTCCGCCCGGTCTGCGCCCCGATGGCACCCCCGGTGGTCAGCCCGAGGTGACAGACGACGATGTCCGCCCCGGCCTCGGTCATGGCGCGCGCGTCGTCGGCGGAGAACACGTACGGGGTGGTGAGCAGGTCCATCTCCCGCGCCACCCGGATCACCTCGACCTCGGAGTCGAAGCCCATCCCGGTCTCCTCCAGGTTGGCCCGGAAGGTGCCGTCGATGAGGCCGACGGTGGGGAAGTTCTGGATCCCGGCGAACCCGAGGCCGCGGAGCTGGGTCAGGAAGCGTTCGGTGTCCATGAACGGGTCGGTGCCGTTGACCCCGGCCAGCACCGGGGTGTCGGTGACCACGGCGAGCACCTCGTCGGCCATCTCCACGACCACGTCGTTGGCGTTGCCGTAGGCGAGCAGCCCGGCCAGCGACCCGTGCCCGGCCATCCGGTAGCGGCCGGAGTTGTAGACCACGATGAGGTCGATCCCGCCGGCCTCCTCCCACTTGGCGGAGATCCCGGTGCCCGCGCCGCCCCCGATCAGCGGCACCCCGGCGTCGATCTTGGCCCGGAAGCGCTCCAGCAGCTCGGTACGGGTGAAGCGCCGGCGGGTGCTCACTGCGGCGCCTGCGTCAGCTCGGTGTAGGCGGCCACGAACGCGTCCGCCATCTCCGGGTCGTTGATGTTGTGCGGCAGGCGGATCAGCTGGTGCGTGGACGTCGTCTCGAAGTCCCGCTCGATCGCGTCGAACAGGGCGGCGTCGGCCTCGGGGTCCCAGAAGGCCTGTCCGGGCGCGTCGAGCGCCGACACCCCGCCCTCGGGGAGGAAGAACCGGACCGGGCCGGTGCACGCGTTCAGCTTTGCGGCGATCCAGGCACCCATCCGGGCGTTCTCCTCGGCCGTGGTCCGCATCAGGGTGACCTGGGCGTTGTGCTCGTGGAACAACCGCCCCGCGAAGCGCTCCGGCACCGTGTCTCGGGCGGCGAAGTTGACCATGTCCAGGGCACCGCACGAGCCGACGTAGGGCACCGCCACCTCGGCGAACACGTCCATCCTGGTCTCCCCGGCGCTGAACACCCCGCCCAGCAGGTGGTCGGCCACCTCCGTCGTGGTGAGGTCCAGCACCGCGCCGACCATGCCGGAGGAGACCAGCTTCTCCAGCGACTGGCCACCGGTGCCGGTGGCGTGGAACACCAGCGCCTCCACCTGGTCCCCGAGCCGCTCCACCACCTGGTTCACCGCGGTGGTGGTCACCCCGAACATCGTCAGGCCCACCACCGGGCGGTCGTCGGTCACCTCGGGGGTGGTGTTGGCGACCATGCCGGCCACCGCGTGCGCGGCGTTGCCCAGCACCGTGCGGGTGATGCGGTTGAGGCCGGCGACGTCGGTGACGGAGTACATCATGGCGATGTCGGCGGGCCCGACGTAGGCGGAGACGTCACCGCTGGCCACGGTGGACACCATCACCTTCGGCACGCCCACCGGGAGCGCGCGCATCGCCGGGGTGATCAACGCGGTGCCCCCCGACCCACCCAGGCCGAGCACCCCACCGAGGTCGTCCACCCCGGTGAGGTAGTACCGCAGGGCCACGCTCATCGCCGTGACGGCCGCGCCGCGGTCGTCGCCGAACACCGCGTCCGCACCGTCGGGGTGGTGGGCGGCGACGGTCTCGGGCGTGACGTCGGCGGTGCTGGGCCTCGTCCGGGAGGTCCCGACGTCGACGAGCACGGCGTCGACCCCGGTGGCGAGCACCCGGTCGCGGGCGTAGGCCAGCTCGGCACCCTTGGTGTCAGCGGTGCCGATCACGTAGACCACGCCTCCTGGCGCAGTCCCACCCGGTACGGACCCCTCGGCTTCGCTCATGCGCACTCCCACCGTCTGTGACTACCGTCGTTGGCCACGGTATCCGTCGCGCGCGAACCATCGGGAAGCAGGCGTGGGCGCCACGACGACGGGCGCTTCCCGATCGGTGGGGGCCGGGTGGAGGGTGGGGGGCCACGGGTGGAGGGGACGGCCTCAGCCGAGGGCGGACATCGACTTCCAGGTCTTCCAGTCCAGGGCCCAGTCGTAGAGGTCACCGTCGGCGGCCGAGAGCGGGATCCGGGTACCGGTGATCTCCACCGGGTCGCCGTAGATCGCCGTGTGGAAGTACTGCTGGGCGTTGGCGTCCGACATGTTCACGCAGCCGTTGGAGACGTTGCGGATCCCCTGCACGGAGACGGTCTCGGGGTTCGCGTGGATGAACTCGCCGTTGTTGGAGATGCGCACCGCCCACTTCTCCTTCACGTCCTTGTACCCGGCCGCGAGGTTGGTCATGAGCACGTTCTCGAGCTTGTTGTTCACCACGTGGACGCCCGTGCGGGTGACGTTGCGGTCGAGGTCGGCCTTGCCGAAGCTCACCGGGTAGCGGGCCACCTGCTGACCGTCGCGCTCGACGGTGATGTGGCAGTCCGGCACGTAGCCCTTGACCACCTGGTTGCGGCCGATGGAGAAGCGCGAGCTCGCGTCGGACGCACCGTAGTGCCCGTTTCCGAGGTCCATGCCGTAGATCGGTGCGGTGACCTCGACCTGGGTCCCCGCGGCCCAGTAGTTCTTGGTGCGCCAGTGCGCCCGCGCGCCGGACCCGCTGTCGGGCAACCAGGCCCACGCGCCCTCGGTCGCCGGGGTGGTCTTCACCACCAGCGCCTTCTCCACCTGCGCCCGGTTGGTGACGGCGCCGTTGAACTGCAGGATGATCGACGTTGCCACACCGACCTCGGCACCGTCGCCGATCGCCGCGTTCAACACCCCGCTGGTGACCGACTTCGGCGTGACGGTGGTGAACGAGCCCTGAACCGGCGCGGTGAGCCCGTCGAAGCCCATCGCCGTGCCCGACCAGGTGTAGGTCTTGCCGTACCCGAGAACCTCGTTGCTGACCCACTCGGTGGCCGAGGGATCGAGCTGGCCCGCGACGGCCTTGCCGTCGGGGTTGGTCAGGACGATCTTGGTCAGGGTGCCCTTGGCCGTGGTGACCTTCGCCGGGGTGAGCACCGAGAAGTCGGTGGCCCCGGCGGTCGGCGCGAAGCTGATCTCGACGGTGGGCTTGGGCGCCACGGTGGTGGTCGGCGCAGCCTCGGTGCTAGGCGCGGAGCCCTGGCCACCCCCCTTGCCACCGCCCTGGCTGCCGTTGCGGCTGGATCCCGACCCCGGGCTGCACGCCGCCACCGCGACCGTGCCGACGGCGCCGCCGAGGACGGCCAGGGCCGCGCGGCGGGTCCAGCGGGTCACCGGGGTGGTGGGGCTCATCGGTGCAGTCCTCCGCAGCTCGTGCCCACCTCCACGACGGGCTGGTACCTGGCTCTCGCAGACCCAGACGCGCGGGAGCCTCGCTCGGTTGACCCGAATGTCGGCTCGCTCCCCGCTGCCGGCGCCGTGCACAGTCCAGTATGCGGCCATCGGGCCGCGCAGGTGGCAACAACACCGACACGATGCCGTCACGCTCACCCACCAGGGTGAGGCAGCGGTCTGGTGCCGGCTCGGTACGACCAGCGGGACGAGCACGAGGTCGTGCGCACCGTTGTCGTAGCGTCTGCGGCGTGCGCAGAGCCGGTAGTCCTTCCATGACCGGCGTTCGGACGGGTCGGGTGGCGCTCACGGCCGTGGGCGGCGCGGCGGTGATCACCGCGGTGGTGGCGCTGACCTCGGACGCCCCGCTGCGGGTGCTCGCCGTCGTGGCGGCGGTCGCGCTGGCCGTGCTGGTGGTGCTGCTCAGCCTGAGCGACCTCGCCGCTCGGCGCACGCGGGCACAGGTCACCGGCATCGAGGACACCGCGATCGCAGTGCGCCTGAGCCGTGACGTCGACCGTGGCCTGGTCCCCGTCGACGAGGCGTGGTGGCCGGCGGCTCGTGGCTGGGCCACGCACGTGGTGCGCCCGCGCGCCGAGGATCGGGTGGCGGTGGTCGCGATCGTCGTGCTGGTGGTGGTGGAGCTCTACGGCGCGATCAGCAGCGGCGACGCCCGCAGCTACACGCTGCCCGCGGTCCTGGTGGTGCTCGCGGGCGGTGCCGCGGTGCTCCGCCGCCGCACCCGGGCTCGGGCGTCCCAGGTGCTCGCCGCGCTGGAGCTTCCCGAAGCCAGCCCGTCCTGAACGCCACCCAGGTCGTCCTGCTCCTGCTCGCCGGGGTCGGCGCCGGAACGATCGGGTCGACCGCCGGGCTCGCGTCGCTGATCTCCTACCCGGCCCTGCTCGCCGTCGGGCTGCCACCGGTGACCGCGAACGTGACCAACACCGTCGCGCTGGTGGCCAGCGCGACGGGCAGCGCCCTCGGCTCCCGCCCGGAGCTGAGCGGCCAGTCCGGGGAGGTGCGCCGACTGGCCGGCGTGGCGGTCGCCGGTGGCGCGACGGGTGCGATCCTGCTGCTGATGACGCCGGCCGACGCCTTCGAACGGGTGGTGCCGTTCCTCGTCGGCCTGGCCTCGGTGCTGTTGCTCGCCCAGCCCCGAATCCGCCAGCTGCGGCGCGAGCGCATCGGCTCCGGCGCGCGCTGGGTCGTGCCCGCGGCGACCTACCTGATCAGCGTGTACGGGGGCTACTTCGGCGCGGCCGCCGGGGTGATGCTGCTGGCGGTGCTGCTGGTGCTGACCGAAGAGACGCTGGTGCGGGCCAACGCGCTCAAGAACGTGCTGCTGGGGGTGGCGAACGGGGTGGCGGCACTGGGGTTCGTGGTGTTGGCCGACGTGCGCTGGGCCGCGGCGCTACCGCTGGCCCTGGGTTTCCTGGCCGGTGGAGCGCTGGGGCCCGCCGTGGCGCGGCGCGTTCCGGCGACCCCGCTGCGGGTGGTGGTGGCCGTGGCCGGGCTGGGGTTGGCCGTGCGGCTGTGGATGACGGCGTGAGGGCGTGCCTTCCGGCCACCAGCACCGACACGTAAGGTCGGTGGCTCATCCCGGGCGCGCCACGCGCCCTGGACTGTGATTGCCCGAACGTGCGCCGCGGCAGGCGTCGGAGGAGCTTGCAATGGCCGGTAAGAACAAGGGTGGCCGCGAGGCCAAGAAGCCCAAGGCGGAGAAGGTCAAGACCAACGCCTCGCAGCCCAGCGTCAAGGGGGCCAGCGGAGACGCGGTAGCGGCCAAGGTGGCAGGCAAGCGGGCGGGGGCCCGCTGAGCCCTCAGCCGATGTCGCGGCGGCGGAAGGCCGTGCACCCGCAGCCGAGCACGAGCACCCCCAGCACCGTCATGGTCGCGGCCGGTGCGATCGCGAACGGCTCGACGGGCATCCGGGGGGCGTGGGCGTAGGGCGAGACGTCGACCACCCAGCGCGGCAACCGCAACGCTTCGCCGACCTGACCGAGGGTCACGAACAGCGCCAGCAGCCCCCACCCGGCCGCGCTCAGGCCCCTGCGGACGGAGTACGCCGTGACCACGAGCGCACCGACGAGGAACACCGCGGGCACCTGCCCCATCGCCGCGGCGACGACGCGGGAAGCTCCCGCGCCGTAGCCGAGCGCGAGCCCCGTCCCAGCCACCGCCATGAGCCACACCGCGCCCGCCAGGGCTAGCACGAGCGTCGCGACCCAGGCGCGGGTGCGCGAGGTCGCGGTCGCGAGCAGCGCCTCGGTTCGGCCGTCCTCCTCGTCAGCCCCACCCCGACCGACGACGGTGATCGCGAAGCAGGTGACCACCACGGCCGCGACCGACAGCTCGGCGGCGAGCACCGTCTCCTGCAGGGCGCCGGCGCCGCCCAACCGGCCCAGCACCTCCCGCGCCGGGGCTGAGTCGAGCAGCCCGCCGATGTTCGGCACCACGGCGCCGAGCACCAGTCCGGCGGCAGCGGTGGCCACCGTCCACGTGAGCAGCGCCACGGCGTGCAGCCGCAGGGCCAGGGTCAGGGCGCTGCTCAGCCGCGGCGAGCCGATCGGCGGGCCCGGACGCGGGGCCAGCAGGCCGGCACCGAGGTCCCGGCGGGAGCGCAGGGCACCGGCCACGAGCAGCAGACCGACGGTGGCCACGGCGTACAGCCCGAGCACCCACCAGCGCGGGTCCGACCACGCTCGCAGCCGGGACGACCAGCCGAACGGCGAGAACCAGCCCAGCCACGGCACCGACACGTCGCCGACCGCGCGCAGCAGGTACAGCGCACCGAGCACCCCCGCCGTGGCACCGGCGCAGGTCCGCGCGCTCGCCGAGAGCTGGCACAGCGACACCGTGAGACCAGCCGCGACCATGCCGACCCCCGCCCACGAGGCGCCGAAGGCGAGCGAGCCGGACACGGCGAGCCCGGCCGCGAGGTCGGCCAACGTCGCGAGCCCGCCCACCAGCAGGGACACGACAACGCCCTCGGCGACCGCGGCGGTGAGCATCGCGTCGCGGCCCAGCGCCGTCCCGCCGAGCAGCTCGGCGCGGCCGGCCTCCTCGTCCCCGCGGGTGTGGCGGCGGACGACGAGCGCGACGAGCGCGGCCAGCAACACCGCGTACAGGACGGTCGCCTTGGTCATGGCGAGCTCGCCGAGACTGTGCACGTCGCGGATCGGCCCGTAGAGGGCCACGATCGCCGGGCTCGCGTTGAGCGCGTCGGCGGCGGCAACCCGGTTGGCGGCGGTGGGGTACAGGGACGGCACGGCCGCGGCCGAGGCGTAGCAGAGGCCGACCAGCACCAGGGTCCAGGCGCCGATCAGGACCCGGTCACGGCGCAGCCCGAAGCGGGTGAGCTGCCACACCCCGGTGGTCGAGCTCATGCCGCCGGAACCGCACGGTAGGCGTCGAGGAACAGCTCGTCCAGGGTCGGTGCGGTGCAGGTCAGAGCGCGGACGCCGGCCCGGGTCACCGCCTCGAGCACGGTCGGCAGCGTCTCGGCGTCAACCGTGCAGGACACCACCAGCCCGTCGACCGTGACGTCGTGGGCACGCGCCAGCGCCGCCCGGTCGATCGTCCCCGTGACCTCGGCCCGCACCCGGGTGCGTCGCAGGTGCCGCAGCTGCGCCAGGCTGCCGGTCTCGACCGTCCGGCCGGCACGGATGATCGTCACGCGGTCGGCCAGGCGCTCGACCTCGCCGAGGATGTGGCTGGACAGCAGCACGGTGGTGCCGTTCGCCACCCGCTCGGTAACGCACTGGGCGAAGACCTCCTCCATCAACGGGTCCAGGCCGGAGGTCGGTTCGTCGAGCACGAGCAGGCCGACGTCGGCGGCGAGCGCGGCGACCAGGGCAACCTTCTGGCGGTTGCCCTTGGAGTAGGCGCGGGCCTTGGTGCGCGGGTCCAGCTCGAAGCGCTCGAGCAGCTCGTCGCGGCGGCTCGCCGCCGGTTCCACGCCCCGCAGGCGCAGCAGCAGGTCGACGGTCTCACCACCGGAGAG
>JBDTDI010000255.1:0-9527 GCA_039923155.1 Mycobacteriaceae bacterium | reverse complement strand
CGACTACGGGCGCTTCCGCGTCCAGCAGGCGGCTCACGAGCCTCCGCGGTGGGTGAGGACGTTGAGGACGAAGGCCCTGACCGTCGGGTCCCAGCACCGCACGAGAGGGCCGTCGAGGACCCACACGGGTTCAAGGATTGCGGCGACGAGGGACTGCCTGTCGAACAGGAACAATCCGAACCCGCTGCACCTCCGGCTCGGCCGGGGTGGTCGCTCACGAGGCGCCACTCAACCGTGGTCTCGGTCGGGGTGTTCGAGCTTCAGGTGGCCAGCACCCGGGGTCGCCACCGTGGCGGTGCAACCGCCTTCGTACCGACGGCCGTGCTCGACACGGCGTGTCCTGACGACCTCGGGGGTGATCGTGGTCCGCCCACCAGGCCCCCGGGCCGGGGCGCTGAGCGTGCACCTGATCACCACGACGGTTCCCACCGGTCCATCGTGGGCCGCCAGACGGCCCGCCCCGCCATCGGTTGAAGGCTAACCAGCCGGCCTGAGCCGAGGAGCCAGGAGACGAGGAAGCCCCGCACCGGTGTCCCGGTACGGGGCTTCCTGGTCGAGAGTGAGGGCTAGCCCTGTGGGCTGCTCGGCTTGCCCGCGTCAGGCCTACCGGCCAGCTCACGCTGGATGCTGGCGCCCTCGTCGAGCTGGCGGCGGGTGTGCTCGGCGTGTTCGGCCGCCATGATCGCGTCCGTCTCCTCCTGGGGGTCAGGCTTGAGCAGGCTGCCGCGCCCGGGAGCACCGGCCGATCCGAGCTGGTTCATCTTCTTCGGGACCACGCCACCCTGGTAGGTGAGCGGGATCGCGTGGCCGTGCTCGTCGACGCCTCCGAGGGGCTGGTGCACCTCTAGGAACTCGCCGTGTGGCAGTCGCTTGATGATTCCCGTCTCGACGCCGTGCTCCAGCACCTCACGGTCGGAGCGCTGCAGGGCCAGGCAGAACCGGTACGCGACGACGTAGGCGATCGCCGGACCCACGAGGACCAGCACCCGACCCGTCCACACCAGCGCGTTCAGCGACAGGTCGAAGTGGTAGGCGATGAGGTCGTCGGAGGAGGCGATGGTGAGCAGCACGTAGAAGGTGATGGCCATGGCACCCAGTGACGTCCGCACGGGTACGTCGCGGGGACGTTGAAGCAGGTTGTGCGCGACCGTGTCCTTGGTGAGGAAGGCCTCGATGAACGGGTACCCGATCAGCACCCCGAACACGAGTCCCAGGATCACCGCCACCGGGAAGACCGCCGGGATCATGTAGTTGCCGAAGTACATCTCCCACGCGGGCCACAACCGGGCCAGGCCGTCGGTGAAGCCCATGTACCAGTCGGGCTGCGACCCGTTGGAGATCTGCGAGGGGTTGTACGGGCCCAGGGTCCAGATGGGGTTGATCTGGAACACCCCGGACATCATCGCCAGCACCCCGAAGGTGACCGCGAAGAAGCCGCCCGCCTTCAGTGCGAACACCGGCATGATGCGGACGCCGACCACGTTCTTCTCGGTGCGACCCGGTCCGGGGAACTGGGTGTGCTTCTGGTACCAGACCAGCGCCAGGTGGGCACCGATCAGCGCCAGCAGGATGGCGGGTATCAGCAGGATGTGCAGCACGTACAGACGGTCGATGATGATCGTGCCGGGGAACTCGCCACCGAAGATCGCGAACTGGATCCAGGTGCCCACCACGGGGACCGACAGGACGATCGAGGCGAGGATCCGCAGGCCAGTGCCCGACAGCAGGTCGTCCGGCAGGGAGTAGCCCATGAAGCCCTCGACGATGCCGAGGATGAGCAGCAGGCCGCCGAGGACCCAGTTGGCCTCGCGGGGCTTGCGGAACGCCCCGGTGAAGAACACCCGGAACAGGTGCACCACCATGGCCGCGAGGAACAGCAGTGCCGCCCAGTGGTGCAGCTGACGGACGAACAGTCCGCCGCGGACCGAGAAGCTCAGGTTCAGCGCCGTCTCGTACGCCCGTGACATCTCGATCCCACGGAGGTTCTGGTAGGGCCCGTTGTAGGTGACCTCGGCCAGCGACGGGTCGAAGAACAGGGTCAGGTAGACCCCGGTCACGAGCAGGATGACGAAGCTGTACAACGCGATCTCGCCGAGCAGGAACGACCAGTGGGTGGGGAACACCTTGTTGATCTGGCGACGCATCCCCGCGGAGAGGTGGTAACGCTCGTCTGCTCCGGTCGCGGCCTGGGCGGCGAGCTGGTCGACCACGCTGGTCGACGGAATCGTGGTGGTCATGCTCGTCTCCGCTCCCAGAATCCGGGTCCGATGGCCTCGATGAAGTCACCCTTGGCGATCATGTTGCCTTCCGCGTCGACGCCGACCGGCAGCTGCGGCAGTGCACGCGCCGCCGGGCCGAACACGGGCTTCGCGTAGGTCAGCACGTCGAACTGCGACTGGTGGCAGGGGCACACCAGCAGGTGCTTCTGCGCCTCGTACAGCGAGGTGGGGCACCCCAGGTGGGTACAGATCTTCGAGTAGGCGAAGTAGTCGCCATAGTTGAAGTCCTCCTGGCCCTTGCGCTTGACCACCCGTGCCGTGTCGTCCGGACGCAGCCGGATCAGCATGACAGCGTTGTTCCAGTGGTGCAGCGCGTCGCGCAGCGCCTCGGGGTTGTCGCGCTCGGACTCCCGGAACGGGTACACCGTCTCCAGTGCGCCGGCCTCCATGTCCTCGGGCCGGATGAGCTTCACCTCGTCGGGAATGCCGGTGTCGCGGCGCAGGAAGACGGGCTCGCCGTTGGTCGGGGTCCAGCCCGACACCCACATCGGGGCGTCCTTGCCCTTGCGCCACGGGTTCTCGAGGAGCCCGCCCAGCGGCATGACCGCCATGATCCCGAGGGCACCGGCGCCAAAGCCCAGGCTGCGCTTGAGCATCTTGCGTCGACCGAGGGTCGAGGTCTCCCACGAGTCGGACAGCTCGGCGATGAGGGTCTTGTTGTCGGTCTCGCTGGAGCCGCCGGTGTGGCGCTGCTGGACCGAGATCTCTTCCGGGATGAACTTCTTGGTGTAGGCGATGACGCCCACCCCGACGCCGAGGATGGCCAGGCCCATGGTGATGCCGAGCAGCGGCGTGTACAGCACGTACAGCCCGCTGGTCGTCACCCCGGTCTGCTCGTAGCGCCACGGCCAGAACAGGAACACCCCGACGAACGCGAGGGCGGCGATCCCGGCGAGAAAGAACCAGGCCGAGACCGAGCGCTCCGCCCGCTTCTCGGCCCGGGTGCCGGGGACCGGCCACCGCTCGCTGCGGTACGCGACGTCGACGTCGTCGAGGTTGGTGCCCAACCGGACCAGCGCGTCGCGGTCCATGCCCGCGAGCTCCTCACGGCTCGGGTCGGGGATGTTGCCTTCGCCGCTCATGCCTTCGCTCCCGCCCACAGCGTCACGCCGATCAGGGCGACGACCCCGACGATCCAGATGAACAATCCCTCCGACACCGGGCCGATGCCACCGAGGTCGTACCCGCCGGGGGCGGGGCTCGTGGTGGCCGACTTGACGTAGGCGATGATGTCCTTCTTCTCGGTGGGGGTGAGCTGCCGGTCGGAGAACTTGGGCATGTTCTGCGGTCCGGACGTCATGGCCGTGTAGATCTGCGCCTCGCTGGCCGGGGCGAGCGAGGGTGCGTAGGTGCCCGAGGCGAGCGCCCCGCCCCGTCCGGTGAAGTTGTGGCAGGAGGCGCAGTTCAGCCGATACAGGTCACTGCCCCGGGCGATGTCCTGACCGACCAGCGACGTAGTGGCCACCTTGCCGTCCGCGCCGCGGGGGGTCTCCGGACCACCCCCGTTGGCCTGGATGTAGGCGCCGAGCTGGTCGGTCTGCTCGAGGGAGAACTTGGGCTGCTTGCGCACGGCCTGGGCTTCGTTGCGCGCGGCCGGCATGCGGCCGCTGGAGACCTGGAAGAACACCGCTGCGTCGCCGACGCCGATGAGGCTCGGCCCGCGCCCGTCCACGCCCTGCAAGTTGGTGCCGTGGCAGGTGATGCAGGCGTTCTCGTAGAGCTGCTTGCCCTCGTGGGCGAGGGTGGCATTGTCCTGGGCGACGGCGACCTGGGCGTTCGGGGTCAGCGCCGAGGCGATGAACCCGGCTCCCACCAGGGCCATGACCAGCACGAGCATGCCGCTGAGGCGACGACGAAGCTTGCTTCGGCCTCCTCTCGTCCGGGTGGAGCTCACGAGACCCGGGATGGCCGCGTCGGCTCCCTTCTCGGGCTCGGGGCCGGTGCTCTGGGGGCTCATCAGGATCCCTTGCGATCGGGGACGGTGCCGGTGCGGAAGTCTGCGCCGGTCATTGGACGAAGTAGATCGTGGCGAACAGCGCGACCCAGACGACGTCGACGAAGTGCCAGTAGTAGGAGACGACGATCGCCGCGGTGGCCTGGGCGGGGGTGAACTTGCTCATGCGAGTACGGGCGATGAGGAAGATGAACGCGATCAGACCGCCGATGACGTGCAGGCCGTGAAAGCCGGTGGTCATGTAGAACACGGTCCCGTAGGCGTCGGAGGAGATCGACGTGCCCTCCGCCACGGTGTTGCGATACTCGTTGGCCTGGCCGAGCACGAAGACCAGGCCCATCACGAACGTGATCAGGTACCAGCGACGCAGGCCGAACACGTCGCCGCGCTCCGCCGCGAACACACCGAGCTGGCAGGTGAACGACGAGGCCACCAGGATGATGGTGAACACCAGCGCGTAAGGAACGTTCAGGTGCGCGGGGGGCGTCGGCCAGCCGTCGGCCGGACCAATCTGCGCCCGCGCGGTGAAGTACATCGCGAACAACCCGGCAAAGAACATGAGCTCGCTGGAGAGCCACACGATGGTGCCGACGCTGACCATGTTGGGTCGGTTCAGCGAGTGCACGCGTTGCGTGATGGCGGTCCCGGAGGTCGCTGCTGCGCTCGTCACGGAGGAAGTATGACGCGTCGTCGTTGATATGGCTGCCCCGGGTCACCCGTCGGCGTGCCACGGCTGGGTGAGCACGTGCGGCGAGCAGACCGGGAGTCGGCGAAGATGCAGGTGAGCGCGGTGGAGGAGGCGGAAGTGGGGTTGTCGGGACGGGTGTGGGAGCGGGTCCGGGGGCTGTTCGGCGCGGGTGCGCCACCGGCGCTGGACCCGGCGCGGGAGGACCTGACGGTCGTGGTCCGCGGGTTCGACGAGGTACAGGCCTGCTCGGCGGCGCTGGCCGCGGCACCGGGGTGGGTGCCCGAGGCGCCCGCCGTGCTTCGCCACCACCTGGTGCTCAACGGGGTCGATCGCGCTTCTGCGGTGGAGCTGGCTGTTGCCACCGCGGCCCAGGACGGGTACCGGCCCGACACCCGGCCGGTGACGTCGGGCGCCGACCTCGTCCTGGTGCGGGTGCAGGTGCTGGATGCCCTGCACCTGTCGCAGGAGCGCTCCCGGATGGTCGGACTGGCCCAGCGCCTGGGTGGGCACGTGCTGGGGTGGGACGCGCTGCAGCCTGGATCGTTTGAGCCCGCACCCCCTGCCACCGTGCCGGATCGCTAGCATCGCCCCACCAGGACCGTCCCCACCGACGGCCCGCGACGCCATCACCTGGGAGCCCTCGCCGATGAGTCCCACCCCGAGCAGTGCCGCCGCGCAATCCCGCACCGTGCTGGTGTTCAGCCACGAGCCGCAGGTGCGGGAGACCATCATCATGGCCGTGGGTCGGCGCCCGGCCCCTGACCTCGGTCGGCTGAGCTACGTGGAGGCCGCCACCATCGCGGAGGCGCTGGCCCACCTCGATGCCGGGGGGATCGACCTCGCCGTGCTCGACGGGGAGGCTCAGCCCACCGGCGGGATGGGGCTGTGCCGTCAGATCAAGCACGAGATCAGCCCGTGCCCACCGGTCGTGCTCGCGGTGCGCCGGGAGGACGACCGCTGGCTGGCCACCTGGTCGATGGCCGACGCGGTGCTGGTACACCCGCTCGACCCGTTGACCGCGGCCGAGACCGTAGCCGACGTGCTGCGGGGCACGAGGGTGACGCTGCCCGTCGTGCGGGGGTGAGCGGGCACAGCTGGCCGGCGGTGCTGGGTCGGCTCGTCGACCGGGCCGACCTGGACGCGGAGCAGGCGTCGTGGGCGATGGACGAGATCATGGCCGGCGCAGCAACCCCCGCGCAGGTGGCCGGTTTCGGGGTGGCCCTGCAGATGAAGGGCGCCACGGTTGCCGAGCTGTCGGGGCTGGCCGACAGCATGCTCGCCCACGCCAGGGCGGTGCCCACCGATCCTGACGCCGTGGACGTGGTGGGGACGGGGGGAGACCGGTCGGGATCGGTGAACATCTCGACGATGGCAGCGGTGGTGGTGGCAGCCGCAGGCGTGCGGGTGGTCAAGCACGGCAACCGTTCGGCCTCCTCCCACAGCGGGACCGCCGACGTGCTCGAAGAGCTGGGGATCGCGATCGGGCTTGGTCCGGACGCGGTCGCGCGTTGCGTCGAGGCGGTCGGAATCGGCTTCTGCTTCGCACCCGTCTACCACCCGTCGCTGCGCCACGCGGCGGCCCCGCGCCGGGAGATCGGGATCCCCACCGCGTTCAACGTGCTCGGTCCACTGACCAACCCCGGGAGGCCCCGCGCAGGACTCGTCGGGTGCGCCTACGCAGCAATGAGCCCGGTGCTGGCCCAGGTCTTCGCCCGGCGCGGGGCCTCGGTCCTGGTGGTCCGGGGTGAGGACGGTCTCGACGAGCTGACCACCACCGCCAACAGCACCGTGCACGTCGTCAGCGGCGGATCCGTGCGGGCGGAGACCCTGGACGCACGCGCCCTGGGACTGGCCCGGGTCGATCTGTCCACCCTGCGCGGCGGCGACGCCGTGGTGAACGCCGACGTGGTGCGGCGGCTGCTGGAAGGTGAGCAGGGCCCTGTGCGGGACGCGGTCCTGCTGAACGCCGCCGGCGCGCTCGCCGCCCACACCGGGGTGGGGAAGTCGTTGGTCGACTCCCTCGCCGAGCAGCTGCCCCGTGCGGTGCTCGCGCTGGACTCCGGGGCCGCCGCCGACCTGCTGAACCGGTGGGCGGCCGTGTCCACCGAGCTGGCGGGCTGAGTCAGCTACTCGCCGAGCTCGAAGCCGGCGTCGGTGTCGCGGCTGGCGTAGGAGCGGAACGCGATGTGCGTCGCCGTCCGCACGACCCCGTCGAGCTTGCTGACGTGGTGGGTGACGACGTCGGCGATCTGTTCGTGCTCACGGACCCGGACGATCGCCACCAGGTCGACGTCGCCGGCACAGGAGTAGACCTCGGCCACACCGTCGAGGTCGGCGATGGCCTGGGCGACCTCAGGGATGCGGTCTGCCTCGGTGTGCACCATGACGATGGCGGTAATCACGTCGAACCTCCTGCGGTGGGATGGCACGAGCCTAGTGCGACGGCCCGGCTGCGAGGTCGCGGGCAGAACGCCGACGTCAGGCGGCCCGACCCCGGTGCCCAGGTTCGGCCGCCGCGCGAGCCTGCTCGGCCCAGCCCACCCACACCCCGGCCCCGCGGGCGGGTTCCGTCCACGGTGCGCTGGTCCGGACCAGGCGGGTGCCGGGCTTTGTCAGCCAGCGTGCGACGAGCGCCAGCTCCTCGGCGGGCGCGCCCCGCAACGGCCCAGGAACGCTGACGAGCGTCTCGGCGGAGGCGACCAGGAGCTCGACCAGCGGCACCGGGGCGACGCCGCGACGGGCGTGACCTGCGGCGGCCAGCCGCCCGCCCCGCACCACCACCAGGTGCCAGCCGCCCGCGCCGTCGCGCTGGGCGGCGACCAGCTCGTCCACCGCGGCGAGCGCGGCCAGACGCTGCGCACGCCGCAGGGCGAGGATGACGGGAGCCAGCCGGTCACGGGTCAGCGCGGCGAGCTCGAAGCGCCCCGCCGCGCCGAGCACGGAGAGCCGCTCGACCAGGGTGGCGAGCACGGTGTCATCGCTGCCGGTGATGGTGGCAGTGAAGGCGGTGACCGAGCCCGCGTAGCTGTCCGTCGACTGCAGCCCTGCGCACGGCGCGGCGCAGCGCCCCATCTCCAGGCGGGCGCACGGCGTCCCCGACGGCGCCCGCGCGGAGATGCGCTGGGTGCACGTGCGCAGGCCGGTGCCGTCGGCGAGCACCTCGGCCGCGGTGACGGCGTCGCCGCGGGAGCGGAAGGGCCCGAGCGCCCCGTCGCGGGCCCGGCGCACCACCGACAGACGCGGGAAGGCCTCCTCGGTCAGGACCACCCACCACGCCCGGTGGGGGTACTTCGAGCGACGGTTGTAGGCCGGTGCATGGGCGCCCAGCAGTCGGAGCTCCCGCACCCCGGCCTCGAGGGGGTGCGCGCACTCGACGTGGTCGACCCGCACCGCGAGGGCCACCATCTCCTTCATCCGACGGCGAGGATCGGCGGAGGTGAAGTAGCCGCGCACGCGGCGGCGCAGGTCGCTGGCCGTCCCGACGTAGAGCACCTCCTCGGCGGGTCCGCGGAACAGGTAGACCCCGGGTGCGTGGGGCAGGTGCTCGGCCAGGCTGCGCTTGCGGCGCTGGGCCGGGCTCACGTCAGGCAGGAACGCCAGCAGCTCCTCCAGCGTGTGCACCCCGAGGTTGCCCACCCGCTCCAGCAGCGCGTGCAGGACGTCCACGGTGGCACGCGCGTCGTCCAGCGCTCGGTGGGTCGGGGTGGTACGCGCGTGGAACAGCTCGGCGAGTGCGGACAGCCGCACGGACGGTGCCTCCTCGCGGGTCAGCACGCGGCGGGCCAGCTTCACCGTGCACAGCACCGGAGGGCGGGGCCAGGCGAGGTCCAGCCGGGTGCAGCCCGCGCGCAGGAAGCCGGTGTCGAAACCGGCGTTGTGTGCGACCAGCACCGTGCCCGTCGAGAACTCCAGGAAGGCGGGCAGCACGGCCTGCAGCCGGGGCGCGCCGACCAGCATCGCGGACGTGATCCCGGTGAGCTGGGTGATCATCGGCGTCACTCCGCGGCCCGGGTCGACCAGGGTGGCGAGCTCGCCCACCACCTGCCCGCCCCGCACCTTGACCGCGCCGATCTCGGTGATCGCATCGGAGGCGGCGCTGCCGCCGGTGGTCTCGAGGTCCACGACCACGAAGGTGACCTCGCGCAGCGGAGTTCCCAGCTCGTCGAAGCTGAGCTGGGTGGGCCGGGTCGGCAAGGTGGTCAGGCGGGTGTTCGGGAGGACGACGGTCACGCCGCGGACGCTAGGGCCGAGGTCGGACAGTTTGCTCCCACCGGTCCGCACCGCGCAGCCGATCCAACCCGGTGCGACGAAAACTGTCAGACCCCGTTCCTAGCGTTGTCCTCGCACGGACGGGATCGGCCCGGCCACGGTGGACGGAGAGCGCAGTGCCTACCCACGAGACGCGACGCCGCGAGACACGAACCTTGGACGCACGAACCCTGGACACAGGAACCCCGGAGAGGCCGGGCGAGCAGACGCTGCACATCGACTGCGACACCTGCTCCGTTCGGGGTGCGAGCTGTGCCGAGTGCGTGGTCACCGTGCTGCTCGGCCTGCCGGCACCAGGACGGGCTCAGCCGCCGACGGCCCGGTTCCACGGCGTGCA
>JBDTDI010000254.1:0-8848 GCA_039923155.1 Mycobacteriaceae bacterium | reverse complement strand
GACCCGACCTCGCGGTGCTGATGCTCACCGCACGCACCGACGAAGTGGACTTCGTCGTCGGGCTCGACGCCGGGGCCGACGACTACGTGGGCAAGCCGTTCCGCCTGGCCGAGCTGATGGCCCGCGTGCGCGCCCTGCTGCGCCGTTCCCCCGGGGGGGGCGGTGAGGACGTCCTCGACGTGGCCGGGGTGCGCATGGAGCACGCCGCGCACCGGGTGCAGGTCGACGGCACCGAGGTCGGTCTGGCCAACAAGGAGTACGAGCTGCTGCGGGTCCTGCTCGAGCACGCCGGGCAGGTCGTGACCCGCGAGCAGATCCTCGCCGAGGTGTGGGGTGACGTGTCGCTGCGCGGGTCGAAGACCTTGGACATGCACATGTCGTGGCTGCGACGCAAGATCGCCCGACCCGGCAACGGTGACACCGACACCCACATCGCCACGGTGCGTGGAGTTGGTTTTCGCTTCAACACCGACTAGGAACTCCGTGCGTCGTCGCATCCTCCGCTCGACCCTGGTGGTGGTGCTGGTCACCACCCTGCTGCTGGGCGTGCCGCTGATCATCACCACCCGGCGGCTGGTGGAGGACATCACCCGCGCCGACCTCGCCGCCCGCCTCGACCGGGTCTCCGCCGACCTCGTGGACCAGGAGACCACCGACGGCCGTCTCGCCGGACCGCTGGACACCGACCGCATCCGCCTCGCCGTCCCCGCGAACGCTCGGTTGACCCTCACCTACCTCGACTCCGGGGGGGTGCTCCGCACGTCGATCCTCGGTCGTGACCGGCTCGGGGACGTGATCACCAAGGACCTCGACACCGGGCTCGGCGGCAACCTGGTGCTGGCCGTCCCGGCCGGCGCCGTGCGGACCACCCAGCTCCAGGCCACCGCGCTGATCCTGGCCATCATGATCGCGACCGTCCTCGCGGGCGGGTTCGCCTCGGGGCTCACCGCGCGTCGGCTGGCCGACCCGCTGCAGGACCTCGAGCAGCGCGCGGCGCGACTCGGTGCGGGAGACTTCCGGCCCGCTCCCCGCCGCTACGGGGTGGCCGAGCTGGACCGGGTCTCCGACGTGCTCGACTCCTCGGCGGAGGATCTCGCGGCGCTGCTGCAGCGCGAGCGGGAGCTGGTCGGTGATCTGTCGCACCAGCTGCGGAGCCGGCTCACCGCGGTGCGCCTGCGCCTGGACGAGCTCAGCGAGCACGACGACCCCGCCGTCGTCGAGGAGGCGGAGGCGGCGATGGACCAGGTAGATCGACTGTCCACCGCCGTCGACGAGATGGTCGCCGCGTCGCGGTCGGACCGCACCTCGGGGGTCCCTGCGCTCGACGTCGTCGCCGAGCTGCGGACCGTGGTCGAGGAGTGGCAGCCGCTGTACGACCGGCAGGGCCGTGGGCTGCGGCTGGACAGCGAGCCGACGCTCGTCGCGCGGGCCACGGCCGCCCGGCTGCGCGAGGCGGTCGTCGTGCTCGTGGAGAACGCCCTGGTCCACGGCGGTGGGGCCGTGACGGTGACCGCCACCCGGTCGATGGCGCGGCTCGCCGCGACGCCGGGCGCTCAGGTGCCCACCATCCTGATCGAGGTCGCCGACTCCGGGCAGGGAGTGCCGCCGGAGCTCGTGGGCCGCATCTTCGAGCGCGGCTTCTCCGGCGCGGCGAGCTCCGGGGTGGGTCTGGCGCTCGCGCGGGCGATGGTGGAGACCGACGGCGGCCGTCTCGAGCTGCGGCGGGCCCGACCGGCGCTGTTCGCGATCTTCCTCACCGACGCCGACTCGGGCCCCGCCGCCCCCTCGGTGGTCCGCGAGCCGCGCTGAGTCGCTCAGCTAACCGAGCTCGTCCTCCAGGTCCGCCACCTCGCGCTCCAGGTCGGCCACCTCCGCGGGGAACACGAAGCGCTTGAACGCCCAGTAGCGAAAGCCCATGGCCAGCAGGGTGCCGATGATCTGGGCGCTGATGAAGTCGGCAACGTTCTCGGTGAACGCGGAGACGTCCGGCACACGCAGGTCGAACACGTAGCTGGAGATCCACAGCGGCACCGAGTTGATCGCGAGCCCGACCGCGCTGACGGCGAAGAACAGCACGGCCTCGTGCTGCGTCTCCCGCCCGCCCCGGGTCCGGAACGACCACTCACGGTTCAGGACGTAGGAGAGGATGGTGGCCACCAGGGTGGCGATGACCTTGGCGGTCACCGGCTTCGGCTCGAGCACGGTGGACTTGAGGGCGAAGAAGATCACCGTGTCGACGACGAACGTGGTGCCCCCGACCGCGGCAAACTTCAGCAGCTGTCGGTGGGCGAGGGCCTGGGCCTGCGCCCGGGCCGGCAGGAGGCCGACCGCAGACTCGAGGAACGTCACCGGCACCATCCTAGGGATCGTCGCGCGTCGTGAAGGGATGGCACGATGACCTCTCGTGAACAGCCCACCGCCCGTCGTCGCCATGGTCGGCGGCGGCCAGCTCGCCCGGATGACCCACCAGGCCGCCATCGCCCTCGGTCAGGGGTTGCGGGTGCTGGCCGCCCGGCCCGACGACCCGGCGGCGCAGGTCAGCGCCGACGTGGTCCTCGGCGAGCACACCGACCTCGCCGCGCTGCGGGCGGTCGCGGCCGGGGCGACCGCGCTGACCTTCGACCACGAGCACGTGCCCACCGAGCACCTGGAGCGCCTGGTCGCCGAAGGGGTCCGGGTGCTGCCACCCCCACAGGCGCTGGTGCACGCCCAGGACAAGCTGGTCATGCGGCGCCGGCTCGCCGAGCTCGGTGCGCCAGTCCCGGCCTACGCCGAGGTGCACTCGGCGGCCGACGTGCACACCTTCGGCGACGTCCACGGGTGGCCGTGCGTGCTCAAGGCGGTCCGCGGGGGCTACGACGGACGAGGCGTGTGGGTGCTCACCCGCGACGAGGTGCAGGCGGTGGTGGACCGCCAGCTCGCGGCCGGGACCCCGCTGATGGTCGAGCAGCGGGTGGACTTCGCCCGCGAGCTGGCCGCGGTGGTGGCCCGCTCGCCGTTCGGGCAGGGCGCGTCGTGGCCGGTGGTGGAGACGGTGCAGCGCGATGGCATCTGCGCCCTCGTGACCGCCCCCGCGCCGGGCCTGGCCCCGGAGCTGGCCGAGGACGCGGAACAGCTGGCGCTGCGGATCGCCGCCGAGCTCGGAGTGGTCGGGGTGCTCGCCGTCGAGCTGTTCGAGACCCGCGAGGGTGGGTTGGTGGTGAACGAGCTGGCGATGCGACCGCACAACTCCGGCCACTGGAGCATCGAGGGCGCGCGCACCAGCCAGTTCGAGCAGCACCTGCGTGCGGTGCTGGACTACCCGCTGGGTGACACCTCGATGACCGCGCCCGTGGTCGTCATGGCCAACGTGCTGGGGGCCCGCCAGACGCCCTCGATGAGCCTCGACGAGCGGGCGCACCACCTGTTCGCCCGGCTGCCCGAGGCCAAGCTGCACCTGTACGGCAAGAGCGAGCGCGAAGGTCGCAAGCTCGGGCACGTCACCGTGCTGGGCCGTGGCGCTCACGGGGGCAGCGACGGGGTGGTCGACGTGACCGAGCGGGCCGAGCGCGCCGCGCACTGGATGAGCCACGCGGTGTGGACCGACGGATGGGATCCTCATGCCTGAACCGACCGCGCACCGAGCCGCACCCGTCGCACCGCTGGTCAGCGTGGTCATGGGCAGCGACTCCGACTGGCCGGTGATGCAGGCCGCCGCGGAGGTGCTCGCCGAGCACGACGTGGCCTTCGAGGTCTCGGTGCTGAGCGCGCACCGCACCCCGCAGCGCATGCTCGACCACGCGCGCGCGGCAGCCGGACGCGGGATCCGGGTCATCGTCGCCGGGGCCGGGGGAGCGGCGCACCTGCCCGGGATGGTGGCCGCAGCGACCCCGCTGCCGGTGATCGGGGTGCCGGTGCCGCTGCGCCACCTCGACGGCATGGACTCGCTGCTCTCGATCGTGCAGATGCCCGCCGGGGTGCCGGTGGCCACGGTCGGCATCGGTGCGGCCCGCAACGCCGGGTTGCTCGCCGTGCGCATTCTCGCCGCTGCCGACCCGGTGCTGCAGCAGCGGGTGCTCGAGTTCCAGGCGGGCCTCGAGCGCGCCGTGCTGGCCAAGGACGCGGCTCTGCGTCAGCGGCTGCAGGGCGAATGACCGAGGTCACCGTCACCCCGGCTCGGGTCGGGGGCTCGCTGCTGCTGCTGGTCGGGACGGTCGCGGTGGCGCTGAACCTGCGCACCGCCATCACCAGCGTGGGCGCCGTCCTGCCGGAGGTGCAGAGCGGACTGGGCCTGTCCTCGACCACTGCGGGGCTGCTCACCTCGCTGCCTCCGGTCGCCTTCGCGGTCGTGGGCGTCGCCACCCCGGCGGTGATCAGGCGCTTCGACCTGCGCCGCGTGCTGCTGGTCGCGATGCTCACCCTGACCGTGGGACTGCTCCTGCGGGCGGTGAGCACCAACGGCTGGCAGTTCCTGGCCACCAGCGCGGTGGCGCTGGGCGGTCTGGCCGTCGGCAACGTGGCCCTGCCCACCCTGGTCAAGGTCTACTTCGCCCACCGGGCGGGGGCGGTCACCGCGCTGTACTCCACCGCGCTCGCGGTCGGGACGGCCACCGCGGCGGCAGTGACGGTGCCGCTGGCCTCGGCTCTCGGCGGGTGGCGCGCGGGAATCGGGCTGTGGACGGTGACCGCGGGCCTGGCCACCCTGCCCTGGCTCGCCACGCTGCGTCGGCCTGCACCCAGGATCACCGCGGTCGAGCCGGGCACCACCACCGTCGCGGCCCTGCTGCACAGCCGGATCGGGTGGGCGATGTTGGTGCTGTTCGGCATGCAGGCGTTGAACGCCTACACGCTGCTGGGCTGGCTGGCCCCGTTGCTGCAGGACGCCGGGTGGTCGCAGGAGGCGTCGGGGTTGCTGCTGGCGCTGTACTCGGTGATTGCCATCCCCGGCTCGCTGCTGCTGCCGGTGCTCACCGTGCGCCGACCCGACCAGCGTCTGATCATCGTCGTGCTCTGTGCGTTCTACCTGGCGGGCTTCGTGGGCCTGGCGCTGTCCCCGGGCCACGGAGCGGTGCTGTGGGTGACGCTGGCGGGCCTCGGGGGTTGGCTGTTCCCGCTGGTGCTGGTGCTGATCCCGCTGCGGACGAACACCGTGTCCGGCGCGGCCGCCCTGTCCGGGTTCAGCCAGAGCGGGGGCTACGTGCTGGCTGCGCTGGGCCCGGTGGCGTTCGGGGCGGGCCACGACCTGACCGGGTCCTGGACCGTGCCCGTGCTCGCGCTGGCCGTCACCATGCTTCCGGCCCTGGTCGCCGGGTGGGTCTGCGGACCGCCGGGCACGGTGGAGGACGAGCTCGCCCGCCGCGCGCTGCACGAGGTCAGTACCGCCGGGTAACATCGGTTATCACTCGCTAACAGGAGGCGGTACCGTGGCTAGCTCTGCCGGCAACCCCAGCTTTGATCTCTACTCGCTCGCCGAGGAGCACGACGGCCTACGAGAATCGGTGCGCGCCTTGGCCGAACGGGAGATCGCGCCCCACGCAGCGGCGGTCGACGAGGACGAGCGCTTTCCCGACGAGGCCCTCAAGGAGCTGGTCGCCGCAGGTTTTCACGCCGTGCACGTGCCGGAGGAGCACGGCGGCGAGGGAGCCGACTCGGTGGCGGCCTGCATCGTGATCGAGGAGGTCGCCCGGGTGTGCGGCTCGTCCTCGCTCATCCCGGCGGTCAACAAGCTGGGCACCATGGGGCTGATCCTGGCCGGGTCCGACGAGCTGAAGGCGCTGGTGCTTCCCTCGGTCGCGAGTGGTGAGGCGATGGCCTCCTACGCGCTGAGCGAGCGGGAGGCGGGCTCCGACGCGGCCGCCATGCGCACCCGGGCCCGGGCCGACGGCGACGACTGGGTGCTCGACGGCACCAAGGCGTGGATCACCAACGCGGGGGTGTCGAAGTGGTACACGGTGATGGCCGTGACCGACCCCGACCGCAAGGCGAACGGGATCTCAGCGTTCATGGTGCACGCCGAGGACGAGGGCATCTCCTTCGGGACGAAGGAGCGCAAGCTGGGGATCAAGGGCAGCCCGACCCGCGAGGTGTACCTCGAGGGTTGCCGCATCCCCGGGGTGCGGATGATCGGCGAGCGCGGCACCGGGTTCAAGACCGCGCTGCGCACCCTGGACCACACCCGACCGACCATTGGTGCGCAGGCCGTGGGTCTGGCCCAGGGGGCACTGGACGCGGCCATCGACTACGTCAAGGGACGCAAGCAGTTCGGTCAGCCGGTCAGCGACTTCCAGGGTGTGCAGTTCATGCTCGCGGACATGGCGATGAAGGTGGAGGCCGCCCGCCACATGGTGTACGTCTCCGCAGCCCGCGCCGAGCGGGGCGAGCCCAACCTGGGCTTCATCTCCTCCGCCGCCAAGTGTTTTGCCTCGGACGTGGCGATGGAGGTGACGACGAACGCGGTGCAGCTGTTCGGTGGTGCCGGCTACACCCGCGACTTCCCGGTGGAGCGGATGATGCGTGACGCCAAGATCACCCAGATCTACGAGGGCACCAACCAGGTGCAGCGTGTGGTGATGAGCCGGGCGCTGCTCAGGTGAGCTGACCGGTAGCGGGCAGGATGGCGAGACCCGAGCAGAGGAGCACGCACAGTGTCCGACGACCGTCTTCCCCCGCAGCGCCCGGACGAGCTCGACGACCAGGCTCGCGCGCTGTACGACACCCTCACCGGTGGCCCCCGCGCCGCGGGACCACGCTTGTTCTCCCTCGTCGACGATGAAGGTCAGCTGCTGGGTCCGTTCGGCCCGATGCTGGTCAACCCCGTGATCGGTACCGCGGTGCAACAGGTCGGGGCCGTGCTGCGCTTCGGCGGTGAGCTCGCCCCACGGGTGCGGGAGGTGGCCATCCTGGCTGTGGCGGCCCAGCGCCGAAGCGCCTACGAGTGGTACGCCCACAGCGCCGTCGCGACCTCCCTCGGGCTGGGGGACACCGAGCTGGAGCAGCTGCGCACCGGGACGGTGCCGCACAGCCTCCCCCCGGTTGAGCAGCTGGTGGCCACCGTGGTGACGGAGCTGCTCGAGCGCCGCAGCCTGGACGACGCTGTGTACGACCGCACGCGGGACCAGCTGGGGGTGGGTGGCTTCGGTGAGCTCGTGGCGCTGATCGCCTACTACGACGGCCTGGACCTGACCATGTCGGCCTGGCGGACCAGGCTGCCCGTCGGTGTCACCGACCCCTTCGCCGCGGACGGTCCGGAGAGCTAGCGTCGCCTGGTGGTGATCTGTCGGGTCTTGTCACAGACGGGCCGACGGTGGACGCTGTGTGTGGTCAGCCGGGATGCGCAGCGCCGCAGCAGCATGCGGCTGGCACTTACGGGGTTGGAGCGAGCATGGACGGCAACGTTCGTAGCGCAGTGGTCGCCGGGGTCATCGCCGCGGTGGTGTGGATCGTGATCACGCTCGTGGTGGGGGGTTTCACCGCCGCCGCCGTGTGGGGTGGCGGTGCCGCCTTCCTGGTCGGCACCACGATCGTCTCCTACTTGATCGGGGCTATGGTGCGCCGCAGTCGCGTCGGCTGACGGCGCGGCCGTCGGCGGCTGCTGCTGGGTGGTCACCGACACCCATGATCAACAGGACGTCCGGGCGGGCCGGGCGGCCAACCGCCGCTCAGGGGTCCTGTTGATCATGCGGGGGTGGTGCTGGACCCTCAGCCGGGGGGCTCGACGGGGCGCCCGTCGAGGTGTTGCTCAGGCCGCGTCCGCCCGGGCACGCGCAGCCAGGACGATGGGCCCCACCCGCCGCCGCTCAGGAATCGCCAGCAGCCCCACCCGTAGCGCCCGCACGGCCAGGGTTGCTCCGAGGTCGGTCGTCCGCAGCCCCGGCAGGTTGTACATCCGCCGGGCCCACCGCGGCATGAGGCAGAACCCGAGCGACGCCAGCGCAGCCCACGCGGGGCGAGCAGGAGTCAGCAGCCGCACCCGCCAGGGCATCGGGGGAGCGAGCAGCAAGCGGGCACCGTCACGGGAGTGCGCCGAGCACAACAGCTTGGTGCGCACCTGGTACAGGTACTCGGTGACCTCGGCGCGAGAGGAGGGCACGTCGGTGGCGCCGAGCAGCCGCGCAACCTGCACCTGCTCGGCGTAGTACTCGTCCTGCTGGGACCGGCTCAGGCCCAACCCGCCTCGCTGGACCGCGTCGAGGAAACCGTGCACCTCGGTCACGTGCACCCAGGTGATGAGCTCCGGGCTGCTGGCCGAGTAGCGCGCGGCCGTCACCGGGTCGGTACCGCGCACGAACCGGTGCATCGTGCGCACTCGCGCCGCGGCGGCCTGGACCTGCTCGGTGGTACCGAAGTTCACCGTCGTCACGTACTGGGCGGTCCGGGCGAAACGGGGCCAGAAGTCGGCGTCGTAGCTGGAGTGGGTGAACACCCCAGCCATGGCCAGCGGGTGCAGGGCCTGCAGGAACAGCGAACCCAGCCCCCCCACGGCCGCCACCGGGTCCGACTGCACCTTCCAGCTCACACTGCCGGGGCCGAACAGGCCCAGATCCGGGATCGTCACTGCGTCAGCCTGACCCCGCCGTGCCGATCCGGCCACTCGGGCAGCACGTCGTGCGACCATCAACAGGTGGGTGAACCAGGGGTGCTGAGGCCAGGGGCGCGGACGACGGTGGCGGTGGCCAACCAGAAGGGTGGGGTGGCGAAGACGACGACCGTGGCCTCGCTCGGCGCCGCGCTGGCCGAGCTCGACCGACGGGTGCTCCTGGTCGACCTCGATCCCCAGGGCTCGCTCACGTTCTCCCTCGGCCACGACCCCGACTCGCTCGCCACCTCGGTGCACGAGGTGCTGCTGGGCGACGTCGCCGCCGCGGACGTC
>JBDTDI010000253.1:0-3661 GCA_039923155.1 Mycobacteriaceae bacterium | reverse complement strand
GTGGGAGACAACCGCACGTTCAGCACGGTCCTGGTCGCCAACCGCGGCGAGATCGCCTGCCGCGTCTTTCGCACGCTGGCCGACCTCGGCATCTCCTCGGTGGCGGTGTTCACCGACGCCGACGCCGGCGCGCGGCACGTCCGCGAGGCCGACACCGCGGTGCGGATCGGCAGCTACCTCTCGACCACCGACGTGCTCGACGCGGTCAACGCGACCGGCGCCCAGGCCGTGCACCCCGGCTACGGCTTCCTGGCCGAGAACGCTGTGTTCGCGCGAGCCTGCGAGGACGCGGGCGTCGTGTTCATCGGGCCGTCCTCGGCGGCGATCGAGCTGATGGGCGACAAGATCAGCGCCAAGGCGACGGTGAGCGCCGCCGGCGTGCCCGTCGTCCCCGGCCGGTCCGCGCCCGGCATGACGGACGAGGACCTGGTCGCGGCCGCCGCCGAGGTCGGTTACCCCGTGCTGGTCAAGCCCTCCGCCGGTGGTGGGGGCAAGGGCATGCACGTCGTCACCGACCCGGTCGACCTGCCCGCCGCGCTGGTCACCGCTCGCCGCGAGGCCCGGGGGTCCTTCGGCGACGACACCCTGTTCGTGGAGCGCTACCTCGACACCCCGCGCCACATCGAGGTCCAGGTGCTGGCCGACGACCACGGGCACGTCGTGCACCTCGGGGAGCGGGAGTGCTCCCTGCAGCGCCGCCACCAGAAGGTGGTCGAGGAGGCGCCGTCGGTGCTGCTCGACGACCATCCGCAGGGCCACGCCATCCGGGACCGGATCGGTGCCGCGGCGTGCGAGACCGCGCGCGCGTGCGGCTACTCGGGCGCGGGCACGGTGGAGTTCATCGTGGCCGCCGCCGCTCCTGAGGAGTTCTTCTTCATGGAGATGAACACCCGGTTGCAGGTGGAGCACCCCGTCACCGAGCTGGTCACCGGCATCGACCTGGTCGCCGAGCAGGTAAGGGTCGCCGCGGGCGGGCAGCTCTCGTTCACCCAGTCCCAGGTTCAGCTGGACGGGCACGCCGTCGAGGTGCGGGTGTACGCCGAGGATCCCGCCCGCGGGTTCCTGCCCACCGGGGGCACGGCGCTGGCGGTGCACGAGCCCGCAGGGACCGGGGTGCGCGTGGACTCGGGGCTGCTCGTCGGTGCGGACACCGGCTCCGCCTACGACCCGATGCTGGCCAAGGTGATCGCCCACGGCCCCGACCGGCCCACTGCGCTGGCGCGTCTCGACCGGGCCCTGGCCGACACCGCCGTGCTGGGGGTGGGAACCAACGTCGCGTTCCTGCGGCGGCTGCTCGCCCACCCCGACGTGCAGGCTGGACGCCTCGACACCGGGCTCATCGAGCGCAACCTGGCCGAGCTGACGACCCCGGTGGGCACCGACGACGTGCTGGCGGTCTTTGCTCTGCACGCACGCCTGCACCACCGTGACGACAGCAACCGCGAGAACACCGACGTGTGGTCGGCCCCGACCGGCTGGCGCCCGGGTGAGCACGCATGGCTGCGATGGTCCACCACCCTGGGCGACGTGGCCCTGCGCGGCGACACCGTCCGGACGGGCGACGACCCCGAGCGCAGCGCCACGATCGCCGGCGCCGGAGCGGGCGCGCTGGTCGTGACCCTGCAGGGACGCACCCAGCACTGGCGCGTCGCCGTGGACGGCGCCACGACGTGGCTCGGACACGGTGGTGCGGCCTGGGGCGTGCAGGAGCTGAGCGCCGCCCGGGCCGGCGCGGCCGCGGGGGGTGAGGCCGAGCTGCGCAGCCCCATGCCCGGCACGGTGCTCGCCGTGCACGTCGGGGTGGGCGAGGACGTGGCCGCCGGGCAGGGCCTGCTCGTGGTCGAGGCGATGAAGATGGAGCACGTCATCCGGGCGCCGCACGCCGGGACGGTGTCGTCGGTGGACGTCCGCGTCGGCGCGCAGGTGGCCGTCGACGCGCTGCTCGCCACCGTCGACGCCGCCGCTGAGGAGATCGCGGACCAGGAGGAGGTGGCCGGTGCCTGACTTCGGTGTCTCGCGCGCCGCCGGGCTGCCCGAGGCCGTCCGGATCTACGAGGTCGGGGCGCGCGACGGGTTGCAGAACGAGAAGACCCTGGTGCCCACCGCGGTCAAGGTCGAGCTGGTGCAGCGCCTGCTCGCCGCCGGGCACACCGCGGTGGAGACGACCAGCTTCGTGCGCCCGGAGTGGGTGCCGCAGCTCGCCGACGCCGCCGAGCTGCTCGAGGCGCTCGGCCCCGCCCCGGACGGGGTGCGGATGCCTGTGCTGGTGCCCAACCGGCGCGGCCTGGACCGGGCCCTGGCCGCCGGGGTGCAGGAGGTGGCGGTGTTCGCCAGTGCCACCGAGACGTTCGCACGGCGCAACCTCAACCGCAGCTTGCAGGAGAGCCTCACCGCGCTCACCGACACCGCCGCCGCGGCCCGCGCGGAAGGCTTGGCCGTTCGCGGCTACGTCTCCATGTGCTTCGGCGACCCCTGGGAAGGGGCCGTCTCCCCCGCCGCCGTCGCCCGCGCGGCCGCGGCGCTGCACGACGCAGGAGCGGCGGAGATCAGCCTCGGCGACACCATCGGCGTCGCCACCCCAGGCTCCGTCGCCGACGTGCTCGACGCGCTGACGATCCCCGTCGATGCCGTGGCGGTGCACTTCCACGACACCTACGGCCAGGCCCTGGCCAACACCCTCGTCGCCCTGCAGCACGGCGTCACCTGCGTCGACTCCTCGGCCGGCGGCCTCGGTGGCTGCCCCTACGCGGAGTCGGCCACCGGCAACCTGGCCACCGAGGACCTGCTGTGGCAGCTGCACCACCTGGGCATCTCCACCGGCGTCGACCTCGACGCAATGGTCGCCACCTCCGCCTGGATGGCCGGCCAGCTCGGCCGCCCCAGCCCGTCCCGCGTCGTGAACGCCCTCGCCCCCAAGCCCCTGGAGTCCTGATGCTCGACACCCAGCTGACCGACGAGCAGACCCAGCTCGTCTCCACCGTGCGGGAGTTCGCCCGTGAGGTGGTCGCCCCGGTCTCCGCCCAGCACGACCACGACCACACCTTCCCCTACGAGGTGGTCAAGCAGATGGGGCAGATGGGGCTGTTCGGGCTGCCGTTCCCCGAGGAGCACGGCGGCATGGGCGGGGACTACTTCACGCTGTGCCTGGCGCTGGAGGAGCTCGGCAAGGTTGACCAGTCGGTGGCCATCACCCTCGAGGCCGGCGTCTCCCTCGGCGCGATGCCGGTGTACCGCTTCGGCACCGACGCACAAAAGGCGCAGTGGCTGCCCCAGCTGGTCACCGGTGAGGCACTGGGCGCGTTCGGGCTGACCGAGCCGCAGGCCGGCAGCGACGCCGGGGGGACCAAGACCACCGCCAGGCTCGACGGTGGGGAGTGGGTCATCAACGGTCGCAAGCAGTTCATCACCAACTCGGGCACCGACATCACCCGCCTGGTCACGGTCACCGCGGTGACGGGACGCCTCGCCGGGGACCGGCCGGAGATCAGCTCGTTCCTGGTGCCGGTGCCCACGGCCGGGTTCACGGCCGAGAAGGCCTACGACAAGGTGGGCTGGAACGCCTCCGACACCCACCCGCTGACGCTGGACGACGTCCGGGTGCCGGAGGAGAACCTGCTCGGTGAGCGGGGTCGGGGCTACGCCGGGTTCCTGCAGATCCTTG
>JBDTDI010000252.1:0-9268 GCA_039923155.1 Mycobacteriaceae bacterium | reverse complement strand
GAATCCGTGGCCAGCGACGCCTTGGTGATACCCATCAGCACCGGACGGCCGGCCGCGGGCTCGCTGCCCTCAGCCACCACCCGACGGTTCTCCGACTCGAACTCGCCACGTTCGGTCAGCGAGCCGGGCAGGAACTCCGTCGACCCGGAGTCGATGATCGTGACGCGACGCAGCATCTGCCGCACGATGACCTCGATGTGCTTGTCGTGGATCGACACACCCTGGCTCCGGTACACCTTCTGGACCTCGTCGACGAGGTGCATCTGCACCTCGCGCGGACCCATCACCCGCAGCACCTCGTGCGGGTCGGAGGCGCCCTCGAGCAGCGGATCCCCCACCTCCACGTGGTCACCGTCGGCCAGCACCCGCTCGGTGCCGTCGACCGCGTGGGTCTTCAGCCGCGACCGCTTGGACAGCTTCTCGTACACCACCTCTTCACCGCCGTCGTCCGGGGTGATGGTGATCTTGTAGAAGCGGTCGGAGTCCTCGAGCCGGATCCGCCCGGAGACGTCGGCGATGGGCGTCTTGCCCTTCGGCACCCGCGCCTCGAACAGCTCCTGCACCCGGGGCAGACCACCCGTGATGTCCGCACCGCCGGCTGCACCGGCGGTGTGGAACGTCCGCATGGTCAGCTGGGTGCCCGGCTCGCCGATGGACTGGGCGGCCACGATCCCGACCGCCTCCCCCACGTCGACGAGCAACCCGGTGGCCATCGAGCGGCCGTAGCAGGTGGAACAGATCCCGGTCGCCGACTCGCAGGTGAGCACCGAGCGAACGCGGGCGGTGGTGATTCCCGCGCTGATCAGCGCCTCCAGGGCGGGGTCGCCGAGGTCCGAACCACGCGCGATGACCACGTTGCCGGCCTCGTCCACCGCGTCGGAGGCCAGCGTGCGTGCGTAGGTGCTGGTCTCCACATGGGCGTCACGGATCAGGCGCCCGTCTGCGAGACGGTCGGCGATGGTCATCACGATGCCACGCTCGGTGCCACAGTCGACCTCGCGGACGATGACGTCCTGGGAGACGTCGACCAGGCGCCGGGTCAGGTAGCCCGAGTCGGCCGTGCGCAGCGCCGTGTCGGCCAGACCCTTGCGGGCCCCGTGGGTGGAGATGAAGTACTCCAGCACGGTCAGACCCTCGCGGAAGCTGGCCTTGACCGGTCGGACGATGTTCTCGCCCTTGGTGTTGGACACCATGCCGAGCATCCCGGCCAGCTGCACCACCTGCTGCATGTTCCCCGCCGCACCCGACTTGACGATCATCGGGATCGGGTTGTCGGGCGGGAAGTTCGCCTCCATCGCCTCGGCCACCTCGACCTTCGCGGCGGTCCAGATCTTCTCCAGGTCGCTCTGACGCTCCTCGGCGGCGATCGCACCGCGCTGGAACTTGCGCTCGATGGCCTCGGCCTGCGCCTCGTAGCCGTCGAGGATCTGCTGCTTCTGCGGCGGCACGACCACGTCGGAGATGGCAATCGTCACCCCCGAGCGGGTGGCCCAGTAGAAGCCGGCGTCCTTGAGCTTGTCCAGCGTCTGGGCCACGGCGACCATCGGGTACCGCTCGGCCAGGTCGTTGACGATTGCGGCCTGGCGCTTCTTGGGCATCTCCTCGTCGGCGAACGGGTAGTCCACCGGAAGGAGCTCGTTGAACATCACCCGCCCGAGGGAGGTCTCGACCAGCCACGGCGAACCGGGCTCCCAGCCGGAGGCGAGGAGCTCCGCCTCGCGCTCGCGCGGAGGCCGCAGGTCGCTCACCCGCACCTTGATGCGGGCCTGCACCGAGAGCACGCCCCGGTCCAGGGCCATGATCGCCTCGGCCGGGCTCGAGTAGGCACCACCCTCGCCCAGCGCACCTTCCACCCCACGGGTGAGGTGGAACAGCCCGGTCACCATGTCCAGGCGCGGCATGGCCAGCGGCCGCCCCGACGCCGGGGACAGGATGTTGTTGGCCGACAGCATCAAGATGCGGGCCTCGGCCTGCGCCTCTGCGCTCAGCGGCAGGTGCACGGCCATCTGGTCACCGTCGAAGTCGGCGTTGAACGCCTCGCACACCAGGGGGTGCAGCTGGATAGCCTTGCCCTCGACCAGCTGCGGCTCGAACGCCTGGATACCAAGACGGTGCAGGGTGGGCGCCCGGTTCAGCAGCACCGGGTGCTCGGAGATGACCTCCTCCAACACGTCCAGACCTGGGCGCGCTGACGCTCGACCATCCGCTTGGCGGACTTGATGTTCTGGGCGTGGTTGAGGTCCACGAGCCGCTTCATGACGAAGGGCTTGAACAGCTCCAGCGCCATCAGCTTGGGCAGTCCGCACTGGTGCAGGTGCAGCTGCGGACCGACGACGATGACCGAGCGGCCGGAGTAGTCCACGCGCTTGCCCAGCAGGTTCTGCCGGAACCGGCCCTGCTTGCCCTTGAGCAGGTCGGACAGCGACTTCAGCGGCCGGTTGCCGGGCCCCGTGACCGGACGGCCACGACGACCGTTGTCGAACAGGGCGTCCACCGACTCCTGCAGCATCCGCTTCTCGTTGTTCACGATGATCTCGGGGGCGCCGAGGTCGATGAGACGCTTGAGACGGTTGTTGCGGTTGATCACCCGGCGGTACAGGTCGTTGAGGTCGCTCGTCGCGAACCGGCCACCGTCGAGCTGCACCATCGGGCGCAGGTCCGGCGGAATCACCGGCACGCAGTCGAGCACCATCCCCTGCGGGTTGTTGCGGGTCTGCTGGAAGGCCGCGACCACCTTGAGCCGCTTGAGGGCCCGCAGCTTCTTCTGCCCCTTGCCGCTGCGGATGGTATCCCGCAGGATCTCGGCCTCGGCGTCGATGTCGAAGCTCGCCATCAGCAGCTGGATGGACTCCGCACCCATGGCGGAGGTGAAGTACTCGCCGTAGCGGTCGATCAGCTCGCGGTGCAGTAGCTCGTCGATGATCAGCTGCTTGGGTGCGAGCTTGGTGAAGGTCGACCAGATCTCGTCCAGGCGCTCCAGCTCGCGGCCGGCCCGGTCGCGGAGCTGACGCATCTCCCGCTCGCCACCGTCCTTGACCTTGCGACGGACGTCGGACTTGGCGCCCTCGGCCTCGAGCTCGGCGACGTCAGCCTCGAGCTTCTGGGCCCGGGCCTCCAGGTCCGAGTCACGCTGGTCGGCAACCCGCTTGCGCTCGACGGTCATCTCGGCCTCGAGGGTCGAGAGCTCGTTGTGGCGCAGCTCGTCGTCGACCGCCGTGATCACGTAGGCCGCGAAGTAGATGATCTTCTCGAGGTCCTTGGGGGCGAGGTCGAGCAGGTAGCCCAGCCGCGACGGCACGCCCTTGAAGTACCAGATGTGGGTGACGGGCGCGGCGAGCTCGATGTGGCCCATCCGCTCGCGCCGGACCTTGGCCCGGGTCACCTCGACACCACAGCGCTCGCAGATGATGCCCTTGAACCGCACGCGCTTGTACTTGCCGCAGTAGCACTCCCAGTCCCGGGTGGGACCGAAGATCTTCTCGCAGAACAAGCCGTCCTTCTCAGGCTTGAGCGTGCGGTAGTTGATGGTCTCCGGCTTCTTGACCTCGCCGTAGGACCACTGCCTGATGTGCTCCGCGGTGGCCAGGCCGATGCGGAGCTCGTCGAAGAAGTTGACGTCGAGCACGTCGCTTCCTTTCCCCCTTCCGGGGGTTGTGGTGCCCGTGAGGACCTGCTGGTCCACGGGCGCCTGAGGGGTGGGGCGGGCGCAGGACCCGGGCCGGCCCACGTGGGGCCGGTCCGGGAGCGCCGTCAGTTCACGAGGTCGTCGACCGTCGCCGACTCGTTGCGGGAGAGGTTGATCCCCAGGTTGGCCGCAGCCCGCTCGAGGTCCTCGTCGTCGCTGTCGCGCATCTCGATGGCCGCACCGTCGCTGGAGAGCACCTCAACGTTCAGGCACAGCGACTGCAGCTCTTTGAGCAGCACCTTGAACGACTCGGGGATACCCGGCTCGGGGATGTTCTCCCCCTTCACGATCGCTTCGTACACCTTGACGCGTCCGAGCACGTCGTCGCTCTTGATCGTGAGCAGCTCCTGCAGGGTGTATGCCGCGCCGTAGGCCTGCATCGCCCAGCACTCCATCTCGCCGAACCGCTGGCCGCCGAACTGGGCCTTGCCGCCCAGGGGCTGCTGCGTGATCATCGAGTAAGGCCCGGTCGAGCGGGCGTGGATCTTGTCGTCGACCAGGTGGTGCAGCTTGATGATGTACATGTAGCCGACGGCCACGGGGTACGGGTACGGCTCGCCGGAGCGACCGTCGAACAGCTGCGCCTTGCCGTCGGAGCTGACCATCATCTGGCCGTCCCGGTTGGGCAGGGTGGAGCCGAGCAGGCCGGTGATCTCCTGCTCACGGGCACCGTCGAACACCGGGGTCGCCGTGTTCGTGCCCGGCTCGGCCGAGTAGAGCTCCGCCGGCAGCTGGCTGGCCCAGTCCGGATGCCCCTCGATCGACCACCCGGTCTTGGCGATCCACCCGAGGTGCACCTCCAGGATCTGGCCCAGGTTCATCCGCCGCGGCACGCCGTGGGTGTTCAGGATGATGTCCACGGGGGTCCCGTCCGGCATGAACGGCATGTCCTCCTGAGGAAGGATCTTGCCGATGACGCCCTTGTTCCCGTGGCGACCGGCGAGCTTGTCCCCGTCCTGGATCTTGCGCTTCTGGGCGACGTAGACCCGCACCAGCTCGTTGACGCCGGGGGGCAGGTCGTCGTCGTCGTCGCGGGAGAACACCCGGATGCCGATCACCTTGCCGGTCTCGCCGTGAGGCACCTTGAGCGACGTGTCCCGCACCTCGCGGGCCTTCTCGCCGAAGATGGCCCGCAGGAGTCGCTCCTCGGGAGTCAGCTCGGTCTCGCCCTTCGGCGTCACCTTGCCGACCAGGACGTCACCGTCGCGCACCTCGGCGCCGATACGGATGATCCCGCGCTCGTCGAGGTCCGCCAGCACCTCCTCGGACACGTTGGGGATGTCGCGGGTGATCTCCTCGGCGCCCAGCTTGGTGTCCCGAGCGTCGATCTCGTGCTCCTCGATGTGGATCGAGGTGAGGACGTCCTCCTCCACGAGGCGCTGCGACAGGATGATCGCGTCCTCGTAGTTGTGTCCCTCCCACGGCATGATCGCCACGAGCAGGTTCTTGCCCAGCGCCATCTCACCGTTCTCGGTGCACGGACCGTCGGCCAGCACCTGGCCCACCTCGACCCGCTGGCCCTCGTCGACGATCGGACGCTGGTTGATGCAGGTGCCCTGGTTCGAGCGGGCGAACTTGCGCATGCGGTAGGTGGTGCGCTTGCCGTCGTCGGCCATGACGGTCACGTAGTCCGCGGAGACCTCCTCGATCACGCCCGTGACCTCGGTGACGATGACGTCTCCGGCGTCCACGGCGGCCCGCAGCTCCATGCCGGTTCCCACCAACGGGGACTCCGACCGGACCAGGGGCACTGCCTGACGCTGCATGTTCGCCCCCATGAGGGCGCGGTTGGCCGCGTCGTGCTCGATGAACGGAATCATCGCGGTGGCCACGGACACCATCTGGCGCGGTGACACGTCGATGTAGTCGACCCCGTGCGGGTCGATGTAGTCGACCTCACCGCCCTTGCGGCGCACCAGGACCCGCTCCTCGGTCAGGTTGCCCTCGGCGTCCAGCGCCGAGTTGGCCTGGGCGACGACGAAACGGTCCTCCTCGTCGGCGGTCAGGTAGTCCAGGTCGTCGGTCACCTTGCCGTCGACGACGCGACGGTAGGGGGTCTCGATGAATCCGAACGGGTTGACCCGGGCGTAGGACGACAACGAGCCGATCAGGCCGATGTTGGGGCCTTCCGGGGTCTCGATCGGGCACATCCGGCCGTAGTGGCTGGGGTGCACGTCACGAACCTCGAGCCCTGCGCGCTCACGGGAGAGACCACCAGGGCCGAGCGCAGAGAGCCGGCGCTTGTGGGTCAGGCCCGACAGCGGGTTGGTCTGGTCCATGAACTGGCTCAGCTGCGAGGTCCCGAAGAACTCCTTGATCGCCGCAACCACCGGGCGGATGTTGATCAGCGTCTGCGGGGTGATCGCCTCGACGTCCTGGGTGGTCATCCGCTCGCGGACGACTCGCTCCATGCGGGACAGCCCGACACGGATCTGGTTCTGGATCAGCTCGCCCACCGTGCGCAGGCGACGGTTGCCGAAGTGGTCGATGTCGTCGATCTCGACCGGAACCTCGACCCCGTCGGGGGCGGTCATCATGGTCTCGCCGGCGTGCAGTCGCACCAGGTACTCGATCGTCGCGACCACGTCCTCCTCGGTGAGGGTGGAGGAGGTCACGGGCTGGCCGTGGTTGAGGCCCAGCTTCTTGTTGATCTTGTACCGGCCGACCTTGGCGAGGTCGTAGCGCTTGTCCTTGAAGAACAGGTTCTCCAGCAGGGTTTGCGCGCTCTCCTTCGTGGGCGGCTCGCCCGGACGCAGCTTGCGGTAGATGTCGAGCAGTGCCTCGTCGGTCCCGGCGGTGTTGTCCTTCTCCAGGGTGGCCATGAGGATCTCGGAGAAACCGAAGCGCTCGGTGATCTGCTCGCTGGTCCAACCCAGTGCCTTCAGGAGCACGGTGACGGGCTGGCGCCGCTTGCGGTCGATGCGGACCCCGACGGTGTCGCGCTTGTCCACGTCGAACTCGAGCCACGCCCCGCGCCCGGGGATCACCTTGACGCTGTGCACGTCCTTGTCCGACGTCTTGTCCACGGCGTGGTCGAAGTACACCCCTGGGGAGCGGACCAGCTGGCTGACCACCACGCGCTCGGTGCCGTTGATGACGAAGGTTCCCTCGCTCGTCATCATCGGGAAGTCGCCCATGAACACCGTCTGGCTCTTGATCTCGCCGGTGTCGTTGTTGATGAACTCCGCCGTCACGAACAGCGGCGCGGCGTAGGTCATGTCCTTGTCCTTGCACTCCTCGACGGAGGCCTTGACCTCGTCGAAGCGCGGGTCGGAGAAGGAGAGGGACATCGAGCCGGAGAAGTCCTCGATCGGGGACAGCTCGTTGAGAACGTCCTCGAGCCCACCGGAGTGGGACGACTCACCGCGCGAGGCGGCGCGCTCACGCCAAGCGGGAGCGCCGATCAACCACTCGAAGGAGTCGGTCTGCAGGTCCAGGAGGTCAGGAACCTCCAGCGGTGAGTTGATCTTTGCGAACGAAACCCTCCTGGGGGCACCGGGTATACCGGGCAGGGAAACGGCCGTGGACTTACCGGCCTTCTCGGGAGTGGTCTTGGTCTGGCGGGAGACTGCCAAGATGCAGTCCTTCCAGCACCTCATGCGGGCCGTCCCGGAACGGGCGACCAACGCTGTGTCGACAACCGGCCGGCCGAGTTCTTCCCGACCGCCGGGCTGCTCTCGCGCCGATCTCCTGCGGGCAGCCCGAACAGCCCCCGTCAAACGGGGTGTCACGAGCGGAGACCGACGCAACCTCTGACAGTAGCGCCTGGGGGCTTCCATGTCGAGTCGGGCAGCACGATCAGCGCCGAGCGAAGCTCGCGCGTTCGCACCGAAGCCTCGACCTGTCGGAGGCGGACGTCAAGACGACGCACCGACCAAGGAGGGAACAGCTGTCGGCGAGACCCCCCACCCGCAACGCCGCCGAGGGCGACCCGGTCGTTCCAGGTCGCCCTCGGCGGTGTGGTGCTGGGTGCGGGTGGGTTCACCCGCGACGGATCACTTGACGCTGACGGAGGCTCCCGCTGCTTCCAGCTTCTCCTTGGCGGCCTCGGCGGCTGCCTTGTCGACCTTCTCGAGGATGGCCTTGGGGGCGGCCTCGACGAGGTCCTTCGCCTCCTTGAGGCCCAGGCCGGAGACGACCTCGCGGACCACCTTGATGACCTGGATCTTCTTCTCGCCCGCGGCTTCGAGGACGACATCGAACTCGTCCTGCTCCTCGACGGCCGGGGCGGCAGCGCCGGCTGGGCCCGCTGCCGCCACGGCGACAGGGGCGGCGGCGGTGACGTCGAAGGTGGTCTCGAACTTCTTCACGAAGTCCGAGAGCTCCAGCAGGGTCATGTCCTTGAACGCGTCGAGCAGCTCGTCGGTGCTGAGCTTCGCCATGGTGGCGGTCCTTCCTGGTACGTCGTGCTGGGGATGATGATCGGTGGGATGACCCCGCCCGATCAGCTGTCGGCGGTCGCCGGTGCGTCGTCCGCGGCGGGTGCCACGTCCTCGGCGGGTGCTTCTGCTGCCTCAGCGGCGGGAGCGGACGTGTCGTCCGCGGCAGCGGGGGCCGCTGCTTCGCCGGCTGGGGTCGTGTCGGTGGGCTTCTTCTCCTGCAGCGCCGCCGCGAGGCGGGCCATCTGCGAGGCAGGCGCGGCAAAGAGCCCCGCCGCCTTGGTGAGGTTGCCCTTCATCGCGCTAGCCATCTTGGCCAGCAGCACCTCACGGCTCTCGAGGTCGGCGATCTGCTCGATCTCCGCGACGGTCAACGTTCGACCGTCCATGTAACCGCCCTTGATGACCAGCGCCTTGTTGTCCTTGGCGAAGGTCTTGAGCGTCTTCGCGGCGTCGACCGGTTCCCCGGTGATGAACGCGATGGCGGTGGGGCCGACGAAGAGCTCGTCCAGACCCGCGACGCCAGCGTCCGCCGCCGCTCGTTTGACGAGCGTGTTCTTGGCAACCGCGTACGTTGCCCCGGCGCCGAGCGCGGTGCGCAGCTGGCCGAGCTTCGCGACCGTGAGGCCCCGGTACTCGGTCACCACGGCTGCCGAGCTCCCGCGGAACCGTTCGCTGATCTCGGCGACGGCTGCCACCTTCTCAGGCTTGGCCATGCGTGCCTCCTCTCCCTGCTCTGGGCCCGGAGACGACGAACGCCCCGTGCGCAGGAGCGCGACGGGGCGTGGATGACACCGCAGAGCGGAGCAACGTGACCTCGTCCTCCTGCGCGGGCCGTCCGGGATCTTCTCCGAACCTTCGACACGTCCTTGACGAACGTGATGACCTGCGGTCTTCGGTGGAACTAGGCACACTGTACCTGCCTGCGGGGGTGGGCCCGACCACGAACGACGTCCGCCCCCGAGGACCGAGGTCCTGGGGGGCGGTGACGTTCGAAGGGGTTGTGGCTCAGAACCAGCGCGAGCCGTTGCGCGAAGCGGAGTCGCCCGTGACGAACCAGCGCGAACCGTTGCGGACGACGGACTGGGCAGACGTGGTGGTGGACATGGGGACCTCCAGGGAGTCGATGTTCACCCAACTGGGTGTTGACTCCGAGCGTAAGCCCGAATGGAGGATGCCGAATGGCCCAATCGCGTGATACTAG
>JBDTDI010000251.1:0-5669 GCA_039923155.1 Mycobacteriaceae bacterium | reverse complement strand
CCGCGAGGCGGTGGGGTGTCGACCTCGATGCAGTTCGTCCTTCCGGAGGCGGGTTGGTCGGCCCAGGCCCGAGACTGATCTGGATGCTGGGTCGGTGACGGTGACGGTGACGGTGCCGGTGTTACCGCCTGGTGGGCGGACGAGTGTCGTCTCCGTCGTCGACCGACCGTCCGATCTCTGTCGCTCGCGGGCCGTGCCGATAATGAACATTATGACAATTGGAGTAGGTCTGGCCCCCTCTCCCCGAACGATCGGCCGTCAGGGGTCAGGATGGGGTACGGCGCGAACCTCGATCCCGCGGCCGAACGCGCGCGCCGCGTCGGGGCGAAGCGATCTCGTCGAAGTCGGACTCGGCTTGGACCTTCGCCCGTTCTGGCGTCCGCATCCCACCGTCAGCCCGCGACGGCCGTCACCAGGGAGGTGAGGGCCAGCACGGCCAGCCCACCTAGCACGACCCGTCGGAACCGGGCTGCGGAGAGGGCTCCGAACAGCCGGTCGCCGAGCCACCAGCCCAGCGGTACGCCGAGGACACCGGCGGCGGCGAGCCCCCACACCGCCGGGCTCAGCAGACCGGTCACGAGGAACAGCACCACGGCGGCCAGGTCCTGGGCGAAGAACGTGACCTGCAGCGTCGCGCGGAACCGGCGTGGGGACTGGCCCATGGCCTGCAGCAGCACCACCAGCGGCGGGCCGTTCATGCCGGTCGAGGTGAGCAGGACCCCGCTGGCCACCCCGGCGCTGCGTTGCGCGCCCAGCCCGGACGGCAGCCGCAGCCGCGCGGCCAGCACGACCACGAGGACGCCCAGCACGGCCGCGATCACCAGCTTTAGCGAACGCGCCGGCACCAGGGTGAGCACGAGGTAGCCGAGCGGGAGCCCGATCAGGCCGCTGACCACCAGCCGGGCGGCGACCCGACGCTCGACGTGCGCTCGTTCCTGCACCGACGCGTGGGCGGTGAGCACCAGCCCCACGATGGTGGACGCGAGGACCGCGGTGACGGGACCGAACGCCAACGTGAGCAGCGGAACCGCCACCAGGGCGGAGCCGAAGCCGGTGACCGCCTGTGCGGCCGAGGCCAGACCGAACACGGCCAGGGCGACGGCCGCGGCGAGGACGATGCTCATCAGCGGTGCGCGGCGGCGCCCGCTCCCCCACGACGCCGCGGCGCGCACCCGGTCGGTTGCCGGACCGGGTGTACCTCGGGCGACGGTGGCACGTCGAGCACCGTCTCCTCCCCCGCCACGGTCACCGCTCGGCCGTGGTGGTGGATGTCGAGCGGTTCGCCCACCACGAGCCGATAGCTTGCGCAGCTCTGGCTGATCTCCACCCGCAGGCACCGGCCCTGGAAGGACAGCTGGAAGGCGAGGCGGGTCAGGGTGGGCGGAAGCCGGGGGGCGAAGCTGAGCTGGCCGTCGTGGTCACGCATTCCGCCAAAACCCGCCACGGCCACGAGCCATGCGCCCGCCATCGCCGCGATGTGCAGGCCCGAACCGGCGTTGCCGTGCAGGTTGTGCAGGTCGGTCATCGCCCCTTCGGCCCAGTAGTCGTGGGCCAGCTGCAGGTGCCCCGTCTCTGCCGCCATGATCGCCTGCTCGGTGGCCGACAACGACGAGTCCCGCACCGTGCGGGCCTCGTAGTAGGCGAAGTTGGCGACCTTCTGCTCCGCGGTGAACGCATCACCGCGCCGGTGCATCGCCATCACCAGGTCGGCCTGCTTCACCACCTGCTTGCGATAGATGTCGAAGTAGGGAAAGTGCAGCAGCAGCGGGTAGAGGTCGGAGTCGGTGTTCTCGAAGTCCCACTCCTCGTGGTGGGTGAAGTTCTCCGACGCCTGGTGCACGCCCAGCTGCTCGTCGAAGGGCATCCGCATGGCGTCCGCCGCCGCGAGCCACGCCGCCACCTCGACGCCGGTGACGCCGAGCCGGTCACGCACCGCGGGCTGCCGCTCCGCGGCGGCGGCCGCCTCGCGAAAGTTTTTCTGGGCCATCAGGTTCGTGTAGATGTTGTTGTCCACGACGGCGGTGTACTCGTCGGGTCCGGTGACCCCGTCGATGCCAAACCCACGTCCGTCGTCCACGTGGCCCAGCGACAGCCACAGCCGGGCGGTCTCCAGCAGGATCTCCGCCCCGCAGACCCGGTCGAACTCGTGGTCGTCGGTGGCGGCGGTGTAGCGAGCGACGGCGTCGGCGATGTCGGCGTTGACGTGGAACGCGGCGGTGCCCGCGGGCCAGTAGCCGGAGGTCTCCTCGCCGCGGATGGTGCGCCACGGGAACGCGGCTCCGCGCAGGCCCAGCTCCCTGGCCCTGGCCCTGGCGAGGTCGAGGGTCGAGTGCCGCCAGATGAGCGCGTCGCGGGCGGCGTCGGGGGCGAGGTAGGTCAGCACGGGCAGGACGAAGGACTCGGTGTCCCAGAAGGTGTGTCCGTCGTAACCCGGTCCGGTGAGTCCCTTGGCCGGGATCGGTTGGCGCTCGGCGCGCAGGCCCGCCTGCAGCACGTGGAACACCCCGACGCGCACGGCCTGCTGCATCTCGTCGTCGCCGTCGATCTCGACGTCGGCCACCGCCCACTGCTCGTCGAGCATCTGCTGCTGCTCGGTCAGCAACCGGTCCCAGCCGGCAAGCTTGGCCACCGCGAGACCACCCTCCACCTGGTCGCGCAGGGCCGCGGACGAGCGCCGGCTGGACCAGCCGTAGGCGAGGTACTTCACCAGCCGCAGGCTCGAACCCGACGGGAGCCGGGCGGTGAGGGTGAAACGGGCAAGGTCCTCCGAGACCTCCATGGCCTCGGTGTGGCTGTCGGGCACCTCGACGTCGTGGTCCATGCCGACGGCCATCCGCAGCTTGCTGCGCCGGGTGCTGTGCACCAGCGCCGCGTGCCGGCCCTGACCGGTGAACAGCTCGGAGACCAGCGGGTTCTCCAGCGCAGCGGCGACCCGGGGGTCGTTCGAGTCGCCGGCACGGCTGACCTCGTTGGCCAGCAGGTCCGACTGCAGGGCCACGTAGAGGTCACCGAGGTCGTCGGTGCAGCGCACCTGGTAGCTGATGGCTGCGGTGGAGCGACGGGTCAGCGACACCAGCCGGGTGCTGCTCACCTCCACGGTGCGACCGTTGGGCGAGCGCCACTCGGTGCACCGACGCAACACCCCGGCCCGCAGGTCCAGGGTGCGGCGGTGGTCGATCACCTCCCCGTAGCTCAGGTCCATGGGCGAGTCCCCCACCAGCAGCCGGATCAGCTTGCCGTCGGTGGCGTTGAGCAGCGTCTGGCTCTGCTCGGGAAAGCCGTAGCCGGCCTCGGCGTAGGGCAGTGGGCGCTCCTCGAAGAAGCCGTTCAGGTAGGTCCCGGGGGTTGCCGTCGGCTCCCCCTCCTCCAGCGTGCCGCGCATGCCGAGGTGACCGTTGGCGAGGGCGAAGACCGACTCCGACACTCCCAGCCAGTCGTCGTCCATGCCGATCTCGCTCAGCGCCCACGGCTCGACGGGGACGTGCCTCGGTCGGGGGCTCACGCGCCGCTCCCCTCGGCCAGCTGGCCCAGGTCGGAGACGACGACGTCGGCCCCGGCCCGGCGCAGCGCCTCGCCCTGACCCACCCGGTCGACCCCCACGACGAGGCCGAAGGCCCCGGCCCGACCGGCGGCCACCCCCGACTGCGCGTCCTCGAAGACCGCGGACGCCGCGGCGGTGACCCCGAGCTCGCGAGCCGCCTCCAGGTAGGTGTCGGGTGCCGGCTTGCCGGCCAGGCCGAGCCTCGAGGTCACCACGCCGTCCACCCGCACCTCCACGAGGTCGGCGAACCCCGCAGTCTCGATGACGTGCCCACCGTTGGCCGACGCCGTCACCACCGCGATGCGCAGCCCCGCCTCCTTCGCGGCCCGCAGGTAGACCAGCGCGTCGTCGAAGATGCCGACGCCGTTCTCCGCCAGCTCGGCCAGGAAGTCTGCGTTCTTGCGGTTGCCCACCCCCGAGACGGTCTGCGCGTCGGTCGGGTCGTCGTCGGAACCCTCGGGCAGCTGCACGCCGCGGCTGGCCAGGAAGTCCCGCACGCCGTCCTTGCGCGGCTTGCCGTCGACGAAGGCGAGGTAGTCGTCACCGGTGAACTCGGCCGCAGCAGGGTCCCGCTCGCGGAGGAAGGCGTCGAAGGTCCGCTTCCACGCGGCCTGGTGCACGCTCGCGGTGCGCGTGAGCACGCCGTCGAGGTCGAACAGGCAGGCGCGGATGTCGTCGGGCAGTCCCAGCACTCGCGTCACGCTACGGGAGGTTGCCGGCCGCGCAGCCTAGGCGAAGGCATCCACACCGGTGAGCGCGGCGGAGACCTCCCACAGGCGCGCCGCGGACCCCGGGTCGATCGCGTAGTCCTTGACTCCGGTGCGCTGCCCCTTGACGGCCGGGGAAGCGACGTCGCAGTCCTCGCAGTACACCCCGCCCATTCCTTCGAGCTGCGGTGACGTCGCCGCCCACACCGACGTCGCCGCCCCCTGCTCGGGCGACTTGAACGAGGTCTCCAGGACGTTGCCGTCGGAGTCGATCCACCCCATGGCCACCTGCTCCTCCGTGCTGAGGTGGCGCTGCAGCGGGGTGAGGATGCCACCGGGGTGCAGCGCGAACGCCCGTACGCCGGCCTCGCGCCCGAACGCGTCCAGCTGGACCGCGAACAGCACGTTCGCCGTCTTCGCCTGACCGTAGGCGGCCCACTTGTCGTACTCGCCAGCGTCGAACATCAGGTCGTCCCACCGGATGTCGCTGCGGTGGTGCCCGGTGGAGGACACCGAGACCACCCGCGCTCCCCCGCCGGCGGAGATCGCCGGCCACAGCCGGTTGACCAGCGCGAAGTGGCCGAGGTGGTTGGTCGCGAGCTGCGCCTCCCAGCCGTCGCCGACGCGGGTCTCCGGGCACGCCATGATCCCGGCGTTGTCGATGACGAGGTCGAGGTTGCGGCCGGTGGCCAGGAAGCGCTCCGCGAAGTCCTGGACGCTGCCCAGGTCGGCCAGGTCCACCTCGTCGAGAATTACCCGCTCGACACCGGCCAGCGCCTCGCGAGCGACGTCGGGGCGACGGGCCGGGACGACCACGGACGCCCCGGCGGCGGAGAGGGCCCTGGTGATCTCCAGGCCGAGGCCCGAGTAGCCGCCGGTGACCAGGGCGAGGGTGTCGTGCAGGTCGATGCCGGCCACCACCTCGGTAGCGGTGCTGTCGTGGCCGAAACCGGAACCGATGGGCTGCTGGAGAGTACGCGCGGGGCTGGTCATGGATCCGACGCTAGTCCCGGCCCGGTGAGCGCGGTGACGGAACCCACGGCACGCTCGGGGGCATGAGCGAGATCATCCGCACGGGCACCGAGGTCACCTGGAGCTGGGGCAGCGGCACCGGGCAGGGGAAGGTGACCGAGGTGCACCACGAGTCGGTGACCCGGACCCTGAAGGGTTCGGAGATCACCCGGCACGGCAGCGACGACGATCCGGCCTACGTCATCGAGACCGACGCCGGCGCGCAGGTGTTGAAGCTGCGCAGCGAGGTCCAGCGCGCCTGAGGCGCGCAGTCACCGGCCGGTGAGCAGCTGCAGCAGCGCGCTGGTCACCGCGCGACGCGGCCAGCCCCGCACGCCCTGGGAGCCCAGCGCGGCGCGGGCCGCCGACAACCCGGCCGCACCGTGCACACCACCACCGGGGTGCACGGC
>JBDTDI010000250.1:0-2606 GCA_039923155.1 Mycobacteriaceae bacterium | reverse complement strand
GGCCAAGTCCTCTGCGCCGAGTCCTGGGTGCTCCGTCCACGGTGCGGTGGAAAGGGGTCAGCTCCGGTTGAAGTAGCTGATCAGGCGCAGCATCTCCAGGTACAGCCACACCAGGGTGACGGTGAGCCCCAGCGCCACCGACCACGCCATCTGCTCCGGCGCACCGGCGCGGATCAGCTTGTCGGCCTGGTCGAAGTCGAGCAGGAAGCTGAACGCGGCCACGGCGATGCAGACCAGGCTGAAGATGATGGCCAGCGGTCCGCCGCTGCGCAGGCCGAGCCCGCCGTCGACGAACAGCGACGCGATCACGTTCACGACCATGAGCACGAGCACGCCGATGAGGCCGGCGAAGATCATCTTGGTCAGCCGCGGGGTCACCCGGATCGCCCCGGTCTTGTAGACCACCAGCATGCCGACGAACACCCCGATGGTGCCGATCACGGCCTGCGGGACGACGGTGCCGACCGTGCCGGTCTCGTAGATCCAGGAGATCGAACCGACGACCAGGCCCTCGGCGGCGGCGTAGGCCAGCACCACTCCCTTGTTCGCCTTGCGGCCGAAGGTGGCCACCATGACCAGCGCGAAGCCGACCAGGGCACCCACGATCAGCGCGGGGAAGGCGAGCGCGGTGTTCTGGCTGACCGCGAACGCGGTGATCGCGGCGACGACGACGAGCACCCCGAGGGTGGCCGCGGTCTTGGCGACCACGTCGTCGACCGTCATGGCCCGGGTGGGCGCCTGCGGTGGGGTGTAGGCGTCCTGGCCCTGGTTGCCGTAGGGGTTGCGCCCCTGCGCGCTGTACGGGTTCTGGCCCTGCGGACGGGCGTGGGTCTGGGTTCCGCCGAAGCCGGCGTACCCGCCCGGCCCACCCTGCTTCGGCAGGTTGCGGAACACGGGGTTGCTGCTCTCGCGCACCGTGATGGTCCCTTCTCGAGCTGTGCCGGTTGCTGCGTGTGCGGTTCCCGGGTCGTTCAGTTCTCAGCCGTTCAACGTCCGGGGCTCCACCCTGGTTCCCGGCTGGGAACCGACGCGGAACCGGACATTCCTGACACCCCGGAGCCTACCGTCGCCGGAGGTGCCCCCGGTGGGACTCGAACCCACACTGGGACCCTTTTAAGGGGCCTGCCTCTGCCGGTTGGGCTACGGGGGCCGATCCGGTGGACCGTCTCAGCTGGCGGCGGCGCGGTCGAACTCGGCCTTCGGGTCGTTGATCTGACCCAGGGCGACGACGTCACGGCGGAAGATCAGCGCCATCAGCCAGTCGACGCCGATGTGCACCTTGCGGTTCGTGGTGGGCATCCGCGACAGGTGGTAGGTCCGGTGCATCACCCACGCCGGCCAGCCCTTCAGCTTCACGCCGTAGACGTCGGCGACCCCGCGGTACAGACCCAGGCTGGCCACCGAACCCACGTAGGCGTGCTTGTAGTCCTTGGCCTCGGTGCCCCGCACCGCGGCGATCACGTTTGCGGCGAGCACCTTGGACTGGCGCACGGCGTGCTGGGCCGACGGGCTGCAGGTCGCTTCGGGGTCGGTGTCGGCCTTGGAGAGGTCCGGAACGGCGGCGCAGTCGCCCGCGCTCCACGCGTCGGACACCTCGGTGACCGCCAGCTGGGCGGTGCAGCGCAGCCGGCCCCGAGCGTCCAGCGGGAAGTCGGTGTTGGCGAGCATCGGGTTGGCCTTGACCCCGGCGGTCCACACGATGGTCTCGCAGGAGAACTCGGTGCCGTCGGAGAGGCGGACGTTGCCGTCGACCATGGTCTCCACGCGGGTCTCCAGGTACACCTCGATGTTCCGGTCGGAGAGGCGTTCGATGGTGTAAACGCCCATCTCGGGGCTCACCTCGGGCATCACCCGCCCGGTGGCCTCGACGAGCACCCACCGCAGGTCCTCGGGGCTGATCCCGCCGTAGTACCGGCACGCGTGTCGAGACATGTCCTCCAGCTCGGCCAGCGCCTCGATGCCCGCGTAGCCACCGCCGACCACCATGAAGGTGAGCAACCGGCGCCGGCGCTCCGGGTCCTGGGTGACCGAGGCGGCGTCCAGGCGGCTCAGCACGTGGTTGCGCAGGTAGATGGCCTCACCGATGGTCTTGAACGCGATGCCCCGTGAGGACAGCCCCGGCACCGGCAGGGTGCGGGCGATGGAACCCGGCGACATCACGATGTAGTCGTAGGACAGGATCTCGGTGGACCCGTCGGAGTTGGAGACCCAGGCCCGCTTAGTGGCGTGCTCCACCTTCTCCACGCGCCCGGTGAGCACGTGAGCCTTCTTGAGCACGCGGCGCAGGGGAACCACCACGTGCCGGGGCTCGATGGAGCCGGCCGCCGCCTCGGGCAGGAACGGCTGGTAGGTCATGTGCGGCTGCGGGTCGACGACGGTGATGCGCGCCTCCCTGGCGTGCAGCTTCTTCTGCAACCGCAGCGCGGTGTACATGCCGACGTAGCCGCCACCGACGACGAGGATCCGGGTGGGGGCGTTCTGGTTGGTCACGGGCGCTGATTCTCCCACTCTCGGCCTCGATCACGCATCTCGGGTGTGCGCCGTCACAAGGACGTCCAGCAGCATCTGCGGGGTGAGCCGGCCGGTGAACGTGTTCTGCTGGCTGA
>JBDTDI010000249.1:0-11092 GCA_039923155.1 Mycobacteriaceae bacterium | reverse complement strand
CCTCGAGGGCCGCCGCTGGGCTGCAGGAGCGGGTCAGGGACATCCCCCCAGCCCGGGTGGGCGCGGTCGAGCAGGCCCGCACCCAGCTCACCGCGCAGACCGACGAGCTCACCGCCCTGCTGAACAGGGTGAGCACCGCCGCCGACCTGCTGCCGTCGATGCTGGGGGGTAACTCGCCGCGCAGCTACTTCGTCGCCTTCCAGACCAACGCCGAAGCGCGCGGCACCGGCGGGCTCGTCGGCGCGTTCGGCATCCTGCGGGCGACGGGAGGCGCCGTCAGCCTGGACGAGCGGGCGGCCAACACCGGTCTGGCCGACGACCCCGCCGCCGCGGTCGACCTCGGAGCTGACTACGCCGCGCTCTACCCGGGGACCTCGCCCACCGGTCGCTGGATCAACAGCAACTTCAGCCCGCACTTCCCCAACGCCGGGCGCATCTGGACCGCGTTGTGGGACGAGCAGAGCGGCCAGCACCTCGACGGTGCGATCGCCACCGACCCGGTGGCCCTGAGCTACGTGCTCGGCGCCACCGGCCCGATCACCCTGACCGGTGGGGAGACGGTCACCGCGGACAACGTCGTCGCCCTCACCGAGAGCGAGGTGTACGCCCGTTTCGACAACAACGACGCGCGCAAGGCGTTCCTGCAGGAGATCTCGTCCGCGGTGGTCACGCAGGTGCTCCTCGCCGACGGCAGCACCACCGCGCTGCTCAGCGCACTGGGACGGGCCGTCGACGAGGGCCACATCGCGGTGTACAGCACCCACCCCGAGGAGCAGACCAAGCTGGCCGGCGCCGCGCTGGGCCACCAGGTGCCCGACGACGACGCCCCTTACGCCGCGGTGGTGGTCAACAACGCCTCGCAGGGCAAGCTGGACTACTACCTGGGCCGGCGGATCTCCTACGCCGCAGGGCCCTGCGGCGCCGCCACCCGCACCTCGACCGTGAGCGCCACGCTGACCAACCACGCTCCGGCTGCCGGGCTGCCCGCCTACGTCACCATCCAGGCCGGCAGCAAGAATCCCGGGCCGCCCGGCACCAACGCCTCTCTCGTCTCCCTCTACGCCACCCGAGGCGCCCAGCTGGAGGGGGTTGCGGTCGACGGGCGCCCCGCAGGTGCCCGGGTGGGCGGCGAGCGCGGGCACCCCGTGTTCTCCCTCGAGGTGTCGCTGGCCCCCGGCGCCACCAGCACGGTGACCTGGACGCTGCGCGAGCCCGCGGTTGCGGGCACAGCGCGGGTACCGGTTCAGCCGCTGGCGGCCGCGGCGACCGTCACCGACTCGGTGCCACCCTGTCGGCCCTGACCGGAGCTCACCGACGTCCGCGCACGAGCAACGAAGTTGCGTACTGTCTGTTATGTTCGGGACACGCGCGGTCACGATGGCCCGAGCTTGCCCGACACTGGAGACCACGATGGGTGCCACCCCAACCGCGCGTGTCGCCGCCACCGCTGCCGCCCTCGCCCTGTTCGGGGTGTGCCTCGCACCGGCCGCCAGCGCCGCCACCACCGTTGCCCACACGGTTGCCGTCCACCATCCCGTGCAGGGCTATGCGAACCCCGGAGCGCAGTTCACCATCGCGCTCAGCGTCAACCTGGTCCCCCAGGGCGACAGGATCACGGTGTTCGTCAAGGGAAACGTGGCCGGGCGGGTGTATGACATTCGGATCAACTCGGACCCCATCGAGCTGGGCACCTTCACCGCGGGCGCCGACGGTGACACGCAGACGACCTTTTCCACCCGAACGCTCGACCTCGGGGCACACATCGCGACCGTGACCGCGGTGGACACCGGCGAGGTGCAGACGGCCCCCTTCACCGTGATTGGCGTGCGGACCGGCAGCAGCACCCAGGCCGGCGGGTCTGGCAGCGGCCTCGCCTTCACCGGCGCGGGCGCGGTGGTTCCGCTGCTCAGCCTCGGTGTGGTCCTGGTCGGTGGGGGCGCGGCAGGACTCGTCCTCGCCCGACGCCGCAAGGAGCATGACTAGCACTCAGGACCGGGCGGGGGCACGCGCTGATCCGGGGGGTGCCCGGGTCGGGTCGCGCCCCCCCGCGGTCGCGCCGAGACCGGTCCCGGCTGCGGCCGTGCCCCTGGTCCCCCCGGCCCCGGTGAAGGTCCGGGACTGGCAGCGACGATACGTGCGGCGGCTCGCGTGGGGCGACACCGCGGTGGTGGTTGCCTCCGTCGCGATCGCCCAGCTCGCGCGCTTCGGTCCCCGCTCCGAGGCGCTGGCCGGAGCCGAGAGCAGCTACACCCTGGTCAGCGCCGTCCTCGTCGTGCTGTGGCTGGGCTTCCTCGCCATCTTCGACACCAGGGACCGGCGCACCGTGGGCGAGGGCACCGAGGAGTACCGCCGCATCGTCGACGCCTCGATGCGGCTGTTCGGGGTCATCGCCATCATCGCCCTGCTCGCCCGGTACGACATCGCCCGCGGCTACCTGCTGATCGCGCTGCCGGTCGGCCTGTTCGGCCTGTGCCTCGCGCGCCGCTGTCAGCGACGGTGGCTGTTGCGTCGCCGCACCGAGGGCGACTACCTGTCCCGTGTGCTCGTCGTCGGTCGGCCCGCGGCCGCGGTGGAGATGGCGCGCACCTTCGACCGGCACCCGGACGCCGGCCTGCAGGTCGTCGGGGTCTGCGTTCCTGGCCGCACCGGCGCGGAGACCGTCGTGGTGGACGGGCGCCACGTTCCGGTGCTGGGCGACGAGCACGCCGTGATCGCGGCGATCCGCGCCACCGGAGCAGACACGGTGGCCGTCAGCGCCACCGAGCACCTCGGTCAGGACGGGATGCGCGAGCTGGCCTGGGACCTCGCCGAGGTGGACGTGGATCTCGTCCTCGCCCCGGGCGTGGTCGACGTGGCCGGGCCGCGCCTGAAGATCCGCCCGCTCGCGGGCCTGCCGCTGCTGCACGTGGAGGAGCCGCAGTACGAGGGGGCTGGCCGGCTCGGCAAGAACACCTTCGACCTGGTGGCTGCGGCGGTGATGCTGGCGCTGGTCACGCCGGTGCTCGCGGTGGCGGCGCTGGCGGTGACGCTGACCAGCCGTGGCCCGGTGCTCTACTGCTCGGAGCGGGTGGGCCGGAACGGACAGTCGTTCTCCATGCTCAAGCTCCGCTCGATGACCGACGACGCCGACACGCGGGTGGTCGAGCTCGCCGGGCACGACGAGGGATCGGGGCCGCTGTTCAAGATCCGACGTGACCCGCGGGTGACCCGGGTCGGGGCGGTGCTACGACGCTTCTCCATCGACGAGCTCCCGCAGCTGGTCAACGTGCTGCGCGGGCAGATGAGCATCGTCGGTCCTCGGCCCCCGCTGCGCAGCGAGGTCGACACCTACACCGGCAGCACCCACCGTCGCCTGCTGGTCAAGCCCGGGATCACCGGGCTGTGGCAGGTCAGCGGCCGCTCGGACCTGTCCTGGGAGGACTCCGTGCGCCTGGACCTCAGCTACGTGGAGAACTGGTCCATGATCACCGACGCGCTGATCGTGTGGCGGACCGTGCGCGCCGTGCTCAGCAGCGACGGCGCGTACTAGGACACACCCGACAACCCCGGCAACGGCGGCAGGGCCAGCAGCAGCACGTCGGGCACCTCGTCCGGCAGCCACGCGAAGCGGTATCGCCCCACCTCCACCCAGCCCCGGTGCCGGTAGACGGTCAGCGCGCTGCTGTGGCGCTGCACCACGTCGAGCACCGGAACCCGGCCCTGCTCCTGCGCCCACCCGACCGCCACGTCCAGCAACGCCCCACCCACCCCCCGACCGCGGGCGGCGGTGGAGGTGAACAGCACCGACACCAGCGCCGGCTCGGGGCAGCCGGTGGCGGTGCGGAACACCTCCGCCGCGTCGCCCAGGCCGGACACCGGCCCCACCGAGACGTGGCCGGCGAGGACTCCGTCCAGCACCGCGACCCACGCCGCCTGCTCGCCGTCACGAACCAGGAACTGCTCGACGGGACCGGGCAGCGGCCACCGGAACGGGTAGCGGGAGGTGGGCTGCTGCCCGGCGAGCAGGTCAGCGAGGACGGGAAGGTCGGTCGGTCGACGGGCCCGGACGACAACGTTCACTCGCGTGAGCATCCCACGACGCCGACGGTGGAGCCGTTGCGCCACCGCAGCGCCCCGTTCCTACCGGTCGACGGAGGTGCAGACGCAGACCCGGTTGCCCTCGGGGTCGGCCAGGACCGTGAACGTGGGAGCCGAGTCCTCGTCCACCAGCGTTCCCCCGTTGTCGAGGGCGAGGGCGATCCGGTTCTCCGCCACGTCGTGCGGCACCCACACGTCCAGGTGGAACCGCTGTTGCGGCCCGGCGGCGGGGGACTGCGCCGAGGGCTGGAACCACAGCAGGGGCACCCGGCCGCCCGGGTCCACCACGTCGTCGCCGTGCACGGCCTCCGCGTCACCGGTGAGCAACGCCGCCCAGAACGGGCCCTGCGCGGAAGGGGCAGCGGTGTCCAGCGCGAGCTCGACCTGGGCGACGGCCCCGGGCTCCGCGGCTACCCCCTGTGCCCTGGCGATCTCGCTGATCCGCCGGGCCAGGGCGACGTCGCGCCGGGTCACGCAGCCGACGTCGTGGCTCACCAGGCTGGCATCGACGAAGGGGTAGGTCAGCTTCAGGTCGGGGTGGTGGTTCACGGCCTCGGCCGCCTCTCCGACGGCCTGCGCGAACCGCACCCCGGCCAGGAAGCTGCCGGTGCGGAACCGCGCGTGCAGCGCCTGCGCCAGCAGGCGCCAGTCGTCCAGGTCCTCGGCAATGATCTCGTCGCCGCTGATCCGTACCTTGTCTCGGCTGTCCTGGCTGTCTTGGCTGTCCATCACCCGATTGTGCTCCGGGGCACCAGGCGGGCTCCAGACCCACCGACGGCCTACCATCGCAGGGTGTCCGTGGTGGTGTTCGTCGTCGTGCTGGCTGTGCTCGGGGTGGCCCTCGTGGTCCTCGGCGTCGCCGGGATCCAGGAGCGCCTGCCGCGCAACCGTTTCGTGGGGGTCCGCACCGAGGACTCGTTGTCCTGCCAGGAGGCGTACGCACTGGCGAACAAGGTGGCTGCGCTGCCGACCACCGCGGCCGGCGCCCTGCTGGTCTTGGCCGCGGTGGGGGTCGCGGGGCTCGACGGCGCCGAAGCGGCTGTCGTGGGAACCGTCGGTGCCGCCGGGGCACTCGGCCTGCTGCTCGCCGGCGGCGTGCAGGGTGCGCAGGCCGCACACGCACTGACCACCGGGGCCACCCCGGCCGGTCCGCACTCGCGCTGCACCGACTGCGTCGGCTGCGAGCTCATGACGTCGCTGCGCGGCTGAGCCGTCACCAGCCCCAGGTACCCGGCTCACCCTTGAACGGACCGTCCAGCTCCTGGGTGACCCAACCGCCGTAGAACCCACCGGGCTGCGGCGTCACCTGTTCACCGTCGAGGAGGACCTCGTCCAGCGGACCGGCGTACAGCGCCACCCGATCGGTCAGCTGCGGGTAGCGACGATCCGGCTTCGGGTACCACCAGCCGATCTCGGCCAGCGGGGCAGCGCCCGGCACGTACAGGTCGACGTAGCGGGCGGTGCCCTTCCACTCGCACATCGTCCTGCGGGCCACCGGGTGCAACACGCCGTCGGCGAACGCGGTGCGCGGCAGGTAGTAGGTCGGCGGGTGCGAGGTCTCCAGCACCCGGACGACGTCGGTGGTGTCGACCACCGTCGTTCCGGCGTGACGGACCACGACGTGCCGCTCGACCACCTCCAGGCGGGGCGGGCGGGGATAGTCCCAGACGGACTCACGGGTTCGTTCGGTCACGGTGACGACGCTAGATGGGGGCGGGCGCGGGCGCAGGGGGCAGGATCGATCACCGTGACCACCACCGTCCTCGTCCTCGATCCCCGCGGCTGCTCCGAGCTCGCCGACCTGCCCGGGGTGGACGTGCTGTTCCACGACCCGGGCTCGAGCGAGCTCGCCGACGACGCGCGCGCCGCCCAGGTGCTCGTCGCCGAGGGTGGGTCCGTCGACCAGGTGGCGGCGCTCGCCGCGGAGATGCCCGCGCTGCGGCTGGTGCAGACCACCAACGCCGGGGTCGAGACGTGGGTGGGCCGCCTGCCCGAGCAGGTCCAGCTCTCCAACGGCCGCGGCGCGCACGGCGCGTCCACCGCCGAGTGGGCCCTGGCGGGTCTGCTCGCCGTGTACCGCGACCTGGTGAGCTTCGCCAACGCCCGTACCTGGTCCGACCACCCGACCGAGACCCTGATGGGCAAGCACGTGCTGATCGTCGGCGCCGGCGATCTCGCCACCGAGCTTGCCGTGCGGCTCGACGCCTGCGGGGCCAGCAGCACGCTCGTCGGGCGGACCAGGAGGGACGGGGTGCACGCCATCGACGAGCTGGGGGAGCTGGTGGCGACGCACGACGCGGTGGTGCTGATGCTGCCGCTGACCGAGCAGACCCGCGGTCTCGTCGACGCCGACCTGCTGGCCCGCATGCCCGACCACGCGATCCTGGTCAACGCGGCCCGCGGCGGGGTGGTGGACACCGATGCGCTGCTGGTGGAGCTGCGTGCGCAGCGCCTGCGGGCGGTGCTGGACGTGACCGACCCGGAGCCCCTGCCCGAGGACCACCCGCTGTGGGGGGCGCCCGGGCTGCTGCTGACCCCGCACGTCGGCGGGTTCAGCGAGGGTCGCGACGAGCGCGCATGGGCGGTCACCCGGGCCAACGTCGCGGCCGTGGCTCGGGGTGAGGAGCCGCCGAACCTGGTGCGGTGAGCGCCGGGCCCGAGCTCAGGAGGAGTACGCGGCCATCTCCTCGGTGATCGCCGCGGCAAAGGACGCCACGTCGTCCGCGGTGGTGTCGAAGCTGCACATCCAGCGCACCTCGCCGGTGGCCGGGTCCCAGGTGTAGAAGCGGAAGCGCTGCTGCAGCTTCTCCGTGACCTGCGTCGGCAGCACGGCGAACACCGAGTTGACCTGCACGGGGCGCTGCACGCTGACCCCGGGGACGGCCCGGACCGCGGCGTCCAGGCGGGCGGCCATCGCGTTGGCGTGGCGAGCGTTGCGCAGGTACAGGTCGTCGGTCAGCAGCGCGAGCAGCTGCACCGAGGCGAAGCGCATCTTCGAACCGAGCTGCATCGACGTCTTGCGCAGCCGCACCAGCTCCCGGGCCGCCGACGGGTTCAGCACCAGCACGGCCTCGGCCCCCATGGCCCCGTTCTTGGTGCCACCGAAGCTGAGCACGTCGACCCCGGCGTCGGTGGTGAACGCCCGCAGCGGCACGTCGAGCGCCGCGGCGGCGTTGGCGATCCGCGCACCGTCCATGTGCAAGGTCATGCCCAGGGCGTGCACCCGCTCGGCGATCGCCCTCACCTCGTCGACGGTGTACAGCGTGCCCAGCTCCGTGGACTGGGTGATGGAGACGACCTGGGCCTGCGAGCGGTGCTCGTCGTCGAAGTCGCGCGCCTGGACCAGCAGCAGCTCCGGGGTGAGCTTGCCGTCGGGCGTGGCCACGGTCAGCAGCTTGAGCCCGGCCATCTTCTCCGGCGCCCCACCCTCGTCGACGTGGATGTGGGCGGAGTCCGCGCACACCACCGCCCCCCACCGGCTGGTCAGCGCCTGCAGGCCGGTGACGTTGGCGCCGGTGCCGTTGAAGACCGGGTAGGTCTGGGTCGGCGCCCCGAAGAGCTCACGCATCGTCTCGGCCAGGCGCGCGGTGTAGGCGTCGGCACCGTAGGCGGGCTGGTGTCCCGAGTTGGCCACCGCGAGGGCGGCCAGAACCTCCGGGTGCACCCCGGAGTAGTTGTCGCTGGCAAAACCTCGGACGTCGGCGTCGTGCAGCTGCGGGATGCTCACTGCGCTCACGCTAGCCGCGGGTCCGCCGCGGTGATCCCGGCGGTCGAGGCGACCACGTCGCGAAGCTTCTTGGCCAGCGCCTCGAAGAACATGCTCAACGGGAACTCGTCGGGGTGCACCAGGTCGACCAGACCCTTGGGCGGGCCGTCCAGCGGCAGCTCCCCGTGCGCCCAGGTCGAGGCCGGGTGGGGGGTGAGGATGCTGGACACCAGCTCGTGAGCGGCCAGCCAGTGCGCCACCTTGGGCCGGTCGATGCTGCGCCAGTACAGGTCCTCGATGCGCTCCAGCAGCGCGAGCACCGCGGCGGGCAACCCCTCCCAGTCGACGCTGAGCGCGTTGTCGGTCCAGTGCAGCACCCGCGACTGGTGCAGGTGCGCGAACAGCAGCTGCCCGGCCACCGAGTCGTAGTTGCGCACCCGGGTGCCGGTCAGCGGGAAGCGGATGCCCCGGTCCAGCAGCAGGGCTACCGGGACCAGCGCCGCCTGGGCCACCCCGACCTCGGCCAGCTCGAGGCAGGCCCGGAACGCCGTCAGGTCGCAGCGCAGCTCCTCCAGGCTGTACAGGAAGAACGGCATCCGCTGCTTGATCATGAACGGGTCGAAGGGCAGGTCGCCGTGGCTGTGGGACCGGTCGTGGATCAGGTCCCACAGCACGAAGGTCTCCTGCGCCGTCTGCTGGTCGACGAGCAGCTCGGCGGCGTGCTCGGGAAGCTGCAGGTGGGTGGTGTCGCACACGGCCCGGGAGATCAGCCGGAAGCGGGCCGACTCCCGGTCGCAGAAGATGCCGCCCCAGGTGAACACCGGGGTCTCGCGGACCGCGACGCTCTCGGGGAACAGCACCGCCGAGTTGGTGTCGTACCCCGGGGTGAAGGCGGTGAACGTGATGGGCACGAACTTGGGGTTGCCGTACCCGGGACCGGTGCGGCCGTCCTCGATCTCGGCCAACCAGTCCGGCCAGAAAACCTGCAGCAGAACCGCTTCCAGCTTGCGCTCGGTGGAGCCGTTCTGGGTGTACATGGGGAACACCACCAGGTGCTCACGCCCGTCCACCCGGTCCAGCTCGGGCCGGAAGGCGGCCAGCGCGTCCAGGAAGTCGGGCACCCCCAGGCCCTCGTCCACCCAGCGCCGCAGGTCGGTCTGCACCGCAGCCAGGTAGTCGGCGTCGTGCGGCAGGTGCGGGGCGAGCTCGCCCACCGCGTCGGCCACCTGTTCCACCAGCGCGGCCCCGGCCGTGGTGTCGGTCACCGACCCGTCGGCGGCCTGCAGCGTCGCGAGCTCGGCGGCGGCGTCCCGCAGCCGCATCCACGCGGGGCGGTCGACGAGCGCGGTGGTGGAGTGGGACTGGGCCGTGGGGGACTCGACGGACAGGGTGGTCACTTCTGGGCTCCTCCCGGCCCCGGGGTCACCAGGGTCGACGCGCGACGGCGCGGATCTGCGCCTTCCTCCAGTATCCAGCAGCCTTCCCCCTGCCGACCCACCCGGGCTCCTCAGCTGCGGTCGACGTCCAGCGGATGGGTGGCCAGCAGTGCGGTCGGCATGGGCTGGCGCCGCAGCACCTGCGCCCACAGGTCGCCGCGGCCGGGGTCGAGGACGTCACCGGGCAGGGAGGTGACCACCAGCCAGTCGCCGCGGGCGATCTCGCTGTCCAGCTGTTGCGGGGACCACCCCGTGTACCCGGCGAACACCCGGACGCCGTCAACCACGGCCGCGAGCGGCTCGGGGTCGGCGTCCAGGTCGACCATGACCACCCGCCCCTGCACGACCCGCAGCCCGGTCACTCCGACCGCACTCGCCCCCACCCGGACGGTGGCCAGGCACAGCGCCGACTCCTGCGACACCGGACCGCCCACGAACAGGGCCTGCGGGCGGCGGGCCAGCGGCGCCCAACCGGCGAGGACGTCCACCACCGCGGTGTCGCTCGGACGGTTCAGGACCAACCCCAGGCTCCCGGTGGGCGAGTGGTCCACCACGTAGATCACCGTCCGCCGGAAGGTGGGTTCCACCAGGGTGGTGGAGGACACCAGCAGGCTGCCCGCCACCACGTCGTCCTGGTCGCTCACCACACCCCGATCATGCCCGCCCCGGGCCCGCTCCACACCGGTCGGGGCCCGGTCTAGCGTCAGGGGCGTGGACCCCGACGACACCGACTCGCTCGCTCCCGCCTACACCTCGCGCCTGGGCAGCAACCCGGTGCCGGCCACCACCCTGGGCGACGGCGAGATGTCCCCGGTCGCGGCGTACCGCTTCATCCACGACGAGCTGATGCTCGACGGCAGCTCGCGGCTGAACCTGGCCACGTTCGTCACCACCTGGATGGAGCCCGAGGCCGAGCGGCTGATGGCGGAGTCTTTCGACAAGAACATGATCGACAAGGACGAGTACCCGGCGACCGCGGCGATCGAGGCCCGCTGCGTCGCCATGGTCGCGGACCTCTTCCACGCCGACGTGCCCACCGGTTCCGATCCCACCGGGGTGTCGACCATCGGGTCCAGCGAAGCGGTCATGCTGGCCGGGCTGGCCCTGAAGTGGTGCTGGCGCTCGCGACGGGACCAGACCGGGCGTCCGAGGCCGAACCTGGTGCTGGGCACCAACGTGCAGGTGGTGTGGGAGAAGTTCTGCCGCTACTTCGAGGTCGAGGCCCGCTACCTGCCGGTCGAGCCCGGGCGCTACGTCATCACCCCGGAACAGGTGGCCGCGGCGGTCGACGACGACACCATCGGGGTGGTCGCCATCCTGGGCACCACCTTCACCGGCGAGCTCGAGCCGGTCGCGCAGATCTGCGCGGCCCTGGACGCGGTAGCGGCCGGGGGTGGGCCCGACGTACCGGTGCACGTCGACGCGGCCAGCGGCGGTTTCGTCGTGCCGTTCCTGGACCCGGACCTCGCGTGGGACTTCCGGCTGCCTCGGGTGGCGAGCATCAACGTCAGCGGGCACAAGTACGGCCTCACCTACCCCGGGCTCGGTTTCGTCGTGTGGCGCACCGCGCAGGACCTCCCCGAGGAGCTGGTGTTCCACGTCAACTACCTGGGCGGTGACATGCCCACCTTCACGCTGAACTTCTCCCGACCCGGCAACCAGGTCGTCGGGCAGTACTACAACTTCCTGCGCCTGGGCCGCGACGGCTACACCCGGGTCATGCAGAGCCTGCGCAGCACCGCGGTGTGGCTCTCCGGCGAGATCGCCGCCCTGGGCTGCTTCGAGCTGCTCTCCGACGGCTCCGCCATCCCGGTGTTCGCGTTCCGGGTGGTCGGCGAGCCGGGCTTCACCGTCTTCGACGTCTCCCACGAGC
>JBDTDI010000248.1:0-7561 GCA_039923155.1 Mycobacteriaceae bacterium | reverse complement strand
TGGCCCCCCTCGGCGAGCTGGTCGCCCCACCCGGTTCCTTCAACAACGAGCTCGGTCACCCGTGGACCGTGCTGCAGGCCGGGCCCCACACCCGAAACCTGGTCCTGGAGAAGTCTGCGCGCGGGGTCGGTCACATCGCCGCCCTGTGCCGGCTCGCCCCCCCACGGATCGGGGTGGTGCTGAACGTGGGCACCGCCCACCTCGGGGAGTTCGGCTCGCGCGAGGGAATCGCGAAGGCCAAGGGGGAGCTCGTCGAGGCGCTGCCCGCTGCCGCGGCGGGGGGCGTGGCGGTGCTCAACGCTGATGACCCCCTCGTCGCGGCGATGGTCTCCCGCACCGCCGCGCGCGTGGTGTCCTTCGGGGTCAGCCCACGCGCCGACGTCCGCGCCGTCGACATCACGCTGGACGGGCAGGCGCGCGCGAGCTTCAGGCTGGTCACTGCCGCCGGCGAGGCGGACGTGACGCTGGCCGTGCACGGGGAGCACCACGTCGGCAACGCCCTCGCGGCCGCGGCGGTGGGGCTCGAGCGTGGCGCCACCGTCGAGGATGTCGCCGCGGCGTTGAGCCAGGCCGGTGCCGCGTCACCGAGGCGGATGGACGTCCGGACCCGCGCCGACGGGGTCACGATCGTCAACGACGCCTACAACGCCAACCCGGACTCGGTCCGCGCGGCGCTGAAGGCACTGGTGTCGATGAGTCGAGGTGGAGGACGCGGAACGCCCGTCCGTCGCAGCTGGGCCGTGCTGGGCGAGATGGGCGAGCTCGGCCCGGACGCGGTGCGCGAGCACGACCTGATCGGTCGCTACGCCGTCCGCCTGGACGTCAGCCGACTCGTCGTCGTGGGGGCGCTGGGCAGCCCGGTGGAGGCCGTGCACCGCGGTGCGTACATGGAAGGCTCCTGGGGCGAGGAAACCGTGTTCGTGCCGGACGTGGCGAGCGCGCTGGAGCTGCTGCGAGCCGAGGTCGAACCTGGGGACGTGGTGCTGGTCAAGGCGTCCCAGTCCGAGGGACTGTGGCGGGTCGCGGAGAGTCTGCTCGCCGACGACACCCCTGCGACCGACGAGGTGTGCTCGTGAGGCTGATCCTGTTCGCGTCCGGGATCGGCCTGCTGGCCTCGATCCTGGTGACTCCGGTGCTGATCTCGTTGTTCACCCGGCAGGGCTTCGGCCAGGAGATCCGCCAGGACGGCCCCGCGAGTCACCAGTCCAAGCGGGGCACCCCGACCATGGGTGGCCTCGCCATCGTGCTGGCACTGTGGGTCGGCTACTTCGGCGCGCACGCGATCGGGATGCTGCTGGGCGCCAACGGTCCCTCGGCGTCGGCGATGCTCGTGCTCGGCCTCACCACCGTGCTGGCTGGAGTCGGGTTCCTCGACGACATCATCAAGGTGCGCAAGCAGCGCAACCTCGGGCTCAACAAGACCGCGAAGCTCGTCGGGCAGCTCGTCGCCGCAGTGGCGTTCGGGGTGCTGGCCCTGAAGTTCCGCGACGGCGACGGGCTCACCCCCGCGACGTCACAGCTGTCCTTCGTCCGTGACGTCGCCACCATCTCCTTCGGCGCCGTCGGGTTCGTGCTGTTCTGCTACCTGCTGGTCAGCGCCTGGTCCAACGCCGTCAACCTCACCGACGGGCTGGACGGCCTGGCCGCGGGCTCGATGGCCATGGTGCTGGCGTCCTACGTGGTGGTGAGCTTCTGGCAGTACCGCAACGACTGCGTGGTCAAGGTTGCGCCCGGCTGCTACTCCGTGCGCGACCCGCTCGACCTCGCCGTGCTCTCCGCCGCGGCCGTGGGTGGGTGCATCGGATTTCTCTGGTGGAACGCGGCACCGGCGAAGATCTTCATGGGCGACACGGGCTCGCTGGCCCTGGGCGGGATGCTGGCGGGACTGTCCATGGTCACCCGCACCGAGCTGCTGCTGATCGTGCTCGGTGCGCTGTTCGTGATGGAGGCCGTGTCCGTGGTGGTGCAGGTCGCCGTGTTCCGCACGAGCCGACGGCGGGTGTTCCGGATGGCCCCGTTCCACCACCACTTCGAGCTCGGCGGCTGGGCCGAGACCACCGTCATCATCAGGTTCTGGTTGCTGACCGCGGTGTCCTGCGCGCTCGGCGTCGCCGTGTTCTACAGCGAGTGGCTCAGCGCGGCCGGGGGCTGAGGTGCGGGTTGCCGACCTGGGCGGGACCTCGGTGCTGGTCGCGGGTGCCCGGGTGAGCGGGAACGCCGTCGTGCGTGCCCTCACCCGCGTGGGTGCCCGTCTCACCGTGACCGACGTCAACCCCGAGGAGCTGGCCCGGGTGGCCGCGCTGGGTGCGGCGACCGCCCACGACCTCCGCGAGCCACCACCGGGCACCGCTCTGGTGGTGACCGGTCCGGGATTCCCCCCCAGCTCGCCGTTGCTGCTGGCCAGCGCCGCCGCCGGGGTGCCGGTGTGGGGCGACGTCGAGCTGGCCTGGCGCTGCGACGTCGAGGAGGTCTTCGGTCCACGTCGGCGGTGGCTGGCGGTGACCGGGACCAACGGCAAGACCACGACGACCACGATGCTCGAGAAGATTCTGCTGGCCGACGGCCGGTCCGCGGTGGCGTGCGGAAACATCGGGCTGACCGTGCTCGAGGCCCTCACCGACCCGGCGGGCTTCACCGACCTGGCGGTCGAGCTCAGCAGCTTTCAGCTGCACTGGGCGCCGTCGGTGCGCCCGGCCGCCGGCGCGGTGCTCAACGTGGCCGAGGACCACCTCGACTGGCACGGCGGCATGGTTGCCTACGCCGCGGCCAAGGCGCGCGCGCTCACCGGTGCGGTGGCGGTGGTGGGGATCGACGATCCGGGGGCAGCCGCGCTGCCCGTGCCCGGACAGACCCGCCGCGTCGCCTTCCGGCTCGGGGAACCGGGTCCGGCCGAGGTGGGGTGGCGGGACGGGGTCCTTGTCGATCGCGCCTTCGCCGCGCAGCCCGTCGTCCTGGCGAACGCCCAGGACGTGCAGCCCGGGGGGCCGGCCAACCTGCTCGACGCCGCGGCCGCCGCCGCGCTCGCCCGCGCCGCCGGGGTGCGCCCGGCAGCGGTCGCCGCGGGCCTGCGCGCCCACGTTGCGGGGGAGCACCGCGCGAGCGTGGTCGCCACCGCCGGCGGCATCACCTGGGTGGACGACTCGAAGGCGACGAACCCGCACGCCGCGCTGGTGTCGGTGCTGGCGCACCCACGGGTGGTGTGGATCGCCGGTGGGCTGCTCAAGGGGGCGCGGGTCGACGATCTCGTCACCGCGGTGGCCGCGTCGCTGTCGGCGGTGGTCCTGCTGGGCCGCGACCGCGCGTCGCTGGTCGAGGCACTGGCCCGACACGCGCCGCAGGTCCCCGTCGTCGAGGTGCCCGCGGGAGACGATGCTCGGGTGACGCAACCCGCCGCCGGCGACGCCGTGATGAGGGCCGCGGTCGGCGCGGCCGTCGACCTGGCTCGTCCCGGAGACACCGTCGTGCTGGCCCCGGCGGCCGCGTCCATGGACCAGTTCACCGACTACGCGCACCGGGGTCGGGCCTTCGCCGACGCCGTGCGCACCCTGGTGGCTCCGGGGGGGACCCCGTGAGCCCCACCGCGAGCCGCACCACGACCCCCACTGCGTCCCCCACGGCGCCCCAGCGGGCGGCGGCCTGGCTGCGGGGCTGGCTCGCGCGTCCCCTCACCTCGTTCCACCTCGTGCTGGCCGTCTTCGCGCTGCTGACCGGCATCGGGCTGGTCATGGTCCTGTCCGCGTCCAGCGCCGAGGCGGCGGCCGCGGGTTCCCCGTTCAGCCTGTTCCAGAAGCAGCTGATCTTCGTGCTGCTGGGCGCGGTGCTGTTCGGGCTCGCGCTGCGCACCCCGCTGCGGGTGGTGCGCAGGCTCGCGGCCCCCGCGGTGATCGTCTCCATCGTGCTGCTGCTGGTGGTGCTGATTCCCGAGGTCGGCGTCGAGGTCAACGGGACCCGAGGCTGGTTCAAGTTCCACGGCTTCTCCTTCCAACCGGCCGAGGCGGCCAAGATCGCGGTGGCCGTCTGGGGGGCGAGCGTGCTGGCGACGCGGCGGCCGCACCTGTCGGCGATGCGGGCACTGTTCTCGCCGCTGCTCCCGGTGGCCTCCACGGTGGGCGTGCTGATCCTGGTGGAACCGGACCTCGGGTCGACGGTGACCCTGGCCATCATCGTCGGGGCCCTGCTGTGGTTCGGCGGCCTGCCCGTCAAGTGGTTCCTCGGCATGGCGGCGACGGTGGTGGCCGGCTCCATCGTCTTCGGCCTGACCGTCGGACCCCGCAGTGCGCGCATCGAGTCCTGGCTGCACCCGAACGCAGACCTGTCCTCCACCGGGTACCAGGCGCTGCAGTCGCGCTACTCGCTCGCCGACGGCGGGCTGTTCGGGGTCGGGCTGGGCCAGAGCCGGGCCAAGTGGAACTACCTGCCCAACGCCCACAACGACTTCATCTTCGCCATCATCGGCGAGGAGCTCGGCTTCGTGGGTGCAGCGATGGTCCTGGTGCTGTTCGGGGTGCTGACCTGGGTGGGGCTGCGGATCTCCCTGCGCTCCGTGGACCCCTTCCTCGTCCTGCTCTCGGCGACCACCACGGTCTGGCTGGTGGGTCAGGCCTTCCTCAACATCGGCTACGTGATCGGTCTGCTCCCGGTCACCGGCCTGCAGCTGCCGATGATCTCCTCCGGTGGGACCTCGACCGCGCTGACCATGTTCATGTTCGGTTTGCTCGCGAACGCTGCACGCCACGAACCGGCGGCCGTCGCAGCCCTGCGGGGCGGCGACCACGGACGCCTCGCACGGCTGCTCCGGCTGCCACCGCCCGCGCCCTACCTCCCGCGTCGGGCGCCGCGTCGGCTCCCGGGCGCCGTCCCACCGCCGCGGGCGACGGGGGGCGGGCGCGAGGGAGCTCGGCCCGGCACGGGCGGACGCAGCACGACCCGTCCGGCTGACGCACCCACGAACCGCACGGTCACCGCACGGGCGGCCGCGCCGCGCCGCGCCGCGCCCGCGCCGCGACGGGGCGATCCGCGACCGAGCAGGGCCCGCGCGGCACCCACGGCCCGGCCCCGCGGGACGCGCCGGTGAGCGAGGCGATGTCGGTGGTGCTGGCCGGCGGGGGCACTGCGGGCCACGTCGAACCCGCGCTGGCCGTTGCGGACGCCTTGGTGCGCGCCGACCGCACCGTCCGAATCACGGCCCTGGGCACCGCCCGTGGTCTCGAGACGACGCTCGTGCCCGAGCGCGGCTATCCCCTCGAGCTCATCCCGCCGGTGCCGCTGCCCCGACGAGTCACGACGGACCTGATTCGCCTGCCCGGCCGCGTACGGGTGGCGGTCGCCCGCACCCGGGCCGTCCTCGACTCGGTGGGTGCCGACGTCGTCATCGGCTTCGGTGGGTACGTGGCCCTGCCCGCCTACCTCGCCGCCCGCCGCGGACCGCGCGTGCCCGTGGTGGTCCACGAGGCGAACGCACGGGCCGGGCTGGCGAACAAGGTCGGTGCCCGGGTTGCGGCGCGGGTGCTGACCGCCGTGGACGGCACCGGCCTGCCCAGGGCCGAGGTGGTGGGCATGCCGCTGCGGTCCAGCATCACCGACCTCGACCGCGTGGACCTGCGGGTCCGGGCGCGGGCGCACTTCGGGCTCGACCCGGACGCACCCGTGCTGCTCGTCGTCGGTGGTTCGCAGGGCGCGCGGACCCTGAACGAGGCCGCGGTGGGGGCCGCGGCGTCACTCGGCGCTGCTGGAATCGGGGTCCTGCACGCCCACGGACCGCGCAACTCCGTGGACGTCCCGCTCGTGGTGGGAGCGCCCCCTTACGTCGCGGTGCCCTACCTGTCACGGATGGACCTCGCCTACGCCGCAGCGGACGTGGTGGTGTGCCGGGCGGGCGCGATGACGGTCGCGGAGGTCTCGGCGCTGGGACTGCCCGCGGTCTTCGTCCCCCTCCCGCACGGCAACGGCGAGCAGGAGCTCAACGCTCGCCCCGTGGTCGCGGCGGGCGCCGGGGTGCTCGTCCCCGACGCCGAGCTGAGCGCCGACCGGCTGCTGACCGAGGTGCTGGCGCTGATCACCCCCGACGGTCCGCGCCCGCCGAGCGGAGCCGGGTCCTCGCACCGCGACGCCGCCGACCGCATCGCCGCGATCGTGCTCGCCGTGGCCGGTTCCACGACGTGAACAATCACGCGGTGCCCCCCTCGACCGATCTGCCGCCGGAGCTGGCCCGGGTGCACATGGTGGGCATCGGCGGCGCCGGCATGAGCGGGATCGCCCGGATCCTGCTCGACCGCGGCGGCCAGGTCTCCGGCTCCGACGCCAAGTCCTCCCGAGGCGTGCTGGCCCTGCGGGCCCGGGGCGCGCACATCGTGGTGGGACACAGCCCGCAGGCCCTGGACCAGCTGTCCGGCGGGCCGACGACCGTCATCACCACGGTCAGCGCCATTCCTGACACCAACCCGGAGCTGGTGGAGGCGCGGCGGCGGGGCATCGAGGTCACGACCCGACCGGCCGTGCTCGCCACCCTGATGCTCGGCCGGCGCGGCCTGCTGGTGGCCGGCACGCACGGCAAGACCTCCAGCACCTCGATGCTGGTCGTCGCCCTGCAGCGGGCCGGGCTCGACCCCTCCTTCGCCATCGGGGGCGAGCTCAACGAGGCCGGCACCAACGCCCACCACGGCACCAGCAGCGTGTTCGTGGCCGAGGCCGACGAGAGCGACGGCTCGCTGCTGCGCTACACCCCCGACGTGGTCGTGGTCACCAACGTCGACGCCGACCACCTGGACTTCTTCGGCTCGGTGGCCGCCTACACCGAGGTGTTCGACGCGTTCGTGGAACGGATCACCCCGGGTGGAGTGCTCGTGGCCTGCGCGGACGATCCGGGATCGGCCGCGCTGGCCGAGCGTGCCGAGCAGGCCGGGGTCCGTGTGCTGCGCTACGGCCGCGCGCCCGGCACGACCGCCCGGCTGCTGAGCTGGGTCCCGGTCGCCGGAGCTGCGGTGTGCGAGGTGCAGCTGGCGGACGAGGCCCAGCGCCGCACGCTGCGCCTGGCCGTGTCCGGGGAGCACATGGCCCTCAACGCCCTCGGGGCCCTGTTGGCGGCCGAGCAGGCCGGTCCCGGCCTGCCACGGGAGGCGCTGCTGGAGGGTCTGGCCAGCTTCGCCGGCGTGCACCGGCGTTTTCAGCTCACCGGTCAGGCCGGCGGGGTGCGGGTCTACGACGACTACGCCCACCACCCGACCGAAGTACGGGCGAACCTGCTCGCGGCCCGTGACGTCGCTGTCGGTGGGCGGGTGGTGGTCGTGTTCCAGCCGCACCTCTACTCCCGGACCCGGATGTTCGCCGCGGAGTTCGGTGCTGCGCTCGCTCTCGCCGACGAGGTGGTGGTGCTCGACGTCTACGCCGCCCGCGAGCAGCCCGAGGCCGGGGTATCGGGCGCGCTGGTGGTGGATGCGGTGAGGGCGGCCGACCCGGCCGTGAGCGTGCGCTTCGAGCCTTCCCTGGCGGCGGCCCCCGCCCGGGTGGCAGCGCTGGCCCGGGCGGGTGACCTGGTGGTGACGATGGGCGCTGGGGACGTCAC
>JBDTDI010000247.1:0-8309 GCA_039923155.1 Mycobacteriaceae bacterium | reverse complement strand
GGAGCCGACGCAGAACGCGGGTCCGTCGGGTGCCCCCGCCGCGCACCTCGGCCCCCGTGGGGACGGCAACGGTGGTCATGCCGCCTCAGCTCCCACCCGGATGCGCGGATCGATGACGGAGTACAGCAGGTCCACCAGGAAGTTGATGACGATGTACGCGGTGGCGGTGACCAGCACGACCGCCTGGATCACCGGGTAGTCCCGCTGGAACACGGCGTCGATCGTCATCTTGCCAAAACCGGGAAGGCCGAAGATCTGCTCGGTGACCACCGCCCCGGAGATGAGCTCACCGAGCTGGAGACCGGCGATGGTGACGACCACGATGAGGCTGTTCCGCAGGGCGTGCCGTCCGATGACCACCCGCGGACGAAGGCCCTTCGCCTTGGCGGTGCGGACGTAGTCGGTGGACAACGAGTCGAGCATCGACGAGCGGGTCTGGCGCATCAACACCGCCGAGAGACCGGTACCCAGGATGACCGCCGGCAGGATGATGTGGTGCAGGTTGCCTATCGGATCGTCGAGCAGCGGCACGAACCCGGAGGCGGGAAACAGCCCCGTGGCCACCGCCAGGTACAGGATCGCGATCAGCCCGAGCCAGAAGTGCGGCACGGACAGCCCGATCAGGGCCAAGCCGTTGGCGAACCACTCGGCTAGGGTTCCACGGCGGACGGCCGCGACCACGCCGGCGCCGACCCCCACGACCGCGGCGATCAACATCGCCAGCACGGACAGCTCGATCGTCACCGGCAGCGCCGTCCGCAGCATGGAGGAGACGGGAACCCCGGTACGGATGGACGTTCCCAGGTTGCCGTGGAGCGCGTTGCTGACGAAGCTCCAGAACTGCACCGGCAGCGACCGGTCGAGGCCGTACTCCTGCCGGATCGCGGCCAGCACCGCAGGCGAGCGATCCTCTCCGGCCAGGGCGAGCGCCGGGTCACCGGGCAGGGCCCGCACCCCGAGGAACACCACCACCGTGGCCAGGAACAGCGTGAGCAGCGACTGCCACGCCCGGTGAAACAGGTACCGGGACATCACCGTTACTTGGCGAGCCCGGCGAACGCCAGACGGACCACGCCGTCCGGGAAGACCTGGACGCCCTTGACGGTGTTGGACACGCCGGTCAGGTTCCGCTGCCGGTAGAGGTAGATGAGCGGGTCGGCGGCCTGAATCTTGGTCACCGCCTGGCCGTAGAGATCCCGCCGCTGGGCCAGGTCGTTCGACTGCCGGGCCTGGGTGAGGATCGCGTCCAGGGCGGGGTCGTTGTAGCCGGCAACGTTCTGGCTGCCCCCCGTGCCCACGAAGTTGGTGATGTTCGCGTCCGGGTCGACCCGACCCGACCACCCCAGCTGGAGGAGCTCGAAGTTGCCCTGGTCCTGCTGGTCGAGCAGGGAGGCGTATTCCACCGGCTTGATCTGCAGGTCGAAGCCCCCCTCCTTGACCATGGACTGCAGGGCCTGGGCGAGACGCAGGGTGTCCGGGTTGTTGGAGACGAGCATCGAGACGGAGTACGGCGTCTGCACGCCGGCCTCCTTCAGCAGCTGCTTGGCCTTGGCCGGGTCGTGGGGCCTGCACTTCTGGGCCGCGGGTGAGCTGAACTCACTCACCGGTGCGATCGGCGAGCAGGCCGTGGAGTAGAGGTCGTTGAACACGACCTTCACCAGACCGGCACGGTCGATGGCGTACTCGAACGCCTCCCGCACCCGGGGATCCTTCGCCGTCGGCTTGTCGATCGGCTTGGCCGGCGTTCCCACACCGTCCACGTTGCCAACGTTGAAGGTCACGCCCTGGTAGCCCAGGGAGGTCGACTGCAGCACCGTCAACGACGTGTCGGCGCGGACCTCGGGAACGCCCTGCGGGGACAGCGTGTCGGCGACCTTGACGTCGCCGGAGCGCAGGTTGGCGGCACGGATGTTTGCGTCGGTGATGATGCGGTACGAGATCGAGTCCAGGTGGACCTTGGCCGCGTCGTAGTAGTTGGGATCCTTGACCAGGTCGATGGAGTTCTGCGGCACGCGCTTCGCGAACTTGAACGCGCCGACGCACACGGGCGCGGTGGAGAACTTGTTGCCCAGCGCCTTCGTCGCCGTGGGGCTCATGATCATCCCGGCACGGTCGGCCAGCGCCGCGGTCAGCGGGGCGAACGGCTCCTTCAGGTGCACCACGACCGTGGTTGCGTCCGGGGCGTCCACACCCTCGATCGGCCCCAGCTCGCTCTTGCGGCCGGAGCCCTTCAGGGTCAGGTTGCGCTCGAAGGTCGACTTCACCGCCGCCGCGTCGAACGGGGTGCCGTCCGCGACCTTGACCCCGTCACGCACCGGGATGGTGACCGTCCTGCCCTCGTCGGTGACCTTGGGCAGGGCCGTGGCCAGCTGGGGCACGATCTTCGACTGCGCGTCGACGTCGTAGAGCTTCTCGCACATGGACGAGAACACGTACCGCGAGTAAAGGCTTCGTGACAGCGTCGGGTCGAGCTGGTCCGGCTCCGCAGAGAGCGCCATCACCAGCGCTCCGCCCTGCTTGACCTCGTCCGCCTTCGCTGGTTGCCCGAAGCTGTCTGCTGGCGCGGTGCTGGCGCCCCCACCCGCACTGGCCGCGTCACCGCCCTTGGCCGGCGTCACCGACGAGCAGGCCGTCGCCAGCGCGGATGCGGTCACGACCGCGCCGAGGAGAGCGATGCCGCGCAGCAGCTTGGTGGGCCTGGGGTGGATTGAACGATCGCTCATGGGAGCACCTGCCCTTCGTTGATCGGCGTAGCGTATGTTGTATACGAAGTACGTGGCAAGGGTTCGGCCAGGATTCGGCACAATCCCGGCTGGCGCAGGGCGCGCTTGCGGTCGCGCCGCCCAGACGCCAATTACCCCGGCAAGTAGCGGGCTTCTCGTCGCCGTGGGGGCGCCACAGCGGCAAGAAGCCCGCTACTTGCCGGGGTGAAGGGGCTGGGGTGAGGGTCAGTGCTTGCGGCGGTCGCGCTTCTCCCGCACGCGGACGTTCACCCGCACCGGCGAACCGGTGAAGTCGAACTCCTCGCGCAGGCGGCGCTCGATGAACCGCCGGTACCCGGCCTCCAGGAACCCCGTGGTGAACAGCACGAAGGTGGGCGGGCGGGTCGCGGCCTGGGTCGCGAACAGCACCCGGGGCAGCCGGCCGCCGCGCATCGGGGGCGGGGTGGCGGCAATCACCGCGGTCAGCCACGTGTTGAGCTGACCGGTGGGGATCCGCTTGTCCCAGGACACCAGGGCGGTGCGCAGCGCGGGCACCAGCTTGGCCACGCTGCGCCCGGTCTGGGCGGAGATGTTCACCCGCTGCGCCCACGGCACCCGGGCCAGGTCACGGTCGATCTCCTTCTCCAGCTGGTGGCGGCGGTCCTCGTCCACCAGGTCCCACTTGTTGAACGCCAGCACCAGCGCCCGCCCGGCCTCCGCAACCATGGCCAGCACCCGCAGGTCCTGCTCGCTGATCACCTCGTGGGCGTCGATGAGCAGCACCGCCACCTCGGCCGCCTCGATCGCCGACCGGGTGCGCAGCGACGCGTAGAACTCCGCCCCCGTTGCGTGGCTGACCCGCTTGCGTAGCCCCGCGGTGTCCACGAACCGCCACACCTGCCCACCCAGCTCCACCAAGGAGTCCACCGGATCGACGGTGGTCCCGGCCACCTCGTGCACCACGGCCCGCTCGTCGCCCGCGAGGCGGTTGATCAGGCTCGACTTGCCCACGTTCGGCTTGCCCACCAGCGCGACCCGCCGAGGCCCGCCACCGGGCTCGTCACGCTCGCGGGGGGTGCGGGGCAGGGCGGCGAGGATCTCGTCGAGCAGGTCTCCGGTGCCGCGCCCGTGCGTGGCGCTCACCGAGTGCGGCTGGCCCAGCCCCAGCGACCACAGCGCCGCGGCCTCGCTCTCGATGCGCTCGTCGTCGACCTTGTTCGCGGCCAGCAGCACCGGGATCTTCCCGCGCCGCAGCACGCGCGCGGCGGCGATGTCAGTGGCGGTCGCGCCGACCACGGCGTCGACCACCAGCAGCACCACGTCGGCGGTCTTCATCGCCCGCTCGGCCTGCGCGGCGACGGCCTTCTGCAGGCCCCGTGCGTCGGGCTCCCACCCGCCGGTGTCCTGCACGGTGAACCGGCGCCCGGCCCAGTTCGCGTCGTAGGACACCCGGTCACGGGTCACCCCGGGCACGTCCTGCACCACGGCCTCGCGACGACCGATGATGCGGTTGACCAGGGTCGACTTGCCGACGTTGGGCCGCCCGACGACGGCCAGCACGGGGACCACCTCGTCGGGTCCGGACTCCTCGCCCAGCAGGTCAGCGGCCACCTCGGCCCAGTCGGACTCGTCCAACCAGATTCCGTCGCCGGAGATCGTGTCCTCGTTGTTCTCGTTCATCGGCGGGCTCCCTGTCGCTCGTCGACGAGGGCACGCAGCCGGGCCACCGTCTCGGTGAGGTCGAACTCGGAGTTGTCGAGCACCACCGCGTCGTCCGCCGCGCGCAGCGGCGAGCTGACCCGGGTGGCGTCGAGGTGGTCGCGGCGCTGCACGGCCTCGAGCACCGCGGGGTAGTCGCCGGTGCCGTCCTGCCTGGCCCGGCGGCGGGCCCGCTGCTGGGGTGACGCGGTGAGGTACACCTTCAGGTCAGCCTCGGGCAGCACCACGGTGCCGATGTCCCGTCCCTCGACGACGATGCGACCCGCAGCGTCGGCGATCGCGCGCTGCCGGGCGACCAGCCGCTCACGGACCACCGGCACCGCAGACACCGCCGACACGGCTGCGGTGACCGCGGCCGCGCGGATCTCGGTGCGCACGTCGTCCCCACCCAGGCGCACCACCTCGACCATCGGATCGGTCCCGATCTCCAGCGGCAGCGCCTCGGTGCTGGCGGCGACCGCCTCGGCGTCGGTGACCGGCACCCCGGTGCGCAGCACGTGCAGCGTCGCCGCCCGGTACATGGCCCCGGTGTCGAGGTAGGCGGCCTCCAGCGCGGTAGCCAGGCGGCGGGCAGCAGTCGACTTGCCGGTGCCCGACGGGCCGTCCACGGCGATCACGAGACGGTTCGCCGTCGGGGTGGTCACAGCCCCACCGCCGCGTACAGCCCGGCGACCTCGCCGTGGTTGAGCACCCGGATGGACCCGGGGCGCTGCTGACCGAGCTTGAGCGGACCGACGTCGGTGCGGACCAGCTTGCGAACCGGGTGCCCAACCTCCTCCAGCAGCCGCCGCACCACGTGCTTGCGGCCCTCGTGCAGCACCAGCTTGACCAGCGCGTCGCCCTCCCAGACGTCGACGACGCCGAAGCTGTCGACCTTGACGGGGCCGTCGTCGAGCACGATGCCGGCTCGCAACCGCTTGCCGAGGTCCCGAGGGACCGGGGCGTCGATGGTCGCCAGGTAGGTCTTGGGCACCTCGTAGGAGGGGTGCATCAGCCGGTGGGAGAGATCGCCGTCGTTGGTCAGGATCAGCAGGCCCTCGGTGTCGGCATCCAGGCGCCCGACGTGGAACAACCGCTGCCCGGCCGCGAGCCGCTCCGCCACCAGGTCACCGACGCACGGCCGGCCCAGGTCGTCGGACATGGTCGAGTGCATGCCCTTGGGCTTGTTCAGGGCCAGGTGCACCAGCTCTGACTTCACGACGATCCGGTCCCCGTCGACGGTGACCACCGCGGTGTCAGGGTCGATGCGGCGACCCTGTTCGCGCACGACCTTGCCGTCCACGGTGACCCGACCCTGCTCGATCAGCTCCTCCGACGCCCGCCGCGACGCGATCCCGGCCTGGGCCAGCACCTTCTGCAGGCGCACTCCCCGCTCGTCGGGATCGGCGGCGACGTCCGCAGAGCTGGTCTGGGGGGCGGTGGGGTGGGCAGGGCGGTTGCGCCAGTCCTTGTCCGGACGGGGCTTGGCGCGGCGCGCCTGCTCCGCCGCCCGGAACCGGTTGCCGGCGGGGGTGTTGCGCTCGGGGGTGTCAGGCATCCTCGTCCATCATGGTGAGCTCGGTATCGATCAGGTCAACCTCGGGCAGCAACGGCGCCAGCGAGGGCAGCTCCGCCAGCGACGACAATCCGAGTCGCTCGAGGAACAGCTCGGTCGTCGAGTACCGGGTTGCGTGCGTGTCGGGGTCGCTGCCCGCCTCGGCGACGAGGCCGCGAGCGAGCAGCGTGCGCATCACACCGTCCACGTTCACCCCGCGGACCGCGGCGATGCGGGCCCGGGTTACCGGTTGACGGTAGGCCACCACGGCCAAAGTCTCCACCGCGGCCCTGGTGAGACGGCTGCGGACGCCGTCGGCGAGCAGCTTCTCGACGTGCGGGGCGTACACGTCGCGGGTCATCATCCGCCACCCGTCGCCCACCTCGCGCAGGTCGATGCCGCTGGCCCGGGCGCTGTAGTGCTCGCGCAGTCGAACCAGTGCGGCGCGGACGTCGGTGGTGGGGACGTCGAGCGCGGCGGCGAGGGTCTGCTCGCTGACCGGGGCGTCGACGACGAGGATCATGGCCTCGAGCACGTTCTCCAGCTCGCCCCCGTCCAGACCGGGCTGGTCCAGATCGAGCCGGGGCTGGTTCACGCCCACTCCGCGTCGACCGCTGCTGGGTCGACGGCGAGGAGGTCGATGGCGAGAAGGTCGATGGCGAGAAGGTCGGCGTCCGGGTCGGTCTCGGCGTCGCTGCTCCCGCTCCAGCTGACCTGCAACCCGGTCAGGGGCTCGGGCTGGTCGAACACGACCGCCGCCCGACGGAACAGCTCCAACAGGGCCAGGAACCGGGCCACGACCACTCCGGTGTGCTCGCAGTCGGCCACCAGCGTGGCGAACGACGTCCACACCCCGGCCCCGGCCGCGTGCAGGCGCTGCTCGAGCACCTGCGCCTGCTCGGCGACCGACACCCGGGCGGCGTGCAGGTGGGCCAGGCTGACGGTGGGCGGCGGCGGGGCGGGTCGGAACACGGCGGCGGCGATCTCGGCGAAGCGGGGCGGGTCCACCCCGAGCAGCACCTCGGGCAGCAGCGCCGCGAAGCGGTCCTCCAGCGCGACCGAGCGGGGGTAGCGGCGCATCGCGGCCACCTCCAGCTCGCGGAACAGCTCGCCGACCTGCTGGTAGGCGCGGTACTGCAGCAGCCGCGCGAAGATGAGGTCGCGGGCCTCCAGCAGAGCCAGGTCCTCGGTGTCGTCGACGTCGCCGCGGGGCAGCAGCCGGGCCGCCTTGAGGTCGAGCAGGGTGGCGGCGATGACGAGGAACTCGGTCGTCTGCTCCAGCCCGGCGCCGTCACCCAGCAGTCGCACGTGGGCGAGGAAGTCATCGGTGACCTGGTGCAGGGCCACCTCGGTGACGTCCAGGCGTCGCGAGCTGATCAGCTGCAGCAGCAGGTCGAAGGGCCCGGTGAAGTTGCGCAGCCGCACCGGGAAACCGGTGTGGCGTCCGTCCCCGGTCTCGGTGGCCAGCTGAGCGGCGGTCGCCCGCGCCGCCGGGTCCGAGAGGCCGAGGCTCACCGGGCGAGGACCTCGCGGGCCAGGGCCCGGTAGGCCTGCGCCCCCGGCGAGCGCGGTGCCCAGGTGATGATCGACTCCCCCGCCACCGAGGTCTCGGGGAACTTCACCGTCCGGTTGATGACCGTGTCGTAGACGGTGTCGCCGAACACCTCCACCACCCGGGTCATGACGTCGCGGGCGTGCAGGGTGCGGGCGTCGAACATGGTGACCAGGATCCCGGCGAGCTCCAGGCGCGGGTTGAGCCGGTCGCGGACCTTCTCCAGGGTGTCGTTGAGCAGGGCGAGGCCGCGCAGGCTGAAGTACTCGCACTCCATCGGGATGATCACCCCGTCCGCGCAGGCCAGTGCGTTCACGGTGAGCAGGCCGAGGGAGGGCTGGCAGTCGATCAGGACGTAGTCGTAGCGGTCCAGCACCGGGTGCAGCACCCGACCCAGGGTCTGCTCCCGGCCGACCTCGCTGACCAGCTGGATCTCGGCGGCCGAGAGGTCGATGTTGCTGGGCATCAGGTCCACGGAGTCCATGCGGGTGCGCATGATCACGTCGTCGACCGAGGTGCCCCGCTCCACCAGCAGGTTGTAGACGGTCTGGTCCAGGTCGTGGTGGGCCACACCGAGACCCGCGGACAAGGCGCCCTGCGGGTCGAGGTCGACGAGCAGCACCCGCCGACCCGCCTCGGCCAGCGCGGCGCCGAGGTTGATCGTCGAGGTGGTCTTGCCGACCCCGCCCTTCTGGTTGCACATCGCGATCACCCGGGCGGGACCGTGGGTTCTCAGCGGGGTCGGCTCGGGCACCGGGCGCACCGGGCGACCGGTGGGACCGAGGCCGTCCGTGGTGGGGAC
>JBDTDI010000246.1:0-14444 GCA_039923155.1 Mycobacteriaceae bacterium | reverse complement strand
GCGCATGTCCTGGTAGCCCTGGTTGATGTCCTCGAGCTTGTACTTCGTGGTCACCAGGCCGTCGAGCTTGAGCTGGCCCTCCTGGTAGAGGGAGAGCAGCGCGGGGATCTCGGCGCGCGGGTTGGAGCCACCGAAGATGGCCCCCTGCAGGTCCTTCTGAAGCAGGGTCAGCTCGAACAGGCTGAGCTTGACGTCCAGCTTGGCCGCCGAGCCCATGCCGGTGACCACGGTGCGCCCACCCTTGCCGGTGAGCGAGAGCGCCTCCTGCACGTTCTCGCCCTGGATGTCACCCACGGTGATGATGACCTTCTCCGCCATCCGACCCCAGGTGAGCTCGTTCACCCCGCTCATGGCCTCCTCGGCGCTGGCGTAGGTGTGGGTCGCACCGAACTCCATGGCGCGCTCCCGCTTCGAGGCGACGGGGTCGATGACCATGACCCGCTTGGCCCCGGCCGCGGCCGCACCCTGCACCGCGTTCATGCCGACGCCGCCCGCCCCCATGATGACGACGTTCTCGCCGGGGCGGACGTCGGCGACCTTGGTGGCGGTGCCCCACCCGGTCGTGACCCCGCACCCGACCAGCGCCGCTACCTCGAGGGGGATGTCGGGCTCGATCTTGACCACCGACGCCTGGTGCACGGTGATGTAGGGGCTGAAGGTGCCCAGCAGGCACATGGTCTGCACGCCCTGGCCCTTGGCCGTGACCCGGTTGGTGCCGTCGGAGATCGCCTTTCCGCTCAGCAGCTGCGCGCCGAGGTCGCAGAGGTTCTGGTGACCGTTCTAGCACGGCGGACACTGCCCACACGCGGGGATGAACGCCGTGACCACGTGGTCGCCCTCGGCGAGCCCGGTGACACCGGGGCCGACCTTGATCACGGTGCCCGATCCCTCGTGACCGCCCAGCACCGGCAGCGCGATCGGGGTCGCCCCGGTGACCAGGTGCTCGTCGGAGTGGCAGAGCCCCGACGCGGCGAGCTGCACCATGACCTCACCGGCCCGAGGCTCGCCGACCTCGATCTCCTCGACCAACCACGGCTGGTTGAGCTCCCACAGGATCGCACCCTTGGTCTTCATGGCTGTCCTCACGCTCGGCTGGCCGCAGCGTCCTCGCCGCGGGTGCTGTGGGGAAACCCACATGCACACCTGCGAACGTAGTTGCGGGTCAGGGCCGCAGCCACCCCGGGGGTCTCAGGCCCGGGTGGGCTCAGACGGTCAGGACCAGCTTGCCGCGCACGTGACCGTCCTCCAGCAGCTGGTGGGCGTCGGCCGCGCGGTCCAGGGGAAAGCGTTCCTGGATCTCGACGCGCAGCACCCCTGCGTCCACCATGGCGACGAGCTCGGCGAGCTGGGTGGCGTCGGGCTGGACGAAGCAGTACACCCCGCCCACCGCGGCCACTGCGTCCGGATCGACGTTGGAGGCGGTGCGCGCCGGGTCGGCGACCAGCTCAGCGGAGGCGGTGATCGCGTCCCCCCCGACGTAGTCGACCGCGGCGTCCACACCGTCGGGGGCCAGGGACCGCACGGCGGCGACGAGGCCGTCTCCGTAGGCCACGGGCTCCGCGCCCAGCGCGCGCAGGAACTCGTGGTTGCGCTCGGAGGCGGTGCCGATCACGCGCGCGCCGCGGGCCACCGCGAGCTGCGTGGCCAGGTGACCGACACCGCCTGCGGCGGCGTGCACCAGCACCGTGTCGCCCCGGCTGACGCCGACGGCGTCCAACGACTGCAGCGCGGTCAGCCCGGCCAGCGGCAGGGCGCCGGCGACGTCGAAGCCGACCGCGGCCGGCTTGCGGGCCAGGTGGCGGGCCGAGGCGGACACCAGCTCGGCGTAGGTCCCGTCGGACACGGTGTCCTTGCGCACGTAGCCCAGCACCTCGTCGCCCGGGGCGAGGTGGCGCACGGCCGGGCCGACGGACTCGACCACGCCGGCCGCGTCCCACCCGGGCACCAGCGGCAGCACGTGGGGAAAAGCCTGCTGCAGGTAGCCCTCCCGGATCTTCCAGTCCACCGGGTTGACCCCCGCGGCCCGGACCCGCACCACGATGGTGTCGGGGCCGAGCAGCGGATCTGGTTGCTCGCCCACCTGAAGGACGTTCCGGTCGCCGAAGGACTCCTGGTACACAGCTCTCATGGCCGGTGCAGCAACCTCCGGGCAGGGGTTGTTCCCAGGGGTGGTTCCCAGCCCGGGCGCCCGTGGCCCTGAGCCGGCGGCCTTCAGAAGTACAGGCGTGACACCATTTCCGCAACGCACACCGGCTTGTCGCTGCCCTCGCGCTCGACCGTGCTGGCGACCACGAGCTGCAGCCCCCCGCCACCAACCTCGGTGACCTCGCTCAGCACGGCTGTGGCCCGGACCCGGGAGCCCACCGGTACCGGCGCGGGGAAGCGCACCTTGTTCATCCCGTAGTTCACCCCCAGCTTGGTGCCCTCGACGGTGTAGATCTGCCAGCTGAGCATCGGTAGCAGCGACAGGGTCAGGAAGCCGTGTGCCACCGGGCCGCCGAACGGGCTCTCGGCCTTGGCGCGCTCGACGTCGACGTGGATCCACTGGTGGTCGCCGGTGGCCTCGGCGAAGGTGTTGACCTGCTCCTGGGTGATCTCGGTCCACTCGCTGGTGCCGAGGGTCTCGCCCTGGGCGGCGAGCAGCTCGGCGGGGGAGGTGAAGGTGCGCACGGTGGTTCTCCTGTTCATCGTCGGTGACGTCCACGTCGATCGTCGCACGGGCAGCGCGGGCCAGTTGGCTTCTAGGATGGAGTCCATGAGCGCACCCCAGCTGATCGAGTTCGACGACGTGGTCGCGCAGTTCGACCCGGTGCTGGGCATGGAGGTGCACGTCGAGCTGGGCACCGCAACCAAGATGTTCTGCGGCTGCCCCAACACCTTCGGCGCCGAGCCCAACACCCAGGTGTGCCCGGTGTGCCTGGGGCTGCCCGGTGCGCTGCCGGTGGTCAACGCCGCGGCGGTGGAGTCGGCGGTGCGCATCGGGCTCGCCCTGAACTGCTCCATCACCGGCTTCGGGCGCTTCGCCCGAAAGAACTACTTCTACCCCGACCAGCCGAAGAACTTCCAGACCAGCCAGTACGACGAGCCGATCGCCACCGACGGTTACCTCGACGTGGTCCTGGACGACGGCAGCACGTGGCGGGTGGACATCGAGCGCGCCCACATGGAGGAGGACACCGGCAAGTCGACCCACGTGGGTGGGGCCACGGGTCGGATCCAGGGTGCGAGCCACTCGTTGCTGGACTACAACCGGGCGGGGGTGCCGTTGGTGGAGATCGTGACCCGCACCATTCCGGGTGCAGGCGGCCGTGCCCCCGAGGTCGCCCGCGCCTACGTCACTGCGCTGCGGGACCTGCTGGAGGGCCTCGGGGTCTCCGACGTTCGGATGGACCAGGGGTCGCTGCGCTGTGACGCCAACGTCTCGCTGACCCCATCGGGTTCACCGGTGCTCGGCACCCGCACGGAGACCAAGAACGTGAACAGCCTGCGCAGCGTGGAGGTGGCCGTCCGGTACGAGATGCGCCGTCAGGCCGCAGTCCTGCTGGCCGGCGACGAGGTCGTGCAGGAGACCCGCCACTTCCAGGAGGCCGACGGGACCACGGCAGCGGGCAGGAAGAAGGAGACGGCGGAGGACTACCGCTACTTCCCCGAGCCTGACCTCACGCCCGTCGCCCCCGACCCGGAGTGGGTCGAGAAGCTGCGCGCCGGGCTCCCGGAGCTGCCCTGGCAGCGTCGCGCTCGCATCCAGGCCGAGTGGGGGGTCAGCGACGAGGAGATGCGCGACCTGCGCAACGCCGGGGCGCTGGACCTGGTGGCCGCGACCGTCGAGGCGGGGGCGTCGGCCGAGGCGGCCCGGTCCTGGTGGGTGTCCTACCTGACCCAGCAGGCCAACACCCGCGGGGTTTCGTTGGACGAGCTGGCGATCAGTCCGGCGCAGGTGGCCAGGATCATCGTCCTGGTGGCGGACGGGTCGCTGAACAACAAGCTCGCCCGCCAGGTGGTGGACGGGGTGCTCGCCGGCGAGGGGAAGCCCGACGACGTGGTGGCCGGCCGGGCGCTGGCCGTGGTCAGCGACGACGGGGCCCTGGTGCAGGCGGTCGCCGATGCCCTCGCCGCGAACCCGGCCGTTGCGGAGAAGATCCGGGGCGGCACGACCAAGGCGGCCGGCGCGATCGTGGGTGCGGTCATGAAGGCCACCCGCGGTCAGGCCGACGCCGCCCGGGTGCAGCAGCTGGTGCTCCAAGCCTGCAGCTGAGCCGTGTTTGCGCTGCTGTTCCACGAGCCCCGGATCCCGGCGAACACGGGCAACGCCATCCGGCTCGTCGCCGGCACCGGGTGCGAGCTGCACCTGGTCAACCCGCTGTTCGACCTCAGCGAGCCCAAGCTGCGTCGGGCGGGCCTGGACTACCACGACCTGGCCTCGGTCACCGTGCACCCCGACCTGGCCACCGCGTGGGCGGTGCTCGACTCCCGTCGGGTGTGGGCGTTCTCGACCGGCGGCACCATCGCCCACGCCGACGTCCGGTACGAGCCGGGTGACGTGCTGCTGTTCGGTCCGGAACCCACCGGACTCGCTCCGCAGGTGCTCACCGACCCTCGTGTCACCGGGGTGGTGCGCATCCCCATGCTGGCCGGGCGCCGCTCGATGAACCTCGCCAACGCCGCGGCGGTCGCCACGTACGAGGCGTGGCGCCAGCACGACTTCGCCGGCTCGCAGCAGCAGCGCTAGACCGGCGCGTTGCCGCCCCGACCGGAGCTGGGCTGGATGCGCACCACCCTGTCGTCCGTGGCGGTCGGGGTGCCGCCATCCTTGTTCACCGTGCCCACCCAGACGAGGCCGTTGCGGTCGACGTCGGCACCGGAGAGGCGGCCGTACTTCCTTGCCGCCAGCACCTCGGGCTTCGCCAGCACCGCGAGCTCGGGTGAGGTGGTGAGCACGAAGAGCGACTGGCCCGAGGTCAGGGCAACCGCGACGCGTCCACCGAGCGCGGCGCACCCGGCGACTCCCGGGGCGTCGGGCCACGCCCAGACGGTGCGGCTCAGCCCGGTGCCGGTGACGGCGCGCAGGCGGTCACCGGCGGCGGTCCGGTCGGTCACCCAGCTGGTGTGGGTCTTGGCGTCGGTGCACACCCCGCCGCCGGCACCCAGGTCCGCGGCCAGGACCGGTGAGCCCGGCACGGCCCCGGCGGGGGTGCCCTGCGCCGTGATCCGCAGCAGCTTGCCCGCCAGCGACGCCGGGTTGGCGGCCGCGGTGGGGTCGCCCGCGCTGCCGGTCAGCACCAGCAGGTCGCCCGTGGCGTCGAACGCGATACCGCCGGAGTTGCCGGTCGGACCGTGCGGGATGCCGGTGAGGATGGGTTTCGGGGAGTCACCGACGGCGATACGCACCACCCGGTTGTCGGTCGGGGTGCTCAGGTAGAGGTACAGCAGCTGGTCCTCGTCGTAGGTGGGCGACGCCACCACGTCGAGCAGGCCGCCGTCACCGCTGCCGTCGACGGGCACGGTGTCCACCAGAACCGGGCTGCTCCCGGGGGCCACGCGCAGCAGCCGACCGGTGCCGCGCTCGGCGACCAGCGCTGACGTCCCGTCGGCCGAGACCGCGATGCCGCCGGTGGCGCCGAGGCAGGTGGCCACGACGGCGGGGTCCGGGTCCACGCACGGGCCGGCTCGGGCGGTCGGCGCCGGCCCGGGGGGAGCGGAGCCGCCGACCGAGGGTCCGGGCGGCGGGGCGGGGGAGGGCACCACCGGGGTCGGCTCCGGCCCTGCCCCCAGCGGCGGGTTGGCCCGGAACTGGCCCGGGGGGGTCTCGTCGAAGCTGGCGCACCCGGACAGCAGGAGGATGCCGACCAGGGCCACCACGCCCCACGACCTGCCCCGGTTGCGCACCAGCCCACGGTACGGCGCGCCCGGTGAGAGGCCGGTGAACACCAAACCGGGGTGTCAAGCCCTAACCTTTGGTTCGTGACCGACACCCCGGACCGTCGTGACGAGCTCGACGAGAGCCAGGCGGAGACGCGGGCGATGCCCGCGCAGTCCGCCCGCTCCGACACCGACGGGTTGGACATCCCCACCTACGCCGCACCCGACCGTGCCGAGCCGGTGTACGTGGCCCCCACCTACACCGCGTCGAACAACCCCGAATCCACCGAGATGGACCCGGGGGGCTCGCGGGTGGCGGACGTCGAGCTCAGCGCGCCCGTGCGTCGCGGTACCAGCGATCTGGGCCTGCTGCTGCTACGCGTCGGCCTCGGAGTCGTCCTGGTCGCGCACGGGCTGCAGAACGCGTTCGGCCTGTTCAACGGCCCGGGGATCAGCAGCTATCGCGACCTGCTGCAGACCGCGGGTTACCAGCACCCGCAGCTGTTGGCCTACGTGGGTTCGTTGACCGAGCTCGTCGCGGGGGTCCTGCTGGTCCTGGGTCTGCTCACCCCGCTCGCCGCCGCCGGCGCCCTGGGGGTGAGCATCAACGTGTGGTTGGTCGCCGACCTCGCGAGCCCTGGGTTCCACTTCTTCGTCGCCGACAAGGGCCAGGAGTACGAGATGGTTCTGGTCCTGCTGGCGGCGGTGGTGGCGCTCGTAGGACCCGGCCGGTACTCCCTGGACGGGCGTCGCGGCTGGGCGACCCGTCCGCTGGTGAGCTCGTGGCTCGCCCTGGTCGTGGGGATCGCTGCCGGGCTGCTCGTGTGGTTCCTGCTCAACGGCGCACGGCCCTTCGCGTAGCGAACGGGCCCCTGCTCACTCGGCGTCCGTGACCTCCTCGGCCTCCCGAGCTTCCCGCGCCTGCTCGGCGGCGGCGAACGGGTCGGGCACACGGCCCCCGCTGGCCCGGGAGAGCACCCGCAGGTCGCTGAACCCGACGCCGGGCATCGGCCGCTCGCTGCCGTCCAGGCGCACCAGGCGGCCCCAGCCACGCGGCGGGAACCGGACACCGTCCACCTGGTCCCACGTCGCCGTGGTGCTGCCCCGCAGGAGGCGGATCGTGATCCCCTTCTCGTCGGCCATCGTCCTGGCCCACAGCACCCACACGCCGGCCAGGATCGGCAGCACCGGCGTCCACCAGAACAGCCACGGCTCGGCAGAGACCAGCGGGACGGTGGCGAGCAGCACCACGAAGACCGCGAGCAGGGCCGGGCGCCCGACCTGCAGGACGGCCCGTCCCGCCGCGGGGGGTCCAGGGTCCGCCGTGTTCGCCGCCTGCTCGTCCATCACCGCATCGTCGCATCCGGACCACCCTCGCGCGTCGTCACCACTTCCCACCTGCTGGACGCCTGTCCCGCAGGGTTGACGCCGTCGGCCGTGGCCGCATAACGTGCAGGGTGTGCATACCCACCACCACCTCGTAATCAGCCGGCGCGTCGCCGGCTGAGCACTCTCGCACGCCTCAGCCCACGACGCGCCACCCTCGTTCCGCTCATCACCGCGGTCGAGGGTCTTTTTTTGCCTGGACCGGCCCAGCCCGGCTCCGTCCGAAGACGACCAACGACGGTCACAGATTGAGGAACTCCCAGTGAGCGCACCCACCGCCCGGCCCCAGCCCGCACCAACCGCGTCCGAGCCCGCCCGCCCGACGGCGGCTGAGTCCGCCCGCCCACCCGTACCGACGCGCAGGCCCAGCGCGGCGCCCGAGCGGGTGACCGGTGCCCAGGCCCTCGTGCGGTCCCTGGAGGAGGTCGGCTGCGAGATCGTGTTCGGTATCCCTGGCGGGGCGATCCTGCCTGCGTACGACCCCCTGCTGGACTCCACCCGGGTGCGCCACGTCCTGGTGCGCCACGAGCAGGGGGCCGGGCACGCCGCCACTGGTTACGCCCAGGCCACCGGGCGGGTCGGGGTCTGCATGGCGACCTCCGGGCCCGGGGCGACCAACCTCGTGACCCCGCTGGCCGACGCACACATGGACTCCGTGCCGATGGTGGCCATCACCGGCCAGGTGAACTCAGCCGCGATCGGCACCGACGCGTTCCAGGAGGCCGACATCTCCGGGATCACCATGCCGGTCACCAAGCACAACTTCCTGATCACCGACGCCGCGGAGATCCCGCGCGCCATCGCCGAGGCGTTTCACCTCGCCGCCTCGGGGCGCCCGGGCCCGGTCCTGGTGGACATCGCCAAGGACGCGCTGCAGGCGCAGACCACCTTCAGCTGGCCGCCGGAGATGCGGCTGCCCGGATACCGCCCGATCACCAAGCCCCACGGGAAGCAGGTGCGTGAGGCGGCTCGACTCATCGCGGCGTCCTCGCGACCGGTGCTCTACGTCGGCGGCGGGGTCATCAAGGCCAACGCGTGCGCCGAGCTGGCCGAGCTGGCCGAGCTCACCGGGGCGCCGGTGGTCACCACCCTCATGGCGCGGGGCGCCTTCCCCGACAGCCATCCCCTGAACCTGGGGATGCCGGGAATGCACGGCACGGTGGCCGCGGTCGCCGCCCTGCAGCGCAGCGACCTGCTCATCACTCTCGGTGCCCGCTTCGACGACCGGGTCACCGGGCAGCTCAGCTCGTTCGCCCCGGGCGCGAAGGTCATCCACGCCGACATCGACCCGGCGGAGATCGGGAAGAACCGGGTGGCCGACGTGCCCATCGTCGGCGACGCCAAGGAGGTGATCGTCGAGCTGGTGGAGGCGATCCGGTCCAGCCGGGCGGCGGGGCCCGAGACGGCCGTGCCCGACCTGCGGTCCTGGTGGTCGCAGCTGAGCTCGATCCGCGACACCTACCCGCTGGGCTACGACCGTCCGGCCGACGGCGCGCTGTCCCCGGAGCTCGTCATCCAGCGCATCGGACGGGCCGCGGGCCCGGACGCGATCTACGTCGCCGGGGTGGGTCAGCACCAGATGTGGGCCGCGCAGTTCGTGTCCTACGAGAAGCCGCGGACGTGGCTGAACTCCGGCGGGCTGGGCACCATGGGTTACGCCGTGCCCGCCGCGATGGGCGCCAAGATGGGAGTTCCCGACGCCGAGGTGTGGGCCATCGACGGCGACGGCTGCTTCCAGATGACGAACCAGGAGCTGGCCACCTGTGCCATCGAGGGGGTTCCGATCAAGGTGGCCGTGATCAACAACGGCAACCTCGGGATGGTGCGGCAGTGGCAGACCCTGTTCTACGGGGAGCGCTACTCCAACACCAACCTCTCGACCCACGAGTCGGCCGGGCGCCGCCGCATCCCGGACTTCCTGCTGCTCGCCGAGGCGCTGGGCTGCGTGGGCATGCGCTGTGAGCGGGAGGAGGACGTGGACGACGTGATCGCCGCGGCCCGGGCCATCACCGACCGGCCCGTCGTGATCGACTTCGTGGTGGGCGCCGACGCCCAGGTGTGGCCGATGGTCGCGGCGGGCACCGGGAACGACCAGATCATGGCCGCCCGCGGGATCCGCCCGCTGTTCGACGCCGACGACGCCGACGACGCTGGCGCCGACGTCACCGAGGCGCTGACCACCCCCGACGCGAGCACCACGATCAAGGAGGACGCGCAGTGAGCACCCACACCCTGTCGGTGCTCGTGGAGGACAAACCTGGCGTGCTGGCCCGCGTCTCCGGGCTGTTCAGCCGTCGGGGGTTCAACATCACCTCCCTCGCGGTCGGGGCCACCGAGCTGCCCGACGTGTCGCGGATGACGATCGTGGTCAGCGTCCAGGACTTTCCCCTCGAGCAGGTGACCAAGCAGCTCAACAAGCTCGTGAACGTGCTGAAGATCGTCGAGCAGGACCCCGACCACGCGGTGGCCCGTGAGCTGTTGCTGGTCAAGGTCCGGGCCGACGCCAGCGTGCGAAGCCAGGTGCTCGAGACCGTCGGGTTGTTCCGCGCGCACGTCATCGACGTCTCGGCCGAGGCGGTCACCATCGAGGCGACCGGCACCCCGGCCAAGCTCGACGCGCTGCTGCGGGTCCTCGAGCCCTACGGAATCCGCGAGATCGCTCAGTCCGGCCTGGTGGCGCTGGGCCGCGGCGCCCGCTCGATCACCGCCACCCGATGAACCGAAGAAGCCCGAACCAACCCCAAGACCGAAGGAGCACACACACCGTGAGCGTGGAGATCTTCTACGACGACGACGCCGACCTGTCCATCATCCAGGGCCGCAAGGTGGCGGTGATCGGCTACGGCAGCCAAGGTCACGCGCACTCGCTGAGCCTGCGGGACTCCGGCGTCGACGTGCGCGTCGGCCTCAAGGAGGGCTCGCGCTCCCGCGCCAAGGCGCAGGAGCAGGGCCTGCAGGTGCTGACCCCGGCGGAGGCCGCCGAGTGGGCCGACGTGGTGATGCTGCTGGCGCCGGACACCGCGCAGGCGCAGATCTTCACCGAGGACATCGAGCCGAACCTGGGCGAGGGGGACGCGCTGTTCTTCGGCCACGGCCTGAACATCCACTTCGACCTGGTCAACCCGGCGGAGAACGTCACCGTGGCCATGGTGGCCCCCAAGGGACCTGGTCACCTCGTGCGTCGGCAGTTCGTCGACGGCAAGGGTGTGCCGTGCCTCATCGCCGTCGACCAGGACCCGAACGGCGACGGCCAGGCGCTGGCGCTGAGCTACGCGAAGGCGATCGGAGGCACCCGGGCGGGTGTCATCGGCACCACGTTCAAGGAGGAGACCGAGACCGACCTGTTCGGTGAGCAGGCCGTGCTCTGCGGCGGCACCGAAGAGCTGGTCAAGACCGGGTTTGACGTCATGGTCGAAGCGGGCTACGCCCCGGAGATGGCCTACTTCGAGGTGCTGCACGAGCTGAAGCTCATCGTCGACCTCATGTACGAGGGGGGCATCGCCCGGATGAACTACTCCGTCTCCGACACCGCCGAGTTCGGCGGCTACCTCTCGGGCCCACGGATCATCGACGCGGGCACCAAGCAGCGCATGCGCGACGTGCTGGCCGACATCCAGTCCGGGGAGTTCACCCGCCGCCTCGTGGCCAACGTGGAGAACGGCAACACCGAGCTGGAGGGCCTGCGCAAGGCCAACGCCGAGCACCCGGTCGAGGTGACCGGCAAGAAGCTGCGCGAGCTCATGAGCTGGGTGGACCGTCCGCTCACCGAGACCGCCTGAGCCCACCCTGACCGGCGAATAGCGTACTTCTTGTACGTTTTGGGCCCCGCAGGCGGCGGATAGCACGCTATTTGCCGGTCAGTAGGCTCTACCCGCTCGCCTCGCACCCCAACCCCCTTGGAGACCGCTAGTGACCACTGCCGCCCGCCCCGTCGTGCTCATCGCCGAGAAGCTCGCCCCGTCGGTGGTCGACGCGCTCGGTGACGGGGTGGAGGTGCGACACGTCGACGGCACCGACCGCCCGGCGCTGCTCGCTGCCGTCGCGGGCGCCGACGCGCTGCTGGTCCGCTCGGCCACCAAGGTCGACGCCGAGGTGCTGGCCGCGAGCGAGCGCCTGAAGGTGGTGGCCCGCGCGGGGGTGGGCCTGGACAACGTGGAGGTCCCCGCCGCCACCGCGCGCGGAGTCATGGTCGTCAACGCGCCGACGTCGAACATCGTCTCCGCCGCCGAGCACGCGGTAGCGCTGCTGCTGGCCGCCGCCCGGCAGATCCCGGCGGCCGACGCCTCGCTGCGCGCCCACACCTGGAAGCGCAGCAGCTTCAACGGCGTCGAGATCTCCGGCAAGACGGTAGGCATCGTGGGGCTCGGCAAGATCGGGCAGCTCTTCGCGCAGCGGCTCGCGGCCTTCGGCGTCACCCTGATCGCGTACGACCCCTACGTCTCGCCCGCCCGGGCGGCCCAGCTGGGCATCGAGGTGGTGCCCCTGGAGGACCTGCTGCGCCGGGCGGACGCCTTCACCGTGCACCTGCCCAAGACCGCCGAGACCAAGGGCTTGATCGGCGCGGAGCAGCTCGCGATGACGAAGCGGGGCGTCATCGTCGTCAACGCGGCCCGGGGCGGGCTGATCGACGAGCAGGCGCTGGCCGACGCCCTGGCTAGCGGGCAGGTCGGAGCGGCGGGCATCGACGTGTACGCCACCGAGCCCAGCACCGACTCCCCGTTGTTCGACCAGCCCAACGCCGTGGTCACCCCGCACCTGGGGGCGTCCACCACCGAGGCCCAGGACCGGGCCGGCACCGACGTCGCGCGCAGCGTGCTGCTCGCCCTCGCCGGCGACTTCGTGCCCGACGCGGTGAACGTGCAGGCCGGCGGCGTGGTGAGCGAGGAGGTCGGTCCGTGGCTGGAGCTGGTGCGCAAGCTCGGCGTGCTGCTGGGGGCGGTCGCGGGGGCGCTCCCGGCGTCCATCGGGGTCGAGGTTCGCGGTGAGCTGGCGGCCGAGGACGTCGAGGTGCTCAAGCTCGCCGCGCTGCGGGGGGTGTTCTCCGCTGTCGTCGAGGACCAGGTGACCTTCGTCAACGCTCCGGCTCTGGCCCAGGAGCGGGGCGTCGGCGTGGAGCTCAGCACGGCCACCGAGAGCCCCAACCACCGCAGCGTCGTCGCGCTGCGCGCGTCGCAGCCCGACGGCACGGCGTTCACCGTCTCCGGGACGCTCAGCGGGCCGATGCAGGTGCAGAAGGTGGTCGGCATCAACGGGCGCAACTTCGACCTGCGCGCGGAGGGCACCAACCTGCTGCTGGCCTACACCGACCGGCCGGGGATCATGGGTCGCGTCGGCACCGTGCTCGGCGACTCCGGGGTGAACATCGTGGCCGCGCAGATCAGCCAGGCCGCCGAGGGCGACGGCGCCACCATGGTCCTCCGGGTCGACGGCGAGGTGTCGGCGGACGTGCTGGATTCCGTTCGCACCGAGGCCGGGGCGACCACGGTCCGCGCGGTAGACCTGTCCTGATGCGTCTGTGGCGAGTCTGCGATGGACCGACGATCTCCGTGGAGGTAGTGCGATGAAGCTGGCGGTGGTCCCGGGTGACGGGATCGGGCCCGAGGTGATCACCGAGGCGCTCAAGGTGCTCGAACAGGCCGTGCCCGGGGTCGACACCACGACCTACGACCTCGGCGCCGCCCGGTGGCACGCGACCGGGGAGCTGCTGCCCGACACCGTGCTCACCGAGCTCCGGGCGCACGACGCGATCCTGCTCGGGGCCGTCGGAGACCCCTCAGTACCCAGCGGGATCCTCGAGCGTGGCCTGCTGCTCCGGCTGCGCTTCGAGCTCGACCACCACGTGAACCTGCGTCCCGCCCGGCTCTACCCAGGGGTCCGCTCACCCCTGGTCAACCCCGGTGACATCGACATCGTCGTCGTTCGAGAGGGCACCGAGGGGCCGTACACCGGCAACGGGGGTGTGCTGCGACGCGACACCCACCAGGAGGTGGCCACCGAGGTGAGCCTGAACACCTGGTTCGGCATCGACCGGGTGGTGCGTGACGCCTTCGCCCGTGCGGAGGACCGCCGCAAGCACCTGACCCTGCTGCACAAGACCAACGTCCTGGCCCACGCCGGCTCGTTGTGGTCCCGAGTGGTCGAGGAGGTCTCCCTCGAGCACCCTGACGTGACCGTGGACTACCAGCACGTGGACTCGGCGACCATCCACCTGGTCACCGACCCGGGCCGCTACGACGTCATCGTCACCGACAACCTGTTCGGCGACATCATCACCGACCTTGCCGCCGCGGTCACCGGAGGAATCGGCCTGGCCGCCAGCGGCAACATCGACGGGAGCGGCGCGAACCCCAGCATGTTCGAGCCCGTGCACGGCAGCGCCCCCGACATCGCCGGCCAAGGGCTCGCCGACCCCACCGCTGCGGTGCTCTCGGTGGCCCTGCTGCTCGACCACCTGGATCGCGGGGACGCCGCCCGACGGATCCAGGCCGCCGTCGCCTTCGACCTCGCGACCCGCGACCCCAACCGGTCGGGCAGCACCATGGCCATCGGTGACCGGCTCGCTGCGCTGGTCTCCACCGTCTGACGACCTCGATCGGGGACCGTAGGCTGGTCAACCATGCGACTGGGACGTATTGCCAGCCCTGACGGGGTTGCCTTCGTGAGCATCGAGGGAGAGGGAAGCGAGCGCACCGCGCGGGAGATCGCCGAGCACCCCTTCGGCACGCCCACGTTCACCGGTCGGTCCTGGCCGCTGGACGACGTGCGCCTGCTGGCGCCGATCTTGGCCTCCAAGGTGGTCTGCGTGGGCAAGAACTACGCCGACCACGTCGCCGAGATGGGCGGTGCGGACGCCGCGCCACCGGCCGACCCGGTCATCTTCATGAAACCCAGCACCACGATCATCGGGCCCGGCGTGCCCATCGTCCTGCCACCGACGGCAGAGACGGTGCACTTCGAGGGCGAGCTCGCCGTCGTCATCGGACGCCCGTGCAAGGACGTCACGGCCGAGCGGGCCCTCGACGTGGTGCTCGGCTACACCATCGCCAACGACGTCACCGCCCGCGACCACCAGGTCGCCGACGGTCAGTGGACCCGGGCGAAGAGCCACGACACGTTCTGTCCGCTCGGCCCGTGGATCGAGACCGTGCTCGATCCCTCGGACCTGGACCTGCGCACCGAGGTCGACGGCGTGGTCAAGC
>JBDTDI010000245.1:0-12557 GCA_039923155.1 Mycobacteriaceae bacterium | reverse complement strand
CTGGGCGACGTTCGCCAGGTCCGCCAGAAACTCCCTTGCCCGGTCACCGTTCTTTCCGTACCCGGCCGCTACCGTCGCGCCCTGGCTGGCCAGGCTGCGGGTGATGGCGGCGCCGATCCCGCGGGTGCCCCCGGTCACGAAGGCAACCCGCCCCCGGAGCTTGGATCCGTGAACTTCCGCGGGGTCGGATCCACCGGCCTGATCCACAGTCGTCGCCGTCATGGTGATCTCCTTCGGTCTTCGTTCAACTTCGGTCGGGTCGAGAGCGCCTCGGGAAGCTACGCGGGCGGCAGGTCCCGTGCGTAGCGCCCCGGGGCAGGGTCGAGCGGGGGGTGATCGTTGCTGCCCAGCGTCGTGCTCGCCGTGATCTTGCGGCCCGATCGCTTGGCCTCCCAAGCCGCCCAGGGCTGCCACCAGCTCCCTTGTCTCCGGGTCGCCTTCTCGAGCCAAGCCTCCGGGTCGGGCCCCGGCTTGCTTCCCTCCCAGTAGTGGGACTTGGGGTTGCCGGGTGGGTTGACCAGGCTGGCGATGTGCCCGGAGGAGCTGAGGATGAAGGTGCTGTCGCCGCCGAGCATCTGGGTGGTCTGGTAGCAGCTCTTCCACGCGGTGAGGTGGTCGGCGATCGCACCGGAGACGAAGGTGGGCACCGTGATCCGCGCCAGCTCGATCGGCGTGCCCAGGACCGTCATCGCCCCGGGCTCGGCCAGGAGGTTGCCGGCAAAGATGTCGAGGAACTGTCCGTGCAGCGCCCCGGGCAGGTTCGTGCCGTCCGCGTTCCACGCGAGGATGTCGAAGGCGGGGGGCTTGCGGCCCATCAGGTAGTTGTTGACGACGTAGTTGAACACCAGGTCGTCCGGGCGCATCCAGGTGAACGCGCTGCCCATGTCCCGCGCGCTGATCACGCCCTTGCGACGGGAGCGCCCCTTGGCGAAGCGCACCAGCCGCGGGCCGGCGAAGGCCGTGAGCTGCACCGGATCACCGAAGTCGAGCATCGTCACCGCGTAGGACATGCTGTGCACCCGTTGGTCCCCCTGGGCGGCAAGGTGGTTCAGCAGCGTGGTGGCGATGATCCCGCCCGCGCAGAACCCGATCACGTTCACGTCGTCGTGGCCGCTGATCTCCCGAACCTCGTCGATCGCGACCGAGACCCGGGCTGCGTAGGTGTCCAGGTCCCAGTCCCCCTGTTCAGCCTGCGGGTTGCGCCAGGACATCATGTACGTCTGCAGTCCCTGAGCCACCGCGTGCTCCACGAAGCTCCGCCCCGGGCGCAGGTCGAGGAAGTAGAACCGGCCGATCGGCGGGGGCACCACCAGCACCGGCCGCTCGTACACCTTTGCCGTCGTCGGCGTGTACTGAAGGACCTCGGCCACCGGGTCGCGGGAGACCACGGCCCCGGGGCTCAGCGCCAGGTCAGTTCCCACCGTGAACGCGCCGGGCTCCACCATCGAGGGCATGCCCCCGTTGCGGCGCAGGTCGGAGGCGAAGTTGCGAGCACCCCGCAGCAGACTCATCCCGGCGGTGTCGAACGCCTCCTTGGTCGCCGCCGGGTTGGTCGGCAGGAAGTTGGTCGGGGCCAAGGCGCTGGTCAGGATGCTCGCCGCGAACGACGCCTCGTACGCGCGGCGCTGGTCGGTGTGACGTCCCCATTCCTCGAGGACCCCACCGACGGCCTTCGTCGAGGCCAGGTAGCCCTGCTCGACCCGGTGGTAGAGCGGGTTGACCGTCCACGCCGGGTCGAGGAAGCGCCGGTCGCTCCGGGCAGGAGCCACCTCGGACCTGCCCACGGTGATCTTCACCAGCTCCCGGCCCAGACGGGCCGTCTCGCGAGCGACGACCCGACCCTGCCCGAACGCCCCCGCCAGGGCACCCACCGCATCCCCGAGGCGCGGAGATCCTGCGTCCTCCCCGCCGCCGACCGACTCCTCGACCGTTGCTGGTCCGTCGGCGGTGCTGCTCATGACCGCTCCTCTTCCACGAGAGAATCTGAAACCTACCGCCTGACGTGTCTAACATCACACACTAGATCAACGACCTCAGCGTCGAGGACCCTGGACAGCACCTGGTCCTGACGGGCGATCAGGCGAGCAACGACGGCGACCGGGTCCGGTGCCCGGACGTCGGGGCGCGACCCTCCCAGCGAAGGACGACAGATGACTGGTTCGAATCGGCGCAGCGCGATCGTCACGGGAGCAGCCAGCGGTATCGGCGCTGCCATCGCCACCCGCCTCGCGAGGGACGGCATCGATGTCCTCGGCGTCGATCTGCAGGCGGCCGACGTCGGGGGCGCCGCCCACTGGGTGTCGGCCGACCTCACGACCCGCGACGGCAACCGGCTCGCGGTCGAGACGGCCCTGGAGCGGTTCGGGCGACTGGACGTCATCGTCGCGAACGCAGGGTTCCAGCACGTCGCCCCCGTGCCACAGTTCCCCGAGGACACCTGGGACCGGCTGATCGCGCTGCTGCTGACCAGTCCGTTCCTGCTGGCCCGGTACGGCTGGCCGTCGCTGCTCGACGCCCCCGATGGTGGCCGTTTCGTCGTCGTCGCCTCGGCTCACGCTCTGGTGGCCTCACCGTTCAAGTCCGGTTACGTGGCCGCCAAGCACGGCGTCCTCGGGCTGGTCAAGACGCTCGCGCTCGAAGGGGCCGACCACGGCGTCACGGCCTCCGCGATCTGCCCGGGCTACGTCAGGACACCCCTGGTCGAGCAGCAGATCGCGGCCCAGGCTGCCGCTCACGGACTGTCCGAGGACGAGGTCCTGAACGACGTCATCCTCGCCGCCCAGCCCGTGAAGCGGCTCATCGAAGCAGCGGAGGTGGCCGAGGTGGCGTCGCTGATCATCGGTCCCCACGGCCGGTCCTTCACCGGTGCGCCCGTCATCATGGACAACGGTTGGACGGCGCGATGACCGGCACTCGTCCACCCCGCAGCGCGGCGCGACCTCGCCACCTGGCCCGGTCAACCTCGTCGGCGAGCACCAGGACGGTGCGGGCCGGCGTGGCTCAGTAGAGCGCCGACGCCAGCTTGCGCCGGGCCGCGACGACGAACGGCTCGGCGGGGTCGAACAGCTCGAACAGGCTCAGCAACCGGGCGCGGGCCGCGTCACGGGTGTCCCCTGCGCCCGCCCGCCGGACGAGACCCACCAGACGGTCGAAGGCCGCCTCGATCTGCTGGCCGGCGACCTCTGCGTCCGCGGCGACGAGCTGGGCGTCGGTGTCGTCGGGGGCGGCGTCAGCGACGGCCACGGCATCGGGTGGCACCGTGGCCACGCGCTGGATGAACCGCACCTGCGCCAGGGCAGAGCGCGCCTCCAGGTTGGCCGGCTCGGCGTTGAGCACCAGCTCGTACGCCGCGACTGCACCGTCGTAGTCCCCGGCGTCCAGCGCCTGCTCGGCGGCGGTGAAGCGCGGGTCCGGCGGGAGCGGCTCGGCCTCCGCACGGTCCCCTGCCGCAGCCTTGGTCCCCGGCAGCTGCTCGGCCAGCGCCGAGATCAACCCGTCGATCCAGCTCCGCAGCTGCGCCTCGGGCTGCGCCCCCGAGAACGCCTGCACGGGCTGGCCCGCCGCCACGGCGACGGTGGTCGGCAACGACTGCGCCCCGAACAGCTCGGCGATCCGGGGCTGGGTGTCGACCTCGACCCGGGCCAGCAACCAAGCGCCGTTGTCGGCGGCGACCAGCTTCTCCAGCAGGGCGGAGTGCTGGGTGCTGGTGTCGCTGCGTGCCGACCACAGGTCGACCACCACCAGGGTCTGCATCGAGGCCTCGACGACGTCGGCCTGGAAGCTCTCCTCGCTCACCTCGACCACGTGGGGCGACGTGGAGGCCCTCCGGGGCACGCCCTCCGGAGCGCTCGCGCGGGCCTTGAGCCCGGACAGGTCGACGGCACCAGCCATGGCCGCGGCCATGGCGACGGGAGGTGCGGGGGGACGCGCGCCAGGTCTGCTCACAGGCCCAATCCTGGCACGGCGGCCGCCGTCGGACACAGGGGAGTGCTCAGAAGCGGCCGGGATCGCGGTAGACCCCCCACACGTCCTTCAACGCGCCACAGATCTCACCGAGGGTCGCCTCGGCCCGTACCGCCTCCAGCATCGACGGCACCAGGTTGTCGTCCCCCTTGGCCGCCTCGACCATGGTCTCGATCCGGCGGTGCACCTCGGCGTCGTCCCGCGCGGCGCGCCGCTGGGCGAGGGTGGCGGCCTGTTCCCGCTCCACCTCGTGGCTGACCCGCAGGATCTCCAGCGGCGCATCCACCGCGCCGGTCAGCGTGTTCACCCCGACGACCTTCTTCTGCCCGGTCTCCAGCGCCCTCTGGTAGGCGAAGGCGGCGTCCGCGGTCTCACCGGTGAAGTAGCCGTCCTCGATGCCCCGCAGGATGCCCGAGGTCATTCCCCCCACCGGGAAGACACCGCTGGGCACCTCCAGCCGGGCCAAGTCCTTGATCCGGTCGAAGATCTTCTCCGCGTCGGCCTCGATGGCGTCGGTCAACGCCTCCACGTACCAGGAACCACCAAGGGGGTCAGCCACGTTCAGCACCCCGGTCTCCTCGGCGATGACCTGCTGGGTGCGCAGCGCCAGGTGGGCCGCCTTCTCGCTCGGCAGGGCCAGCACCTCGTCCAGGGCGTTGGTGTGCAACGAGTTCGTCCCCCCGAGCACCGCGGCGAGGGCTTCGACCGCGGTGCGCACCACGTTGTTGTCCGGCTGCTGCGCCGTCAGCGACACCCCGGCGGTCTGGGTGTGGAAGCGCAGCGACTGCGCCCTGGCGCTCCGTGCGCCGTACACGTCGCGCAGCCACCGGGCCCAGATGCGGCGCGCCGCGCGGAACTTCGCGATCTCCTCGAAGAAGTCGAGGTGGGAGTCGAAGAAGAAGCTCAGCCCCGGGGCGAAGCTCTCGATGTCCAGACCCCGGGCGAGCCCCAGCTCCACGTAGCCGAAGCCGTCGGCGAGGGTGAACGCGAGCTCCTGCGCGGCCGTGGCCCCCGCCTCACGGATGTGGTAGCCGGACACGCTGATCGGCTTGTAACGGGGGATCTCGGCGTTGCAGTGCTCCATCAGGTCACCGATGAGACGCAGGTGCGGCTCCGGGGTGAACAGCCACTCCTTCTGCGCGATGTACTCCTTGAAGATGTCGGTCTGCAGCGTGCCGTCGAGCGTGGCGGTGTCCACGCCCTGCCGCTCGGCGGCGACCAGGTACATGCAGAACACCGGCACGGCCGGGCCGCTGATCGTCATCGACGTGGTGATCTCGCCGAGCGGGATCCCCGCGAACAACACCTCCATGTCGGCGGCGGAGTCGATGGCCACCCCACAGTGCCCCACCTCACCCAGGCTCAGCTCTTCGTCGGAGTCGCGGCCCATCAGGGTGGGCATGTCGAAGGCGACGGAGAGCCCCCCACCACCCGCCTCGAGAATGTGTCGGTAGCGCTCGTTGGTCTGGTGGGCGTTGCCGAAGCCGGCGAACTGCCGGATGGTCCACGGCTTGCCGCGGTACCCGGTGGCGTGCAGGCCGCGGGTGAACGGGTACTCCCCGGGGTAGCCGATGCGCTCGAAGCCCTCGACCGTCTCCCCCGGGCGCGGGCCGTAGACCGGCTCCACCGTCTCCCCGGACAGCGTCGTGAAGTCGGCGTCCCGGACGCGGCCAGCGGCCTCCGCGTCGGCGTAGCGCTGCTCCCAGCGCGCACGGGCCTGGGCGGGCCCGCCGGTGTCGGGATCCCCGCTGTCGTACGCCGTGGCGGCGTCGAACCTGGTACGGGTCGGGTCAACGGCACTCATGCGTCCTCCAGGGGCGGGATGGGCTCGATCGTAGGACGTCCGAGCATCACGGTCCACCGCTCGGCTCAGTGCTGGCGCAGACGTTCCTCGATCCGCTCCACCTTGGCGGTGAGCTGACCGGTGTAGCCGGGACGGATGTCGGCCTTGAGCACCAGGCTGGTGCGCGGGGACGCCTCGGCCACCACGGCGACGGCCCGCTTCACCACGTCCATCACCTCGTCCCACTCGCCCTCGACGGAGGTGAACATCGAGCTGGTCTCGTGCGGCAGGCCCGACTCGCGGACCACCCGGACCGCGGCAGCGACCGCCTCGCTCACGCTGCCGGACGGGTCGGGGCTGGACGGGCTGACGCTGAAGGCGACGATCATGTCCCCAGACTGTCACTTCTCAGGGGGCGACGCGGAGACCCTGCAGCTCCAGGCGCCCGGTGCGCACCGCCCAGCGCTCGAAGACGATCGATCCGAAGGGCGGGACGCTCGCCACCAGGGCCAACAGGGTCGTCCGAGCGTCCCAGTGCAGCTGCCGGGCCGCGAGCACCGCGGTGACGACGTAGAGGACGAAGAACCCACCGTGGATCGGGCCCACCACGGGCACGCCCCCCTCACCGCCCGCGCGCACCACGTACTTGAAGAACATGGCCGTCAACAGCGCGGCCCAGGTGATCGCCTCGATCACGGCGGCGAGGCGGAAACGGGTGGCCGGGGTGCTGACGTCCAAGAGCGCAGGCATGCCCGCCAGTGTGCCCACCCCGCGGCGCTCCCGGCCCCCTCGACGGTGTCGCCTTGCTCACGCCCCGGCGCGAGAGCCCTCGGCGCCGATCTCCGCCACCAGCTCGTCGGCGGCCGCGTAGGGGTCGCCCCGCCCGGTGGCCACGTCGGCCGCCAGCGCCGCCAGCGCCGCGCTCCCGGTCACCGCGCCCATCCGCTCCCGCAGCGCCGCCAACGCGATGGCCTCGATCTCCGCGCGCGCTCGTCCGGTGCGACGGACGTCGAGCTCACCGTAGGTGAGCATCCAGTCCCGGTGCGCAGCCACCGCGGCCACCACGTCCGGCACCCCGGTCCCCTCCGAGGCCACCGTCTTGACCACCGGGACCCGCCAGGACGGGCCGGTGTGCTCCCGACGACCCAGCGAGATCATGTGCTTGAGCTCACGGACGGTGGTGTCAGCGCCCTCGCGATCGGACTTGTTCACCACGAACACGTCTGCGATCTCCAGGATCCCGGCCTTGGCGGCCTGCACCCCGTCACCCATTCCCGGCGCGAGCAGCACCAGCGTCGTGTCGGCCAGGGAGATGACGTCCACCTCCGACTGGCCCACCCCCACCGTCTCCACCAGGACCACGTCGAAGCCCGCGGCGTCCAGCACCCGCAGGGCTTGCGGGGTGGCCCAGGACAACCCCCCGAGGTGCCCGCGCGTGGCCATCGACCGGATGAACACCCCGTCGTCGGTCGCGTGGGTCTGCATGCGCACCCGGTCGCCGAGCAGCGCCCCGCCGGAGAACGGCGACGACGGGTCGATGGCCAGCACCCCCACCCGGTGCCCGGCATCGCGGTACGCACCGACGAGGGCCGAGGTGGTCGTCGACTTGCCCACCCCGGGCGGACCGGTGAGCCCCACCACCTGGGCGCGGCCGGTGTGCGGAGCCAGTGCGGCGGCCACCTCGCGCAGCTGCGGGCTCGCGTCCTCCACCAGCGAGATCAGCCGGGCCACCGCCCGGGCCTGGCCGTCCCGTGCGCGGGCAACGAGGTCGCCGACGTCCACCTGGCGCGTCCGAGGACCGGCCATCTCAGGCTGGGCTGGGCACACGCACGATCAGCGCGTCGCCCTGCCCGCCACCCCCACACAGTGCCGCCGCCCCCACCCCACCGCCACGGCGGGCGAGCTCCAGGGCGAGGTGGAGCGTGATGCGGGCCCCGGACATGCCGATCGGGTGACCCACCGCTATCGCACCGCCGTTGACGTTCAGCTTGTCCTCGTCGATCCCCAGCTGGCGGGCCGAGACGATCCCGACCGCGGCGAACGCCTCGTTGATCTCCACCAGGTCCAGGTCCGCGGGCGTGATGCCCTCCTTCGCGCAGGCCTTGGCGATCGCGTTCGCCGGCTGCTCCTGCAGGCTGGAGTCCGGGCCGGCGACCACCGAGTGGGCACCGATCTCGGCGATCGGCCGCACACCCAGCTCCTCGGCCTTGGCCCTGCTCATCACCACCACCGCGCACGCGCCGTCGGAGATCGGGCTGGACGTGCCGGCGGTGATGGTGCCGTCGGGCCGGAACGCCGGGCGCAGCTTGGCCAACGTCTCGGGCGTGGTGTCCGCGCGGATGCCCTCGTCGAAGCGGAACTCGACCGGCTCACCCTTGCGCTGCGGGATGGACACCGCCACGACCTCGTCGTCGAAGAGGCCCTCGGCCCACGCCTTGGCCGCCCGCTGGTGGCTGCGGGCCCCGAACGCGTCCTGCTCGGCGCGGCTGAGCTGGTCGGTGTCGTTGCGCTCGTCGGTCATCAGGCCCATGGCGCGGTCGGTGAACGCGTCCCACAGGCCGTCGGCCGCCATGTGGTCGGTCATGGTGACGTCGCCGTACTTGAACCCCTCACGGCTGCCCCCGAGCAGGTGCGGCGCCTGGGTCATCGACTCCATCCCGCCCGCCACGACGACGTCGAACTCACCGGCGCGGATCAGCTGGTCGGCGAGCGCGATGGCGTCCAGCCCGGACAGACAGACCTTGTTGATGTTCAGCGCGGGCACGGTCATCGGGATGCCCGCCGCTGCCGCTGCCTGCCGGGCCGGGATCTGGCCCGCGCCCGCGGTGAGCACCTGCCCCATGATCACGTACTCGACCTGGTCCGGGGCCACCCCCGCCTTCTCCAGCGCACCCCTGATGGCGATGGCGCCCAGCTCGGCCCCGGAGAAGCCCTTCAGGGAACCGAGCAGCTTGCCCATCGGCGTTCGGGCACCGCCGACGATCACCGAACCGGGCATCGACTCCGACACTGGAACCTCCTGGGCGCTCTGCGGGGATGACGTTCTCTCGCAGGCTACCTTCGCTGCCGGGGCCCGATAGCGTGGACTCATGGCCGAGCACCCGAACCCCGACCACCCGAGCGAGAGCGTCGCCTCGCTCATCGCCCCCCTGGTCACCGCCATCGACCACGTCGGGGTCGCGGTACCCGACCTCGACGCCGCGATCGCCTGGTACGCCGACGTGCTCGGCCTGCAGGTCACCCACCGGGAGATCAACACCGAGCAGGGTGTGGAGGAGGCCATGGTCGGGGTGTCCGCGAGCGCTGGTTCGGCGCAGATCCAGCTGCTGGCCCCGTTGCACGCCGACTCGACCATCGCCCGGTTTCTCGCACGCTCGGGTCCAGGCCTGCAGCAGCTGGCCTACCGCGTCACCGACGTGGACGCGGTCTCGGCTGCGTTGCGGGAAAAGGGTCTTCGGCTGTTGTACGACACCCCACGGCGGGGCACCGCTGGTTCCCGGGTCAACTTCGTGCACCCCAAGGACGCCGGAGGCGTGCTGGTCGAGCTGGTCGAGCCAGCCAGGACGGCGCTGCAGGGGCCGACGACCGGCCCCTGACGCGGGGTTGCCCCGCTGAGGGTTACCAGCGGGTAACCTCAGCCCACCCCCGGCGCCCGAGCCGGGCGTGGTCAGACACCAACGGAGGTGCCCGTCGTGCAGCAGATCCTCGAAGCGATCCAGTCCGACCAGCTCGCGCGGGTCGGTGAGCTGCCGCTGCCGAGCTCGTACCGCGCAGTGACCGTGCACGCCGACGAGACCGAGATGTTCGCGGGCCGGGCGACGCCGGACAAGGATCCGCGCGAGTCGCTGCACGTGGAGGAGGTGCCCACCCCCGAGCTCGGTCCGGGTGAGGCGATCGTGGCCGTGATGGCCAGCTCCATCAACTACAACACGGTGTGGACGTCGATCTTCGAGCCGGTGTCGACCTTCAGCTTCCTCTCGCGCTACGGCCGGCTCAACGAGCTCACCCGTCGTCACGACCTGCCTTACCACGTCGTGGGCTCCGACCTCGCCGGGGTGGTGCTGCGCACGGGGCCAGGCGTCAGCCGCTGGAAGCCCGGTGACGAGGTGGTGGCGCACTGCCTGTCGGTGGAGCTCGAGAGCCCCGACGGCCACAACGACACCATGCTCGACGACCAGCAGCGCATCTGGGGCTTCGAGACCAACTTCGGCGGGCTCGCCCACCTCGCCCTGGTCAAGTCCAACCAGCTCATGCCCAAGCCCGACCACCTGACCTGGGAGGAGGCCGCCGCCCCCGGACTGGTCAACTCCACTGCCTACCGGCAGCTGGTGAGCCGCAACGGCGCGGCGATGAAGCAGGGCGACGTCGTGCTCGTGTGGGGCGCCTCGGGTGGGCTCGGCTCGTACGCCACCCAGCTGGCCCTGAACGGTGGTGCCATCCCGGTGTGCGTGGTCTCGAGCCCGGAGAAGGCCGACCTCTGCCGCGCCATGGGCGCCGAGCTGGTCATCGACCGCAACGCTGAGGGGTACCGCTTCTGGTCCGACGAGAACACCCAGGACCCGACCGAGTGGCAGCGTCTGGGCAAGAAGATCCGGGCGCTGACCGGCGGCGAGGACCCCGACATCGTCCTGGAGCACCCGGGCCGGGAAACCTTCGGCGCCAGCGTCTACGTCGCCCGCAAGGGGGGCGTCATCGTCACCTGCGCGTCGACGTCGGGATACGCCCACAGCTACGACAACCGCTACCTGTGGATGAACCTCAAGCGCATCGTCGGCTCACACTTCGCGAACTACCGGGAGTCCTTCGAGGCCAACCGGCTGATCGACAAGGGGCTGATCCACCCAACGCTGTCGCGGGTGTACCCGATGGAGGACGTCGGTCAAGCCGCCTACGACGTGCACCGCAACCTGCACCAGGGCAAGGTCGGGGTGCTGTGCCTGGCTCCGGGCGAGGGACTGGGGGTGCGCGACGCGCAGAAGCGGGACAAGCACCTGCAGGCGATCAACCGGTTCCGCGAGGTGTGAGTCCTGTCGGTGGGGCATCCACCGACGGTAAGTTGGCGTCATGCCCTCCGACGCCGACTTCCTGCCGATGGCCTCGCCTTTCGACGTGGTCCGCAAGGGGGGGTACGACTCGGCCCAGGTCGACGACTGGCTCGCCCGTGCGGACGCCGACCTGCGGGTCACCGCGGCCGACCGGGACGCCGCGGCCTCGCAGGCGGCGGAGCGGGCCAGCCAGCTCGACGCTGCCCGCGCCGAGATCGAGGCGCTCCGGTCCCAGGTGGACCGGCTCGCCGTGGTCCCCCAGGACACCGATGGACTCAGTGACCGCATGCAGCGGATGTTGCGCCTGGCCCAGGACGAGGCGTCGGAGATCCGGGCGCGGGCGGAGGCGGACGCCGCGGAGGTCCGATCGGTGGTCGAGCAGGACACCGCCGACCAGCGGGCGGAGCTGCAGCGGCGGCTCACCGACGCCGAGCGGCGGCGCGAGGAGCAGGAGTCCGAGCACACCGCGACGATGAGCGCGGCCCGCGCGCAGGCGCAGGAGCTGACCGACGCGGCGGCCGCCGAGCGTGAGCGGCTCGACGCCGAGTCCTTGGTCGTGCGCTCAGGGATCGAGGAGGACTTCGAGCTGGCCATGAACAGCCGGCGGTCCGAGGCGCTGGCCTCGTTGCAGCAGGACGAGGCGACCAGCAAGGCGGAGGCGGAACGTCGGGTCCGCGACGCGACGACCGAGGCGCAGCGCAGGCTGCAGAGGGCGACCGAGCAGGCCGACGCCCGCACCTCCGCGGCCACCGCGCGGGTCCGTGAGCTCACCGCGCTGCGTGCACGGGTGGCCGATCAGCTGGGCGGGGTGCAGAAGATGCTCGAGACGGTTCCCGCGAGCCTGGCGCCGCTCGAGGAGGAGACAGCGGAGCCGGAGGAGCCGGTCAGGACCATCGACGGGTGAGACCGCGCCGTCCCCGACCCGACCAGCATCCGGTGTGCCAGTGCCGCCGCTCCTGCGCGCCCCCCCAGTCGTCCCCCGGCCAGGCCAGCACGTGGGCCGTGCCCGGCACGACCTCGTGGTCGCAGCCCGGACACCTATAGGTCTTCACCGCACGGCTGCCCGCTACCGCGCGGACGTGCCAGTCGGTACCGTCCGGACCCGGCTCGACCCGTTCCAACCGGCCTGCGGACGGCTGCTGGGCCTGGTTCTCGCGTCGGGCGGGACGACGACGAGGCACGGCGCCAGGTTACGCGGCGGAGCGCTCAGGAGTGGTCGCGAAAGCCCTTGCCGGTCTTGCGACCGAGCCGACCGGCGGTTACCAGGTGCTCCAGCAGCGGGGCCGGGGCGAAACCGGCCTCGCGGAACTCCAGGTACAGCGTGCGCTGGATCACCAGGGAGACGTCCAGGCCCACCACGTCGAGAAGCTCGAAAGGCCCCATCGGCATGCCGCAGCCGAGCTTCATCGCGGTGTCGATGTCGTCAGCGGTGGCGTAGTGCGCCTCCAGCATGCTCACCGCGTCGTTCAGGTACGGGAACAGCAGCGCGTTGACGATGAACCCGGCGCGGTCGGAGCAGGTGACGCTCACCTTCCCCAGGTCGGCGCACACCTTCTCCGCGGTGGCGATGACGTCGGCACCGGTGCTGATCGTGTGCACCACCTCCACCAGCCTCATCACCGGGGCCGGGTTGAAGAAGTGCAGACCAAGGACGTCGCCCGGGCGGCTGGTGGCCGCCGCACACTCGACCACCGGCAGCGACGAGGTGGCGGTGGCCAGGATCGCGCCGGGCTTGCACACCCGGTCCAGCTCGGCGAACACCGACC
>JBDTDI010000244.1:0-2693 GCA_039923155.1 Mycobacteriaceae bacterium | reverse complement strand
CGGTCGCGGACCAGCACATCGCGCACCCCCTCCCCGACAGGGTCGCGCGGCGCAGCGCCGACGACGTCCCCCCGCAGCCTGCGGGCGGGCGAGGACCCAGCACAGGGCCCAACGGCCCCTCCCCGGGGCGCGACCGGACGGGGTTGAACTAGCTTCAGGACGGGTCGTGAAGATTTGATCCCGGTCAGCGCCCGGCGTCGCGACGGTCGGCGACCAGCTCGTCGTCCGTGGCCTGACCGACGAGCGAGCCGGGACCGCCGTCACGGCAGCTTGGGCAGAACGACTCTGCCGAACGGGCCTGGCGGAGTCGAGGGTGGAGCCATGACCTCACCCCGATACGGGCTCGATCGCCTCCGTGCTGTGGTTATCGTCGTCGCCGAGAACCGTTTTCAGAAGAGGACGACGGGCTCGGTCGGTCTTTAACAACGGCCCCCTTCTGATGTGGGGTGTTGCCCGTGCCCTCGCCCGCGGCCCGCTACAACGTTCCGTCCAACCACGTGGCCGAGGTCGAGGCGCAACGGCGGAGAGCCACTCAGCCCTCACCTGCATGCTCGCTCGATTCCCTCACCCAGGGGTAGAGCCCAACGACCCCGCCCCCTGATGAGGCGGAGCCTGACCGCCTCCAGTGAGCGCCGCGACCGCCAATCCTGCGTCCCAACCGGGGGCTCGGCCGTGCTCCGGTGGGCCGGTGGTGGCGAGGTCGTGGCCGCTGCGCGCCAGCAGCCAGGACGTGACCGAGTTCGAGTTCCACATCTCCCCCACCCCCCGCTCGTCGCGCCCCCAGGTCAGTCGCGGTACCGCCGAGGTCAGCGCGAGGAGGTGGCGGGCAACGGCCGGGTCCTCACCGAGGAGTCGCGGCCCACCGACCGCATCACCGAGATCGGGAATGACACCGTCGCGCCAGCAGCGGATCTCGTAACGGAACAAGCGGGAGCGGCCCAGCACGACAGCACCCACCGGTCCCTCGCCCACCACACCGCGCTCACCGGCCGGACCCGCCCAGGCCGGCGCCATCTCGATGGTGAACCGCGCGGTGTCGACCCATACCTGCAGCGCGGAGTGGTAGAGGTCGCGCACGGCGCGGTGCTGGTGGCGGGCGACGACGGCCTCGAAGGTCCGCCCGTTCCACGCCACCGACCGTGCACCGGCGCCCAGCGGCAGCCAGTACAGCAGGACACAGGCGGCCGGCGCCGGAGCGGCGCTCACGTGGCGGCGATCGCCTGCAGGATGTTGAGCCGCACGGCCCGGATGGCGGGCAGGGCGGCGGCGAGGACGCCGACCACCCCCGAGGCCACCAGCATCGACACGACCAGGCCCCAGGGGATGGCGAGGGTGGTGAGGCCCTGGGACACCAGGCCGTGCTGCAGCGCGATCCCGAGCCCCAGGCCGACGAGAGTGCCGAGCACCGCACCGAACACGGCCGTGGCGACCGCCTCGATGGTGATCATCGCGCCGAGCTGGCGGCGGCGGAGCCCGATGGCGCGCAGCAACCCGATCTCCCGGGTGCGTTCGAGGACGGACAACGCCAGGGTGTTGACGATGCCCAGGACGGCCACGACCACGCTGAACAGCAGCAGGATGTAGAGCAGGTTGAGCAGCGTGTCGATCGACGAGCCCGCCGCGGCCGCGAACTCCGCCCCGTCCTGGACGGAGACGACCAGGAACGGGCGCACCACGTCGGTCAGCTGGGTGCGCAACAGGGCGAGGTCGGCGCCGGGGACGGCCCGGACGAACACGTCGAGGTCCGCCTGCTGGCTGGTGGGAAGGGCCGTGAGGTAGAGCGCCCGGTCGACGATCACGTGGGACCCAAAGGCTTGGCTGTCCTGGTAGATGCCGCCGACGACGAGGTGCTCACCCGTCAGGGTCCCGACAGAGGCGTCCAGCCCATCCCCCAGCTGCCAGCCCTGCGCCGTGGCCGTGGAGGCGTCGACCAGCACCGAGCGGCCGCCGAGGTCGGCAAGGCGTCCCTGGGCCATTTTCACGACGAAGTTGTCGCCCACGTCGGCGGCCGTGGCGGCGGTGGCCGTCGTCCGGAAGCTGCCGATACGCACATCCACCGCGCTGACCGTGGCCGCGGACTGCACCTGGGGAAGCCTCCGCGCAGCGACGGCTACCGACGTCGGGACGGGGCTGCCGCCGTTGCCCAGCACGTAGTCCGACGTCAGCTCGTTGCCAACACCCTTGGACGTGCTCGCGCTGACGCTCGAGGCGAGCACCGAGAGCCCGGCGATGAGGGCAAGACCGATCATCAGGGCGCTGCCCGTGGCGGCAGTGCGGCGAGGCACCCGGAGGGCGTTCTCCCGGGCAAGCCGTCCGACGACCCCACCCAACGCGACGAACGGCCAGGTGACCACGCTGACCACTGGGCGGGTGACCAGCGGTGCCGCGACCAGCATCCCGATCACGGCGACCACGGCGGCGACGGCGGCGACCGTCCACGGCACGGGGTCCCTGGTCACGGAGACGCCGAGGGCGAGCACCCCAGCGACCATCAGGCTGCCCCCGACGATGCCCCGCCTGCGGAGCCCGCCCGACACCGCTGCCCCATCGCCCCGCATGGCCGCCACGGGTGCGACGCGCGAGGCCCGCCGCGCCGGCACCACCGCGGCGACGACGGTCACCAGCACTCCGACCAGCACGCTCACCACCACGGTGGAGGCGTTCAGCGAGAGACCAGCCTGGGTCCCGGCACC
>JBDTDI010000243.1:0-4135 GCA_039923155.1 Mycobacteriaceae bacterium | reverse complement strand
GTCAACCTCGCCGGGGTGTACCTGCTGCTCCCGGTCGTGCGCCAGGAGCTGCGCAGCTACCTCGCCGAGCGGCGCGCGGGCACGCTCATGCAGGCACCGCCGGTCGAGGATGAGAAGGTCAGCCGCTGAGGCGTGTGTCGTCCGTGCCGGTTGCCCTCACTACGGCGAAGAGTGCGCCAATCGCGGTCCGCAGAGGCTCCACCACCGCGAAAAGTGGGCGAATCGCGGTGTCGGGGCGAGAGGCCAGAGGTCAGCGGGCGGAGCGGGGCACGGGACGCCACACCACGAGGGCGGTGTCGCGGCGCACCGGGACGAGGTCGCGGCGGTAGCTCGCGTGCACCCCGGCCGCGGCGGCTGCGACCGCGGCCTGGGTGGCGGCCAGCTCCTGCGCCAGCTCCCCGAGCCGCAGCTGCAGCGCCTCGACGTGGTTGGTCAGCTCGATGATCCGCTTGATGCCGGCGAGGTTCACGCCCTCGTCCTGGCTCAGGCGCTGCACCTCCCGCAGCAGCGCGACGTCGCGCGGGGAGTAGCGCCGGCCACCACCCGCGCTGCGGTGCGGGGTCACCAGGCCGAGGCGGTCGTAGGTGCGCAGCGTCTGGGCGTGCATCCCGGCGAGCTCGGCGGCCACGGAGATGACGAAGACCCGGGCGTCGGGATCCACTCCGGTTCCCGGCCCGGTGCTCACTTGGCCCCCGCCCACCGAGCCCGGGGGTTGAAGCCGCCGGACCGCTCCGCCGCGGCGTAAGCCTCGAGCGCGGTGGTGGCCTCCGGACCGAGGCTCGGCGGCACCGCCACCTCGACGGTGACGAGCAGGTCCCCGGTCACCCCGTCACGGGTGCTGACCCCCCGCCCACGGACCCGCAGCGTGCGGCCGTCGGACGTTCCCGGTGGCAGCTTGACCCCGACCCGGCCGTCGAGGGTGGGTACCGACAGCGTGGCCCCCAGGGCGAGCTCGGCGAAGCTCACCGGCACGGTCATGGTCAGGTCGTGGCCGTCCCGGGCGAACACCGGGTGGGGGTTGACCCCGACGGTGACGAACAGGTCACCCGACGGTGCACCCCGCAGACCGGCCTCACCCTGACCGGCGAGGCGGATCCGCTGGCCGTTGTCCACCCCGGACGGGACGCGCACCGTGATCGTGCGGGTGCGGGTGGTCGCGCCGGTCCCGCGGCAGTCCTGGCACGGGTCGTCGACCAGCGCACCGGTGCCGCGGCAGTCCCGGCAGGGCTCGCTGAAGCCGAACGCACCCTGGTTGCGGCTGACCATCCCCGACCCACCGCAGGTTGTGCAGGTGCGCGGGTGCGTGCCCGGCTTGGCCCCGCTGCCGTGGCACGTGGTGCACGGTGCCGGGCTGGTCAGCCGCAGGGGCACCACCGCACCCCTGGTGGCCTCGGCGAAGTCCAGCCGGATCTCGGTCTCCACGTCGCTGCCCCGCTGCGGGCGGCTCCCACCCGGGCGGGCGCCGCGGTTGAACAACCCCCCGAGCAGGTCGCCGAGGCCCCCGTTGGCGGCGCCGCCCTGGCCGAAGATGTCGCCCAGGTCGTACTCCTGCGCGCCGCCGCCGGTGAAGCCGCCGCCGCCGCCGCCGCGCCCGGGGAAGCCCCGGCCACCGGTGGTGGCGAACATCCGGCGGGCGTCGTCGTACTCCTTGCGCTTGGCCGGGTCGCTGAGCACACCCTGTGCCTCGGAGACGGTCTTGAACCGGGCCTCAGCCCCTGCGTCACCGGGGTTGGCGTCCGGGTGCAGCTCCCGCGCCAGCTTGCGGTAGGCCTTCTTGATGTCGTCGGAGGACGCGTCGGAGGAGACGCCCAGGTCGGCGTAGAAGTCCTTGTCCATCCAGTCCCGCGCACTCACCGGGCGTCTCCTCCTCTCACGTCTCGTCCGTCGTCGGGCCGGGCACGGTGTGGGCGGCCACCGGGTGGTCGGACACCGGCCCCTCGGACCCCGCGTCACCAGGGCTGGCCTGCGCGACCCCATCTTCGGTCACCGCGACCATCGCCGGGCGCAGCACACGCTCCCCGAAGCGGTACCCCGGGCGCATGACCACCTCGAGCACGGGTGCACCACCGTCGCCGGAGTGCGCGACCGCCTCGTGCAGGGCCGGGTCGAACGCGTCCCCGACCTCGCCGAACGCCGCCAGCCCCTGCCCGGTGAGGGCGTCGGTGAGCTTGTCCGCCACCGACTTCAACGGGCCCTGCAGGTCACCGTGGCTGTGTGCGCGGTCAAGGTCGTCGAGCACCGGCAGCAGCGCCAGCGCCACCTGCGCCTTGGCCCCGTCGATGACGACCTGGCGGTCGCGGTCGACGCGGCGCCGGTAGTTGGCGTACTCCGCCGACACCCGTTGCAGGTCGGCCGTGCGCTCGAGAAGCTCGACCTGGACCGGGTCGAGCTCGTCCGGAGCGCCGCTCCCGTCTTCAGCCTCGGAGCCGAGCAGCTCGGCCTCCTCCGCCGCGGAGGGCTCCGCGTCGTGGGGAAGCACGGGTGGCTCCTGCCCCGCTGACCGGCCGGGATCGCGCACCGCACCGGTCTGCGGGTCGATGCGACGCTTGTCCCGAATGGTCACCGGCTCCTGCACACCCTCGGAGTCCCGCGGGCTCACTTGTCGTCACCCTCCTTCTTCTCGAAGCTCGGGCCGTCAGTACCGGCCCCTGAGTCGGCCCCGGCGCCTGCCCCGTCGCTCGGCTCGTCCACGACCTCGGCGTCGACGACGCCGTCATCGGACTGCGGGGCCGAGGCCTCGCCGGCCTCGGCGGCCGCGGCGTAGATCTCCGAACCCAGGGCCTGGGAGACGGTGGCCAGCTTCTCCACCGCAGCCTTGATCGGCGCGGTGTCGGTGCCCTTGAGCGCCTCCTTGGCCTCAGCGATGGCCGAGGTGACGTTGGCCTTGGTCTCCGCGGACACCTTGTCCTCGTTGTCGGCGACGAACTTCTCCGTCTGGTGGACCAACGACTCGGCCTGGTTGCGCACCTCGGCCTCCTCGCGGCGCGCCTTGTCCTCGTCGGCATGCGCCTCGGCGTCGCGCATCATCCGGTCGATCTCGTCCTTGCCCAGCGCGGAACCGCCGGTGATGACCATCGACTGCTCCTTGCCGGTGCCGAGGTCCTTGGCCCCGACGTGCACGATGCCGTTCGCGTCGATGTCGAAGGTCACCTCGATCTGCGGCACACCCTGCGGGGCCGGGGGCAGGCCCGTCAGCTCGAACATGCCGAGCTTCTTGTTGTAGGCCGCGATCTCCCGCTCGCCCTGGAACACCTGGATCTGCACCGAGGGCTGGTTCGCCTCGGCCGTGGTGAAGGTCTCCGAGCGCTTGGTCGGGATCGTGGTGTTGCGCTCGATGAGCTTGGTCATGATGCCGCCCTTGGTCTCGATGCCCAGGCTCAGCGGCGTGACGTCGAGCAGCAGCACGTCCTTGACCTCGCCGCGCAGCACACCGGCCTGCAGGGCGGCGCCCACGGCGACGACCTCGTCGGGGTTGACGCCCTTGTTCGGCTCGCGCCCACCGGTGAGCTCCTTGACCACCTCGGAGACGGCGGGCATGCGGGTGGAACCACCCACGAGCACCACGTGGTCGATGTCGCCCACGGCGACCCCGGCGTCCTTGACGACCGCCTTGAACGGTGCGCGGCACCGCTCGAGCAGGTCTGCCGTGATCTTCTGGAACTCGCTGCGGGACAGCTGCTCGTCGAGGAACAGCGGGTTCTTCTCGGAGTCAACGGTGATGTAGGGCAGGTTGATCGACGTGCTCTGACCGGAGGAGAGCTCGATCTTCGCCTTCTCCGCCGCCTCGCGCAGGCGCTGCATCGCCATCTTGTCCTTGGTCAGGTCGATGCCTTGGGCCGCCTTGAACTTGTCGGCCAGCCAGTCGACGATGCGCTGGTCCCAGTCGTCTCCACCGAGGTGGTTGTCCCCGGAGGTTGCGCGCACCTCGACGACACCGTCGCCGATCTCCAGCAAGGACACGTCGAAGGTACCGCCACCGAGGTCGAAGACCAGGATGGTCTGCTCCTTCTCGCCCTTGTCCAGCCCGTAGGCCAGGGCCGCGGCGGTGGGCTCGTTGACGATCCGGAGCACGTTCAGCCCGGCGATCTGGCCGGCCTCCTTGGTCGCCTGGCGCTGGGCGTCCTCGAAGTAGGCG
>JBDTDI010000242.1:0-6902 GCA_039923155.1 Mycobacteriaceae bacterium | reverse complement strand
GCCGCGATCCAGTCCTCCGGAATGTCCGCCTTCCGGGCCTCGCGGATGACCTCAGGATCGTTCGGGTCGAGAAACACGCTCCGCTGGGCCTCGTAGAGTCCGTGCTCGTCCGTGGTGGATGCCGCCTCCAGCACCCGATCGGCGTCGTAGAGCATGAGGCCGAGGTAGCGCAGCCGCCCCACACAGGTCTCCGAGCAGATGGTGGGCTGACCCACCTCGATGCGCGGGTAGCAGAACGTGCACTTCTCGACCTTGCCGGTCTTGTGGTTGAAGTACATCTTCTTGTACGGGCACCCGGTCACGCACTGTCGCCACCCCCGGCACCGATCCTGGTCGACGAGCACGATGCCGTCCTCCTCGCGCTTGTAGATCGCGCCGGTGGGGCACGACGCGACGCACGAGGGGTTCAGGCAGTGTTCGCAGATCCGTGGCAGGTAGAACATGAACGCCTGCTCGTAGGAGAACTTGACCTTGTCGCCGACCTGTTTGAGGATCGGGTCGTTGTGTCCCTGCTCGACGGACCCGGCGAGGTCGTCGTCCCAGTTCGAGGACCACTTGATCTTCGTGTTCTCCGCGGTGAGCAGCGACTTGGGTCGGGCCACCGGCATGTGGTCCTGGGCCGGGGCGGTGGTGAGGTTCTCGTAGTCGTAGGTCCACGGCTCGTAGTAGTCGTTGATGCCGGGCAGGTTGGGGTTCGAAAAGATGGTCGCGAGGTTCTTCAGGCGCCCGCCGGCCTTGAGCTTCAGCCGGCCGCGGCGGCCCAGCGTCCAGCCGCCCTTCCACCGTTCCTGGTCCTCGTAGGTCCGCGGATAACCCTGGCCCGGCCGGGTCTCGACGTTGTTGAACCACGCGAGCTCGGCCCCGGAGCGGTTCGTCCACACCTGCTTGCACGTCACCGAACAGGTGTGGCACCCGATGCACTTGTCCAGGTTCATCACCATCGCCATCTGCGCCAGTACCCGCATCAGTACGTCACCTCCTGGTTGCGGCGACGGATCACGGTGACCTCGTCGCGCTGGTTTCCGGTTGGACCCAAGTAGTTGAAGGCGTAGGTGAGCTGGGCGTAACCACCAATCATGTGCGTCGGCTTGATCATCAGCCGGGTCAGGGAGTTGTGGTTGCCCCCGCGCTGACCACTGGTCTCCGACAGCGGCACATCGATGAGCCGGTCCTGCGAGTGGTACATGTACACCGTGCCTTCCGGCATCCGGTGGGAGACGACGGCGCGGGCGTTGACCACGCCGTTGCGGTTCGTCGCTTCGATCCACTCGTTGTCGGTGACCCCGATCTTCGCTGCATCCTGGGGACTCATCCAGATGCCCGGGCCACCTCGGAACAGCGAGAGCATCAACAGGTTGTCCTGGTACTCGGAGTGGATGGACCACTTGTTGTGGGGCGTCAGGTACCGCACCGAGATCCCCAGGCTCGGGGTGGCGCCGATCTCGGGCTCGCCGAACAGCGCGGTCATGTCCAGGGGCGGCCGAAAGATCGGCAGGCCCTCGCCCAGCTCGGTCATCCAGTCGTGATCGAGGTAGAAGTGCTGCCGCCCGGTCAACGTGTGCCACGGCTTCAGCCGCTCCACGTTGATGGTGAACGGCGAGTACCGCCGGCCACCGGTCTCCGATCCCGACCACTCGGGCGAGGTGATCACCGGCACGGGCCCGTGCTGCGTGTCGGCGAAGGTGATGCGCTTGCCCTCGTTCTCCGACGCGAGGTCGTGCAGCAGTCGGCCCGTGCGCTTCTCCAGGGTCTTGAAGCCCTGGGTGGCCAGGTGTCCGTTCGTGGTCCCCGACAGGGTCAAGATCATCTCGCAGGCCTGGATGTCGCGCAGGATGTCGGGCCGGCCATCAGCCGGGCCGCCCCGGACGGTGCCGTTCTTCTCCTTGAGCTGGGCGATCTCCTGCGTCAGGTCGAACGTGACGCCCTTGGTCGTGGCTCCGAGGGTGTCCATGAGCGGTCCGATCGCCCGCATCATGTCGCCGATGGCGGTGTAGTCCCGCTCAACCTCGATGATCTTGGGCATCGTCACGCCGGGTTCCGGTTCACACTCCCCGTACTTCCAGTCCCGGACCCGCCCGTGCGGCAGGGCCATGGCATCCGGCGTGTCGTGGGTCAGGGGTGCGGCGACGACGTCGGTCTGCGTGCCGAGGTGGCGCACGGCCAGCTCGCTGAACACCCGCGATATCTGCTGCCAGGCGTCCCAGTCGGTGCGTGACTGCCACGGCGGTGAGATCGCCGGGTTGAACGAGTTGACGAACGGATGCATGTCGGTCGTGGACAGGTCGTGCTTCTCGTACCAGGTCGCCGCGGGCAGCACGATGTCCGAGAGCAGGGTCGAGCTCGTCATCCGGAAGTCGAGGGTCGTCAGCAGGTCGAGCTTGCCGATGGGCGCCTCGTCGTGCCACTTCACCTCCTTCGGACGAAAACGTTCCGCGGTTTCTTCGGCGCTGATGGTGTGCGACGCGCCGAGGAGGTGGTTGAGGAAGTACTCGTTGCCCTTGGCCGACGACCCGAACAGGTTGGTGCGCCACAGCGACAGCACCCGCGGGAAGTTCTCGGGCGCGTCGGGGTCCTCGGCGGCGAAGCTCAGACGGCCGGCCTTCAGCTCGTCCACGACGTAGTCCTTGGCGGACTGGCCGTTCTCCCGCGCCTGGGCGCCGATCACCAGGGGGTTGCGGTCGAAGGTCGGGTAGGACGGCATCCAGCCCAGTCGCGCGGACTGGGCGATGATGTCGGCGGTCGTCCTGCCCGCCAGCTGGCCCTTGCCGGTCTGGGCCGTCAGCGTGTCCGCCCCGAACTGGTCGTAGCGGAACTGGTCGGTGTGCAGGTACCAGTAGGCGGTCTGCACCATGTTGCGCGGTGGCCGCACCCAGTCCAGGGCGTTGGCCAGCTGGTTGTAGCCGGTCAAGGGACGTACTTTCTCCTGGCCGACGTAGTGCGCCCAACCGCCGCCGTTGACGCCCTGGCAACCGGTGATCGTGGTCATGGTCAGGAACGTCCGGTAGATGGTGTCGGAGTGGAACCAGTGGTTGGTTCCCGCTCCCATGAGGATCATCGACCGGCCCTTGGAGTCCTCGGCGTTCTGCGCGAACTCGCGCCCGATGCGCTCGGCCTTCTCCGCCGAGACCCCCGTGATCCTCGCCTGCCAGGCCGGCGTGTTCGGGGAGCTGGCGTCGTCGTAGCCGGTGGGCCACTGGCCCGGAAGTCCGGGCCGTCCGACCCCGTACTGGGCCAACATGAGGTCGAACACGGTGGTGACGAGCCGCCCGGCCACCCGACGGGCCGGAACGCCACGCCGGACCACGCCGACGTTGCCCTGACCGGCGTCGAAGCGCGGCATGTCGATCTGCACCAGCTCGTCCGCGCCGTCGATCAACGACAGCCTCGGCTCGACGTCGCCGAGGTCGAGGTTCCACCTGCCCTCACCGGTCTCGCCGTAGCGGTGGCCCAGGGTGCCCGACGGCACGACGAGGCGGTCGGTGACCGAGTCCACGAGCACCGTCTTGAACTCCGCGTTCTCCTGCTCGGGCTCGATCTCGTCGGTGAGGTCGGAGGCGGTGAGGAACTTGCCCGCGGTGAACGTGGCCTCGCCGGCCGCATCGACTGCTTCGTCAAGGGTGACCAGGAACGGCAGGTCGGTGTACTTCTTGACGTACTCGGTGAAGTACGGCGTCTGCCGATCGACGTAGAACTCCTTGAGGATGACGTGGCCCATGGCCATCGCCAGCGCACCGTCGGTGCCCGGCTCCGCCGGCAGCCACTCGTCGGCGAACTTGGTGCTGTCCGCGAAGTCCGGCGAGACGACGATGACCTTCTGGCCGCGGTAGCGGGCCTCGATCATCCAGTGCGCATCGGGCGTGCGGGTCACCGGAACGTTGGTGCCCCAGATCATCAGGTAGGTGGCATCCCACCAGTCACCAGACTCGGGGACGTCGGTCTGGTCGCCGAACATCTGCGGGGAGGCCACCGGCATGTCGGCGTACCAGTCGTAGAAGCTCAGCATCGACCCGCCGATCAGGTTGACGAACCGCGCTCCCGAAGCGTGGGACACCATCGACATGGCCGGGATGGGCGAGAACCCGGCGACGCGGTCCGGTCCCCACTTGCGGATCGTGTGCACGTGCGCGGCCGCGACGATCTCGATGGCCTCCTCCCAGGTTGCGCGGACCAGGCCGCCCTTGCCGCGGGCCCGCTTGTAGCGGGACGAGCGCTCCGGGTCCTCGGTGAGGTCGGCCCAGGCGAGCACGGGATCCTTCAGGCGGTCCTTGGCCTCCCGGTACATCTCGAGCAGGACACCGCGGATGTAGGGATACCGGGTGCGCGTCGGCGAGTACGTGTACCAGGAGAAGGACGCGCCGCGGGGGCAGCCGCGCGGCTCGTACTCGGGCTTGTCCGGCCCGGTCGTCGGGTAGTCGACGGCCTGGGTCTCCCAGGTGATGATGCCGTCCTTGACGTAGACGTTCCACGAGCACGAGCCGGTGCAGTTCACCCCGTGGGTCGACCGGACCACCTTGTCGTGGCTCCAGCGGTCCCGGTAGAAGGAGTCTCCGGAACGCCCGCCGATCTTGAGCAGCGTGCGGCCGTCCGCGGAGACCGGTTGGTTCTTCGTGAAGAACCTCCGGGTGCTGATCAGTGCATCGGTCAGTCCGCTGTTCATGGTGTCGCTCATGACCGACGACCCTTCCCGCACGCTGGTCCCTCACCCCGAACCGGGGTGTCGCTGAGCGGACCGCCGGAACCCGTCTGTCGCTCGGTCGTCGTCACTGCGCCGCCTCCTCGTCGTGTCCACCTGGGAAAACCAGTCCTGCTGCTGGAGAAACACTCCGGCGCACCCGCGCTCTACCCTCAGTCATGCCTACCACGTTGATCACTCGCACTCGTGCGGCGGTCGCGGTGCTGACCCCGGGTTACTTCGCCCTGGTCATGGCCAGCGGGATCCTCTCGACGGGCACGCACCTGCAGGGCCACCGCAGCCTGTCGGTGATCTTGCTCGGCATCTGTGTCACGTCCTTCGTCACGCTGCTCGTGCTGAACGGCTGGCGGCTGCTCGCCTACCGGCGTGCGATGGCGGAGGACTTCGTGCGCCCCGACCGGGCCTTCGGGTTCTTCACCTTCGTGGCCGGCACCAACGTGCTGGGGGTGCGCCTGGGTCTGGACGGCCACCACCAGGCCACCGCCTGGCTGCTCGTCGCCGCCGGCGCCGCCTGGCTGGTGCTCGGTTACGTCGTGCCGTGGACGGCGGTGCTGGGCCCGCAGACGCGGCCGGTGGTGGCTACCGCCAACGGCACCTGGTTCATCTGGGTGGTGGCCAGCCAGTCGATCGCGGTCGCGGCCGCCGACCTCGAGCCGGTGGTCGGCGCCGGACGCAACGCGCTGGGGCTGGTCGCGGTGATGTCGTGGTCGATCGGCATCTTCCTCTACGTCGCCGCGGGGGTCTTCGTGTCGCTGCGGCTGATGAACTATCCCTTCGGTCCGGAGGACTTCACCCCGCCGTACTGGGTGGCGATGGGTGCGGTCGCCATCACCGTGGTGGCGGGCGCCAACATCACCGACATGGCCGACGCTCCGATGGTGGCGGCCACCCGAGGTCTGGTCAGCGGGCTGTCGGTGGTGTTCTGGGCCTTCGCCACGTGGCTGTTCCCGGTCCTGGTCGCCGCGGGGGTGTGGCGCCACGGGATCCGCAAGGTTCCGCTGCGCTACGAGGCGACCCTGTGGAGCATCGTGTTCCCGCTCGGCATGTACGCCGTCGCGGGGATCTCCCTCGGCCGGGCGGATCACCTGCCGATCGTGGCCGAGGTCGGCCGGGTGGAGCTCTGGGTGGCGCTGGCCGCGTTCGCGCTGACGCTGGTCGCGATGGTCGTCCACGTCACCCGCACCGTGCTGGCGCCGGCGCCCGCCTCATGAGGCGGTCCGCACGGGGACCTCGACACCGTCCGCCGCGTGGGCGCTCGCGGTGCGCCGCACCACGGTCACGGTCAGCGCCAGGGTCAGGACCGCGGTGACCGCCAGCAGCCAGAGCCCGATCGCGTAGGACTCCGTGCGGCCGTACACGTAGCCCATGATCAGCGGAGGGACGAAGCCGCCCAGCCCGCCCGCGGCGCCGACCAGCCCCGTCACCCCACCCACCCGGGAGGGGTCGGTGACCTTGGCGATCAGTGCGAACGTGGCGCCGCTGCCGGAGCCCAGCGCGGCGGCCATGAACAGGAACGCGCCGGTGCCCACGTGCTCGAGCAGGGGGTGGCTGGCCGCCACGGCGGCACCTGCGGCGACGACGACGAAACCGGCGGCCAGCACCCACACGGCGCCAACCTTGTCCGAGAGCCAACCCCCGATGGGCCGCATCAGCACCGCGACCACCACGAAGCCGGCCATCCGGTTCGCGGCGTCGGCGGGCGTGAGCTGGTAGTCGGTCTTGAGGTAGGCGGGCAGGTACACCGAGAACGCCACGTAGCCGCCGAAGGCGACGGCGTAGAGGATGCTGGCCTGCCAGGTGATCGGCAGGGCGATGTTGGCCTTGAGCCGGGCGGAGAGGGACCCGGTCGGGGCGCTGCGGCCCGGGGCGTCGGTGAGCAGCAGCCAGGCCACCACGGCGAAGACTGCCAGCGCGGCGGCGGCGAACAGGAACGGCGCCGTGTCGCCGACGTTGGTGTAGAGCTTCACCGTGGTGAGCGCGCTGATCGCGGTTCCACCCATCCCCGCGCCGAAGACACCGACCGCGAATCCGCGCCGGGAGGGCGGGAACCAGGAGTTGACGAAGGGGACGCCGACCGCGAACGAGGTTCCGGAGATGCCGAGGAAGAACCCGCCGACGAGCAGGGCGGCAAAGCTCGTCTGACCGTAGAAGCCGACGAACAGCACCGGCACGATGGTCGCGAGGGAGACGGACACGAACATCACCCGGC
>JBDTDI010000241.1:0-3684 GCA_039923155.1 Mycobacteriaceae bacterium | reverse complement strand
GCCTGAACGAGCAGGGGGCCGCCCTTAGGCTCAAGGTCGTGGCGAACACCGACACCGAGCACCACGTGCTGGTGTGCACGCTGTGCAGCTGCTACCCCATCGCCCTGCTCGGACCCTCGCCGAGCTGGTACAAGTCCGAGGCCTACCGCTCGCGGGTCGTGCGCGATCCCCGCTCGGTGCTGGCCGAGTTCGGAGTCAGCCTGCAGGAGGACACCCGGGTCGCGGTCTGGGACGCCTCGGCGGAGTCGCGCTACATGGTGCTGCCCCAACGCCCGTCCGGCACCGACGGGCTGAGCGAGGCCGAGCTGACGGCCCTGGTCACCCGCCGCGGCCTGATCGGCACCGCCCTGGTCTGAGCTGGGAAGGGCAGCCATTACCGGTGTGCGCCAAGCGAGCGACGACGGGCACCGCGGGTAGCGGCGGCCGGGAAGCGCAGCGGCGGGCGGCGCGTCCCACCACCATCGCAACGACTCCGAAGGTGGGCCAGGTGACGATCCAGACGGTTCCCGTCGAGCTCACCGGCTGCTCCCGCGCGGCCGCCCACCTCGCGGTGCGGCTCGGCGAGCTCCACCTGGCGGGCCCGGTGGACCTGCTCGCTGCGGCTCTGCCCGACACCGCCACCGCCCGCACCGCCACGACGCTGGGAGACGCCTGGGTCGCCCGGCTCCGGTCCCTGTCCAGCGACGTCGACGCCTACGCCCAACGGTTGACCGACGCCGCGGCCAGCTACGTGGGCGCCGACGAGGCGACGAGCACCGAGCTCCGGGGCGCGACCAGGTGGGAGCTGTAGTGCCCGGGATCGGCGACGTCCGGCGGTGGCAACCCGCCGAGCTGAACGTCGCCGCCGCCCAGCTGCAGGTCGGGGTGCGGACCCTGCTCGGGCTGCACGACGAGCTCGAGGCCACCGCGGCGCCCCCGGACTGGCGGGGGCACGGCGCCGCCGCCGCGGACGCGGCGAGCAACCGCATCACCGAGCAGCTTCGCCGGGCGATCGCCCAGGTGCAGGCCGTGACCGCCGCCGTCCGCGAGGCCGAGGCGGAGGCCATCGCGGTGCAGGAGGCGCTGCGCGAGACCGACGAGCTCGCGGCCCGCTACTGCGTCTCCGTCGGCGACGACGGTGCACTCTGCGACCAGGCCCCGCCAACGGTGCTCACGGACCAGCACTTCGCTGCTGACCGGGCCCGGATGGCGGGGGAGCTGCGCGACCGGGTGGCCGCGATCGTGCGGGCTGCGCACCACCTCGACGTCGACCTCGACCGAGCCCTGGTTGCCGCCGTGCAAGACACCGTCGACGCCGGCACCACCCCCGCCGCCTTCTCCGGTCTCGCCCGGGTCCACCCCACCGGCCCGCCGCAGCCCCCCGTCGGCGCCGCCCCCGCCGCCGTGAACGCCTACTGGGACAGCTTGTCCGGACCGCAACGGGTGCAGGTGCGGCAGGAACACCCCGGGTGGGTCGGCAACGCCGACGGGATCCCCGCCGCGGTCCGCGACCAGGCCAACCGGGCCCGGCTCGCGACCGCGATCACCGCCAACCAGGCCGATCTGGGCGCCTCCGTCGCGGCCCGCAGCCGGCTGGGGATGGGCTCCTCCACCGACCGTCTGAACGACCTCGCCGTCTCCGGCGGCTTCGAGGCCGCACTTGCGCGTCGACGCTGCCTGCAGGCCGTCCAGACCGTCGCCGCGCGGACCGGCCGGCGCCTGCTGGTGCTGGACGAGTCCGGGGAGATGCCCAGGGCTGCGGTCGCAGTCGGCGACGTCGACACCGCGGACCACGTGGCGGTCCGTGTGCCCGGCATGACGACCGCCGTCGCGGAGAGCCTGGGCCGCAAGGACAGCGCTGCGGCGGAGCTGGTGGGACAGGCGTGGCGCGAGCTGGCCCTCGCGGGCCGGGGACGGGAGACCGTCGCGGCGGTGACCTGGCTGGGGTACGAGGCCCCGCAGTGGTCGGAGCTGGACGACGACACCGACCTGACCGACACCGCCGCCACCGGACACACCGCCCGCCAGGCCGCACCCGCCCTGGCCTCGTTCCTCAACGGCATCGACACCTCCCGCGTCGCGGACCCCCACCTGAGCGTCACCGCCCACTCCTACGGCAGCACGGCCGCCGGCTACGCGCTGCAGCAGGGCACCGGGGTCGACGACGCCGTCTTCTACGGCTCACCCGGTCTCGGCACGAGCACGCTGTCGGACCTCCAGGTGCCCGACGGGCACGTCTTCGTGGAGGAGGCCCGTGGCGACGCCGTCGCCGACCTGAGCGCGTTCGGGGCCGACCCCAACCAGCTCGGCGGGGTGAGGGTCCTGTCGGTGGAGGCCGGAACCAGTCCGGACGGGGTCGCCCGCGCGGGCTCGGTGGGCCACAGCCAGTACGAGGTCAGCGGGTCGATGGCCCAGCACAACCAGGCGGCCGTCGTGGCGGGGGTGCCCGAGCGCGCCCAGCCCGGCAGGGCGTTCGGTGTGGGTGACGTGCTCGGCTGGTGGCCAGGGAGCCGGCGGTGAGCCTCCGGTGGACACGCCACGACACCGCGCTGCTGCACCACGACCTACCCTCGGTGGGGTGAAGTGCCGCGAGGTTCAGCTGACCGCAGTACCCGGGGACACCGTCACGGCCAAGAGCTTCGGGGTGTTCGACGCTGACAGCGGGACGGCGAGCCCGGGCCAGGTGTTGGTGGGTCTGCGTCGGCTCGGCCTCAACGCCGGTCTGGCGCACCGGCTCGGGGGACCGGGCACCGCGTACGGGCCCGGCATCGAGGTCGGTGACGTGCCGGGCAGCGACGCCGTCGTCGAAGTCCTCGCCTCCTGCGCCGAGGGCTGGCAGCAGGGCGACCTCGCCGTCGGCAAGGCACCCTGGCGCACCGCGTTCGTCGTCGACGCCGACGAGCTGCGCAAGATTGACGCACCAAGCTCCGACGACGAGCTCGACGCCCACCTGACGATCCTCGGGCACGTCGGCTTCACCGCCTGGACCGGCATGATCCACGTCGGGAACGTGCAGCCCGACGACGTCGTCTACGTCTCGGGGGCCGCCGGCGGGGTCGGCAGCTGCGCCGTCCAGCTGGCCAAGGCCCGTGGCGCGACGGTCATCGGCGTCGCCGGTTCTGCCGAGAAGCTCACCCTGCTCAGGGAGACGCTGGGGGCCGACCGGGCCATCAACCGTCACGACGGACCGGCGGTCGACCTGCTGCGCGATGCTGCCCCCGACGGGATCGACCTCTACTTCGACAACGTCGGCGGCGAGCAGCTCGAGGCAGCCCTCGACGTGCTGAACCCCGGCGGTCGGGCCGTGATCTGCGGTGCCGTGGACGGCGCCGGCTCCGGCGGCCCCGCCAACTACCGAAACCTCATCTACTCCGAGCTCACGATGCGAGGCTTCGCCGTGACCGCGCACGAGGACCTGCGAGGCGACTTCGAGGCGGAGGTCGGGCGCTGGTTCGCCACCGGCGTCGTGCGCAGCCTGCACACCGTCTTCGACGGCATCGACACGGTTGCTGAGGCGTTCGAGTCGTTGCTGTCGGGCGGCAGCTCCGGTCGGGTCATCGTCGCGGTCCAGTCGCAGCGGGGATGATGCCGGGACACCGACCGCACGCTCGGTGCAGCGGCGACACCACCTGCGTGACGACGTGGGCTACGGCCAGGCTGCGAGCCACGGCAGCCTCGCGCAGCTGGCCGGCAACCCTGGGGCTG
>JBDTDI010000240.1:0-7769 GCA_039923155.1 Mycobacteriaceae bacterium | reverse complement strand
CGGTGCTGCACGGCACCACCGTCGCCACCAACGCGATCCTCGAGGGCAAGGGGGCGGTGGTCGGCCTCGTCACCACCAAGGGCTTCCGCCAGGTGCTGCAGATCGGACGCTCCTTCGTGCCCGGCGGCCTGGCCGGCTGGATCATCTGGCCCAAGCCGGAACCCCTTGCGGCCCTGGAGAACACCGTCGAGGTACCGGGCCGGATGGCCAGCGACGGCACCGAGGTGACCCCGCTCGACCTCGACGCGGTGCGCGAGGCCTTGGAGTACCTGCGGGACAACGGGATCGAGGCGCTGGCCGTCTCGCTGATCAACTCCTTCGCCAACGACGCGCACGAACAGGCGGTGGCTCGCATCGCCGAGGAGGTCCTGGCCGGTGTGCCGATCTCGCTGAGCAGCCAGGTACTGCCGGAGATGCGCGAGCACGAGCGCACGGTGACCACCGTGGCCAACGGCTACGTGCAGCCGCAGGTGGCCCGCTACGTGCGCACCCTCACCGAGCAGCTGCGAAGCAGCGGGGTGGGGGGCGAGCTCGCGGTGCTGCGCAGCGACGGCGGGCTGTCCGCCGCCGCGGCCGCCGTCAGCGACCCGGTGACGCTGCTGCTGTCGGGCCCCGCGGGTGGGGTCACCGGCGCAGTCTGGGTCGCCGAGCAGTGCGGGGTCAGCGACCTGCTCACCTTCGACATGGGGGGCACCTCCACCGACGTCGCCCTGGTTCAGGGTCTGCAGCCGCGGATCGGTCGCGAGACCAAGGTCGGTGACCTCACCGTGCGGGCCTCCTCGGTGGACGTGCGCACGGTGGGGGCCGGGGGCGGGTCCATCGCCCACGTCCCCGAGCTGACCAAGGCGCTGCGCGTCGGGCCGCAGTCGGCCGGGGCGGTACCGGGCCCCGCCGCCTACGGCACCGGCGGCACCGAGCCCACCGTCACCGACGCCAACGTGGTGCTGGGCTACCTGCCGGCCGCCCTGGCCGGTGGGGAGATCGTGCTGGACACCGCCGCCGCGCGCACCGCGGTGCAGGCGGTGGCCGACGCTGTCGGACTCCCCAGCGCCGAGGCCGCCGCGGCGGGGATCATCGACATCGTCAACGAGAACATGCTCGGTGGGCTGCGGCTGGTGAGCGTGCAGCAGGGCTTCGACCCGCGCGATTTCGCGCTCACCGCCTTCGGTGGCGCCGGGCCGCTGCACGCCAACGCCCTGGGCCGGCTGACCGGGGCGTGGCCCGTGGTCATCCCGCCCTCGCCCGGCGTGCTCTGTGCGCTCGGCGACGCCACCACGTCGGTCCGCGACGAGAGCGCGCGGACCTGTCTGCGTCGCTTCGCCGACCTGGATGCGACCGAGCTCGCCGAGATCCTCGACGAGCTGAAGGAGGCGACCGCGACGCGCATCGCCGCGCAGGGCGTCGACGTCGCCGAGCAACAGGTGCGCCTGGAGGTGGACGTGCGCTTCTTCGGCCAGGGTTTCGACATCCCGGTGACCGTCGACCCCGCCTGGCTGGAGCGGCCCGACGCGCTGGAACGGGTGGCTGAGGCCTTCGACGTCGAGCACCAGCGGCTGTTCAGCTTCCTGGTTCCCGCCGACCACGAGCTGGTCAACGCCCGCGCCACCGTCTCCGGGCCCCGCCCCCACGTGCAGGCGACCACCCTCCCGGCCGGCGACGGCGACCCCGCCGCCGCCCGCACCACGACGTCACCGATCTACGTCGACGGGGCGTTCACCGACGCCGGGATCTACGACCGGGCGCTGCTGCGCGCCGGTGACATCGTGCTCGGGCCGGCCGTGATCACCGAGATGGACTCCACCACCCTCGTGCTGCCCGACCACCAGGCGCTCACCCACGCCTCCGGCAGCCTGCTGCTGACCCCCGTTCCCACCGCGAAGGAGCGCTGATCCATGGCCACCGTCATCCAGACCGCGACCGACACCCTCGGCCGGGTCCCGGTCGACCTGGTCACCCTCGACCTCATCGAGAACGGCTTGCGCAACGCGCGCTACGAGATGGACGAGGTGCTCTTCCGGACCGCGCTGAGCCCGGGCATCCGCGAGCAGCACGACGAGTTCCCGCTCATCGCCGACCCGTCGGGAAAGATGGTCGTCGGCCAGTTCGGGCTGTCCATCCCCGACTTCCTCGACGGGTTCGCCGGGGAGATCGGCGAGGGCGACGTGCTGCTCACCTCCGACCCCTACGCCTGCGGGGCGGCGATCAGCCACGCCAACGACTGGCTCGTGGTGGTGCCGATCTTCCACTCCGGCCACCTGGTGGGGTGGAGCTCGATGTTCGGGCACATGTCCGACGTCGGGGGCAAGACCCCCTCGTCGATGCCCACCGACGCCCGCACCATCTACGAGGAGGGCGTCGTCATCCCGCCCTTCGCCCTCTACCGCGCCGGTCAGCTCAACAACGACGCGCTGGCGATCATCCTGAACCAGGTGAGGGTGCCCGACTGGAACCGGGCCGACCTCAACGGCCTGGTCGCGGCGTGTCGCACCGCAGGCCGCCGGGTGGTCGAGATGTGCACCCGGTTCGGCACCGAGACCTACCTCAGCGCCCTCGACGACCTGCTGCAGCGCAACTACGACGCCATGAAGGTGCTGCTGCACATGGTGTTCGAGGAGGGGCGCACGCTGAGCTTCACCGACTACATCTGCGACGACGGGGTTGGCTACGGCCCCTACGAGCTGGTGCTGTCGCTGACCCGCACCGGCGACGAGGTGCACCTGGACTTCACCGGTTCCTCCCCGCAGGCCGTCGGGCCCATCAACTACTACATCAACGAGAACCTCATCCGGATGTTCTTCGGGATCTACATGATCACGGTGGCCGACCCGCAGATCCTGTGGAACGACGGCTTCTACCCTTTGGTGCGGGTGACCATCCCGGAGCGCTCGTTCTGGCGCCCGCAGCACCCCGCGGCGCTGAACGCCCGCAACCACGGGATCGGTCGGGTGTTCGACCTGTTCGGCGGACTGCTCGGGCAGACCAACCCGGCGCTGCTGAACGCGGCCGGCTTCTCGTCCTCACCGCACTTCATGTTCTCCGGGCACTACACCTCCGGGGATCGCAAGGGGGAGTGGTTCCAGCTGTACTCCATCGGCTTCGGCGGCATCCCCGGGCGCCCGCTCGGCGACGGACCCGACGGGCACAGCCTGTGGCCCAGCTTCACCAACATCCCCTGCGAGTTCCTGGAGAGCTACTACCCGCTGCGGATCGAGGCGTGGGAGACCATCGCCGACACCGGGGGCGCCGGACTGCACCGCGGTGGCAACGGCGTCGAGGTGGCCTACCGCTTCCTCGAGCCGGGAACCATCACCATCCACGACGACCGCTGGCTCACCTACCCGTGGGGGGTCAACGGCGGTACCCCCGGGGCCAGGGGACGCAAGGTGCTCGATCGAGCCGACGGCACCACCGAGGTGCTGCCCAGCAAGTGCGACGGGGTGGCCGTGGCCGCCGGTGACCTGCTGCACTTCATCACCTGGGGCGGCGGCGGTTGGGGCGACCCGCTCGAGCGCGACCCGGACCTGGTGGCGCTGGAGGTGCGTCGCGGGCTGGTCACCGCCACCGGGGCCGGTCGCTACGGGGTGGTCGTCAGCGACGGCGGAGCGATCGACATCTCGGCCACCCTCGGGCTGCGGGCCCAGCTGCGGGACGGCCGCGGTGAGCTCCCCGTCTTCGACCGCGGACCCTCCCTCGACGTGATCCTGGCCTCGTGCCAGGAAGAGACCGGGTTGCCGGCGCCCCAGCGCCCGGTCTGGACGTGAGCGAGCCGTTCGGCGCCCGACTGGGCTGGGGGAGCAGACCGGCACTGCTGCTGGTCGACGTCGTCGCGGCCTACCTGCACGCCGGCAGCCCGCTGGACCTGGGCGAGCGCGGTGCCCGCGCGCTGGCCGCGTGCGTGCAGCTGCTGGTCGCGGCCCGGTCGCGCGGGATCACCGTCGTGCACACCCGGGTGGCGTACACCGCGGGGATGGCCGACGCCGGGACGTTCGGCCGCAAGGTGCCCGCACTCAGGGTGTTCGCGGCCGACGCCGACAGCGAGATGGGTGCGATAGCCCCCGAGCTCACCCCCCGGACCGGCGAGGTGGTGGTGACCAAGCAGTACGCCTCCGCCTTCTTCGGCACCTCGTTGGCCGCCACCCTCACCGCGGGCGGCGTCGACACTGTCGTCGTCGGGGGGTTCTCCACGTCGGGCTGCGTGCGGGCCAGCGCCACCGACGCCCTGCAGCACGGTTTCGTGCCGATCGTGGTGTCTGACGCCTGTGGAGACCGCACCGCGGCGTTGCACGAGGGGAACCTGTTCGACCTGGACGCCAAGTACGCCGACGTCGTCAGCCTCGACGAGGCCGTTTCACACCTGACAACAGCCCACCTGAGAGGCCGTGATGAGTGACCTGCTGGGTCCCCGACCCAACCCCCGCGCCCGGCTGCGCGAGCTGCTGGCCCATCCCGGCCTGCTGGTGCCCGGGGCCTACGACGCGCTGTCGGCCCGTCTGGTCGCCCAGGCCGGTTTCGACGCGGTGTACATGACCGGCTTCGGCACCTCGGCAACCCTGCTCGGGCGCCCCGACGTCGGGCTGCTCGGCGGTGCGGAGATGGCCGACAACGCCCGGCGGATGGCGGCCGCGGTGGACGTGCCGCTGATCGCCGATGCCGACACCGGCTACGGCAACCCGGTCAACGTGGTGCGGACCGTGCGCGAGTACGAGCAGGCCGGGGTGGCCGCGATCCAGCTCGAGGACCAGGTCGCACCCAAGCGGTGCGGTCACATGACGGGCAAGGAAGTGATCCCGACCGCGGACATGTGCGCCAAGATCGCCGCCGCGGTCGCTGCCCGCTCCGATCCCGACCTGGTGGTGATCGCGCGCACCGACGTCGCCGAGACCCAGGGAACGGCAGCGGCGATCGAGCGGGCGCGGGAGTTCCGCGACGCCGGAGCGGACGTGCTGTTCGTGGAGGCACCCCGCACGGTGGCCGACATCGAGCAGGTGGCCGGAGAGCTGGCGGGCACGCCGCTGCTGTTCAACTGGGTGGAGGGCGGACGGTCCTCGCCGATCAGCCTCGACCGGGTGCGCGAGCTCGGTTTCGCGATGGTCATCTTCCCGGTCAGCACGCTGATGGCGGCCACCGCGGCCATGCGCGGGGTGCTGTACCAGCTGCGGGAGACCGGGTCCACCGACGGGCCGGGCCTGCACTCCTTCGAGGAGTTCCTCGACGTCATCGGGCTGCCCGAGGTGCAGGCGGTGGAGCAACGCTTCCGCTCCTGAGGGGAACCAACCCGCCGGTGTGATCACCGTTTCCGCGTCGTCGCCGGGGCGCCGCCGGTCGGACGGCAGCCCCGGCGGGAGACCCGGTCGGGTCAGGACCGCTGGACCGGGCGGTGCAGGTACTGCCCGCGGGGCTCGCCGACGATCTCGCCGTCGGTGAGGACGGCGCCTCCCCGCAGGAACGTGTCGGTCACCTTCGCGGTGAGCTGGAAGCCCTCGAACGGGGTGTACTCCTGGGCGGACTCCGACTCCGCCGCGGCGACGGTGTGGGAGACGGTGTCGTCGACGAGGCACACGTCGGCGTCGTAGCCCACCGCGATGTTGCCCTTGGTGTGCAGGCCGAACCGCTGCGCCGGGTTGAACGAGGTCAGCTTGGCGATGTCGGTGTCGGCCAGCCCGCGCTTGCGGCCCTCGGTGATCAGCCCGGCCAGCAGGTACTCGGTGCCGCCGAACCCCGACTTGGCCAGGAAGACGTCGTCGCGGGGCTCACCAAACTTTGTCTCGTCCTTGCAGCACGCGTGGTCGCTGGCCACCCAGGAGACGTCGCCGGCGAGCAGGTGCTCCCACAGGGCCTCGACGTCGTCGCGGGGACGCAGCGGGGGGTTGACCTTGCTGCCGATCCCGTTGGCGGTGTCGATGTCGGCGAGCAGGTGCCCGATCGTCACCTCACGGCGGAAGTTGATGTGCGGGAACGTGCCCTGCATCAGCATGGCGGCCTCCATCGCCTTGCGCGAGGACAGGTGCAGCAGGTTGATGTTCGGCATCGCCGTCTCGTGGGCGAGGTAGGCGGCGATGGTGATGGCCAGCCCCTCGGAGTGCGGTGGACGGGAGGCGCTGTAGGCCGCCAGGCCGGTCAGGGTGCCGTCCTGCTCCACGAGCTTGGTGTAGGCGCGCATGATCTCGGCCGTCTCGCAGTGCATGGACAGCGACAGCGTGTCGGCGATGTCGACGAACCGTTCGTCCTCCCGGGCCTTCTGGATCCCGCGCATGATGAACTCGAAGTGGGCGAAGTCGTAGGACTCGTCCTCGCCCAGCATCAGGAACGTGCCCTGGTCGGCGGAGCGACCGTGCAGTCCGTGGCTGCCGTAGAACATGAAGATCTTGAACGAGGTCACGCCGTGGGTGGCGATGAGGTCGGGGATCTCGTCGATGTGGCGTCCCTCGATCGGTGCGAGGTGGTAGCCGTAGTCCACGTAGGCGCGGCCCGCGGTCGCCGCGAGCACCTCGGGGAAGACCTCGGAATACGGGCCGGAGCGGTTCATGTAGTAGGCGCCGGTCCGCATGTAGGTCAGGCCGCTGGTCACCCCGCCCTGCGCAGAGGCTCGGCTCTCGCTTGCCGCGTCGTCGGAGAGCGGGTTGTAGATGCCCCAGTGCTGGTGCGCGTCCACGACACCCGGGAAGGCCAGCTTGCCGCGGCCGTCGACCACCTCGGCCGCGTCCTCGGCGGGAATGTCGGCCTCGATCCGGGTGAAGACACCGCCGGCAATCCCCAGGTCGAGGACGGACACCTCGTCGTGGTCGGGGCGCACCACGCGCACGTTCTTGATGAGCAGGTCCAGGGCGGGCATGGCTTCCTCCGTGAGCTCGGTGATCGGTTTCGGGGTGAGGATCAGAGCGGGTCCAGCTCCCGCAACGGGTCGAGGACCGGGTCGACGCGCTCCAGGGTGTCGATGGCGGTGCAGGCGGTGCGCACCGCCTCGACGGCGTCGGGCGTCAGCACCCGCCCGGCGTTGTCGGCGAACTTGGTGGCCAGCTCGTCGAGGCTGAGCGGGCGCTCGGGCCCACCGCGGGTGGTCAGCACCTTCTCGACGAGCTCGTCGCCGTCAGCGGTTCGCACCCGCAGCACGGCCGGGAACTGTCGCGGGAAGATGGCGGAGCACTCCTCGTCGGCAACCACCTCCACCAGGGCCATCAGCTGCCGCCGCCGTGGGTCGGTGGCGAGCTCGTCGGTGAAGTCGTCCAGGCCCACGCCCAGCCCGTGGCCACCGAGCAGACCGGCCACCACGGTGTACGGGCCGCTGAACTGGGCCATGTAACCGGTGGCCGGGGTGCGCTTGAGCGCGATCGGCTCGCCGATGGTGCGCAGGTTGGCCGCGGGCACGCCCAGCTCGATCGAGGTGATCGTGTCGAGGTCCAGTCCGCGGGCCACCAGCGCGCGGGCGGCGTCGATGCCGGCGTGGGTGAAGTGGTTGGCCGGGTAGGGCTTGACGAAGATGCCGGGAACCGACCAGCTGCTGCCCAACCCGTCGGTGATCGCCGTGGGGTCGAAGTGGCCGTGCAGCCAGGCCTGGAAGAACCCGAACCGCCCCTCCAGCACGGTGGGTGGCCCGGTGAACCCGTGCCCGACCAGCTGCGCGGCGCTGACCCCGGACTGGGCCGCCCAGCCGCAGTGCATCCGCTTGACCGTGCCTCCGGTGCGGTTGGCCTCGATCACCCCCGAGGCCATCGACGCGGCCACGCCCAGCGCGTCGACCACGCCGTCCGCCCCGAGGCCGTAGAGCAGCG